>DATBMU010000009.1:0-23217 GCA_036554665.1 Actinomycetota bacterium | reverse complement strand
GGCGACCGCCACGAGCGTTCCGTGCGACAGGTACGTGAAGAAGCCGACGCCGAGCCCGACGCCGTACAGGAAGGCCGCGGGCGCGAACGGGAAGAACGTCCGCCACCAGTCCGGCACCTGCCGGCGGAGCTGCGGCACCGGCACCCGGAGACCGAGCGCCTCCCGCGCGAGGTACAGGCCCGCGAGGGTGGCGACGAGCGCCGTGCCCGCCGCGCCCCACGGGGCGTCCAGCAGCACCCCGACGGTCCCGAGCATCGCCCCGAACACGGCCGCCGCCAGCGTCGCACCCGCCACGTGCAGCGCGACGAGGATCGCCCACCGGCTTCGACTCCCCCCGTGGACCACGGGGGTGATGGTCTCGACCATCGATAGGCCTCAGGGGCCGAACAGCGTCGTCAGGCCGGCGACGACCGACGCGGCGATCACGGCCGCGACGAGCGGATCGCTCAGCACCGGACGTTCAGCTCCTGGTACGCGATGCAGAACACGCGGAGCCCGCGCGGGCAGTACCCGCGCACCGCGCCGTCGCCGTTGATCCGGACCGTCGAGGGCGAGCAGCAGTCGGAGATGTGCCGGATCCGCCCGTTGCAGCAGCGGCTCCAGCCGCCGCCGTACCTCGGATTGTGCACGAACGTGAACCGCTCGGGCACGACCGTCTGGCAGACCTTGCGACGGGTCTGCTCCTCCGAGAGGTAGATGAACCCGTCGTCGTCGACCGGGAACCCGTACGTCGGATGCAGCGGGAACCCGGCGCCGTCGATCCGCGTGTTCGGCGTGTACGGATGCGGACAGGAGCCGGTCGTGAAGATGTGCCCGCAGATGTGGTACGCCTCGGCGCGCTCGGGCGCGAGCGCCGTCGCCACGACCGAGCCGCCGGCGAGCGCCACCACCGCGCGGCCGACCCGTCCGAGGAACGAACGCCGACTGGTCCGGCGGGCGAGCTGGGTGCCGGCGCGCTCGACGCGACCCATCAGCTGGCGCGCGGCTCCTCGGCTTCGGAGATGCGACGACGGGCGGTGTCGATCAGCCCCTCGATCTGCTCGAGCGAGTTCACCGTGCCCTTGGAGCGGACGACGCCGAGCTCGTCCAGGACGACGAGGAACGGGACGCCCGGGACGCGGTACGCGGTCTCGAGGGTCGGGTCCGAGACCACCTGCGGGACGAGGCCGCCCGCCCTCGCCGCGGCCGGCAACGACGGGAGCAGGAGCTCGCAGATCGGGCAGGTGGGCGAGACGAGGGCCAGGAGCCGTCGCGGGCCGGGACCACCGACCAGCACGGTCGTGCCGTCGCGGCCCCGGGCGGTCACGATCTCCGGCGCATCACCGATCGCCGGCCCCTCGTCGTCGACCTCCAGCGCGCCGAGCGGAGCCAGGCGCAGGTGCAGGACCCCGATCTGGCGCGCGAGCGCGATCACGACGAGCGCGAGGACGACGAGCAGGATCCACTGGACGACGAACGCCGCGGCCCACCACCCCGACACGCCGGCCCTAGCTCCCCTTCGAGGGCTCGGGCCCGGTCGCGCCGGCACCGTGATCCGCCGGGGAGGCGGCCGAGGCTCCGCTCGGCGCCGTCCACATCGGGCCGCCCTCCGCGTCGAGGAACTGCAGGACGGGCGTCCCGTCGTCGGTGAGACCCATGATCGCGCGGAGCTCGCCCTCCCGGTTCAGCAGGCGCAGGATCGGCGAGCCCTCCGCCGCGAGCCCGAGACGGGCCCGCACCTTGCCGTCCTCGTCCTGCAGCGAGATCGTCGGAGAACCCTGCTGCGCAAGCGAATACACGAACCCGAGCTCGCCGTCCTTGTTCCGGAGTGCGAGCGTGGGGGAACCCTCCGAGCCGAGACCGAACTTCGCTCGGACCTTGCCGTTCCGGTCGACCATCGCCAGGCTCGCCGAGCCGTCGGAGAACAGCCCGAACGTCGCGCGGACCTTGCCCTCGTCGTCGGCGATCGCGAGCCCGGCGGAGCCGTCGGGTTGCACCCCGTACCGGGCCCGGAGCTTCTCGTCGGGGCCGTAGAAGGACAGGAACGGCAGATCGTCGTTCGTCACGCCGAACCGGGCGCGGACCCGTCCCTCGGAGTCCTCGATCTCGATCTCGCCCGCTCGGATGACCCGCTTCCTCATCGGCCTGCCCCTCGTCGCCGCCGGCGCGTGCGTCTCCGCGCAGTCTAGGACGGGCGAGCGCGCGGACGCGGCACTTCGGCCCGGCGGATACGTGAGCCGGGCCGGGTCCGCCTCGCGTACGGACCCCAGATGCGAGAAACCGCCGCGACCCGAGGGTCGCAGCGGTCTCTCGATGCGAACCGTAGGGGCGCCCCTCGGAGCCGTCAAGGCGGAACCGAGGTTCCTGTCACTCTTTCTCGATCCGCTCGCGACGAAGGGTGCAGGCCTCGAGCCGGTCGGCATCCGGCTCCACGCCGATCCCCGGCCCGGAGGGCACCCGCATCGTCCCGTCGCGATCGAGCTCGAACGGCGGCATCAGGTCCTTCTCGAAGTACCGCCGGCTCGCGCTCGTGTCGCCGGGCAGCGTGAAGTTCGGCATCGCGGAGAGCGCCAGGTTCGTCGCCCGCCCGATCCCCGTCTCGAGCATGCCGCCGCACCAGACCGGGACGTCCTGCGCGGCGCAGACGTCGTGAACGCGGCGCGCCTCGAGCACGCCTCCGACCCGCCCCTGCTTGATGTTCACGATGCGGCAGGCGCCGAGCTCGATCGCGGCGGCCGCCGCGGCCGCTGAGCGGATCGACTCGTCAAGGCAGATCGCGGTCGAGATCCGGGACTGGAGCTTCGCGTGGTCGAGGAGGTCCTCGTGGTGCAGCGGCTGCTCGACCATCAGGAGGTCGAACGCGTCGAGCTCGCGGAACGTCCCGAGGTCCGCGAGCGTGTACGCGGCGTTCGCGTCCACCGACAGGAGGATGCTGGGATGCGCCTCGCGGACCGCCCGGACGCGCTCCACGTCGGTGCCCGGCGCGATCTTGAGCTTGATCCGACGGTAGCCCTCGTCCAGGTAGCCGGCGACCTGTTCGAGGAGCCCGGACGTGCTGGACGCGATCCCCACCGAGACCCCGCAGGCGACGCGGTCCCGTTCCGCCCCGAGGAAGCTTGCGAGGGAACGGCCCTGGCCCCTCAGCGAGGCGTCGACGAACGCGTTCACGAGCGTTGCCTTCGCCATCGGGTGGCCGCGGAGCGACGCGAGGACCTGCTCCACGTCGTCGATCGCGAGATCGCCCGCCCCGATCAAGGCCGGCGCGAGGAAGTCGCGCAGCACGAGCCAGGCGCCGTCGTTCCACTCCTCCGAGAAGTCGGGCGCGCTCCCGGCGACGCACTCCCCCCAACCGACCGCCTCGTCGGTCTCGACGCGCGCGAGGACGCACTCCTTGCGCGTCGTCTCGCCGAAGCTCGTGCGGAACGGTCGCACGAGCGGCAGGCCGACGAGGAACAGGTCGACGGCGAGGACCCGGGTCACGACCCCCTCCGCCTCATGTCGAGGCGGGCCCGTCCGTACGTGCGCGCGAAGACGTAGGCGCTGCGATCGCGGTCGAACCTCGCGCAGACGAGACCGTGAGCGAGGCAGGACTCGGCGGCGTCGGCGACGAGGTCCCGCCACGCCCGCGCGAGCCCCGGATCGGCTGCCCGCAGCGCGGCGTGATCGGAGGGGATCTCGATCACCGCGGCGTCGCCGATGGGCTCTCCGATTCCCTCCGCCCGGTCCTCGGCGCCGCGGCGGACGATCGTCGGATCGCCGTCCACCGGCACGCTCCACGGGCCCGGCGGCGCCGACGCGTTCCAGCGCACGAAGAACCGGTCGCTGCGATCGCCGCGGTTCACCGCGTCCCCCATCTCGCCGTAGAAGTTGCGCGCGAACCGGTCGACGACCGCCCCGAGCTTGTGGAGGTTGAAGTAGGCGTTCCGGGCGACGAGCGGGTCGAACGTCCACCGGATGACCTCGATGCCCTGATCGAGCGCCTGGGCGCGCTGCGCGAGCTTGAGCGCGAAGCCCACGCCGCCGTGCCGCCGTTCCGGGAGCGTGGCGAGCATGTGCGAGTGGACGTGCAACCCGTCCACGGCGTCGACCCCGGCCCACCCGAGCACGTAGCCGATCAGCTCGCCGGCGGCGAACGCCCCGTACGGCACGTTCCCGCTCTCGGCGAGCGCGCGGAGCATCTCGCGCGGGACGACCTGCTCGTCGCCCCAGGTCGCCTCCAGCACCGCGACGATCCGGTCGGCGTCCTCCAGGTCGGCGAGCGGGCGGAGCTCGACCCCGGCCGCGCGCGCAGCCCCGTGCGCGAGCTCCCACGCCTCGCTCGTCACGCCGGCGAGTCTAGCCTCCGCCCCCCCAACGACGAGAGCCCGTGTCGCCACGGGCTCTCGGTACCGCTGGGAGCGTTCGAGCTCAGCCGCCGGCCGGCGGGGGGAGCTCCTGCCACTCGTCCTCGTCGAGGTCCTTGCCCCGGCGACGCTTGAAGATCGCGACGACCGCGCCGACGATCGCCGCGATGAACGCGATCTTCATGAGCTTGCCGAAGAACCCGCTCTTCTTCGTGCCCTCTTCAGACTCCTCCGCCATCGCCGCCCTCCCCTTCTCGTAGTGGGCCTGGTTGGACTTGAACCAACGACCTCATCCTTATCAGGGATGCGCTCTAACCGAGCTGAGCTACAGGCCCGGGATCGAACCCGAGGGGTCGAACCCGACCCGTCGGCAAGCGTACGCGTGGCTCGGAAACGGTGTCAATCGTGGCCGTGACCAGCGGAAACGCTCAGCGCCGCTCGGAGAGCGTGACCTCCACACCGCCGATGAGGTCCGACAGGAGGTTGTAGAGGAACGCGACGAACAGGTTGATCAGCGTCCAGAGCACGACCATCGCGAAGCCGATCAGCAACCCGCGCGTGAAGAGCCAGTCCCCGTGGATCTCGAACGTCTGGTCCGCGAACAGGTCTCGGATCAGCCGCGTGACGGAGTCCAGCGCCCCGATCGCGTCGAGGACGCCGTAGAGGATCATCATCGCGCCGAGGATCACCGTCATCACGCAGAGGTAGAACAGGAACGAGATCTTCAGCACCGACCAGGGCCCGACCTTGCGGATCACCACGCGGGCCTGCCGGGCCCGCGGCCGCGTGAACCGCTTGGCCTTCGGGGTCTCCTTCGTCGGCGCGCCGCCGACCGTGGGCGCACCGGAGCCGGTGTCGATGGTCGCGCGCGCGTCGGTCGGGGAGCCGACCTCCGTGGGCGCGCCGGCGTCCGGCGCGGGGATGGTCTCCGTCGTCACGGGCGTCGGACCTGCGGGTTCGCTCATCGGTTCCCGCCCTTTGTACGCGGCGGGAGGGCCGGCGGCAACCATGACCCATCCATCATCCGAGCCCGGGAGGTCCGAAGACGAGCCGCACATGCACCGGCGCCAGGACGCCGAGCGTGACGAGCGTGAGCACCCACTCAACGGCGGTCGCGTCGTGCTGCACGAGGAGCGCACCGGCCCCGAGGGCGATCCCGCACGCGGCGATGAGCGCCAACGCGACCGGGCCCGGGAGCCGGGGCCACGCTCCGAAGGCGACGAGGAGCCCGAGCAGGCTCCCCGCCGTGATCAGCGTCACGCCGAGCCCGAGGTGCATCCGTCGATCATCCCCCGTCCGGGTCGCCCGGACCCGATGCGGGCCGGGCGACGTGGCTACGCGGGCTCGTCGTCCTCGGCCTGCGCGATGACCGGCGCGAGGGCGACGACCGTGGCCCCCTCCTCGACCCGCATCGTCCGGACGCCCTGCGACGCCCGACCGACCCGCCGGATGTCCCCGGCCGCGACCCGGATGACGATGCCCGAGGACGAGATCACGAACATGTCCTGGTCCTTCGAGCCCACGAACGCCCCAGCCAGCAGACCGGTCTTCCTCGTGAGGGTGTGCCCGATCACGCCCTTGCCGCCGCGCCCCTTCACCGGATAGTCCTTCAGCGGCGTGCGTTTGCCGTAGCCCTGGTGCGTGACGCTGATCATCTCCTCGCCCTCGGAGGCGATACCGAGCGCGATGACCTCGTCGTCCTCGGCCAGGCGCATGCCGATCACCCCGGCGGTCTGCCGTCCCATCGGTCGCACGAGGCTCTCGCGGAACCGGATCGTCTGGCCCTTCCTCGAGATCAGCAGGACGTCGTCCTTGCCGTCGGTCAGCCGGACGTCGTTCAGCTCGTCGCCGGTCCGCAGGTTGATGGCCGCGAGGCCCGTGCGGGGCGAGTCGTACTCGGGGAGCGTGGTCTTCTTCACCATGCCCCGTCGCGTGGCGAACAGGAGGTACCGGCCGTCCGCGTACTCCTTCAGGTCGATCACCGCCTGCACCCGCTCGTCGCCGGTGATCGACACGCCGGGGAGGTTCGCCGCGTAGGTGCCGCGGGCCGTCCGGGAGGCCTCGGGCACCTCGTGCACCTTCACGCGATACACCTTGCCCCGGCTCGTGAAGAACAGCAGCCAGTGGTGCGTCGTCGTCGTGAAGACGTCGCGGACGACGTCCTCCTCCTTCAGGTTCTGGCCGCGGACCCCGCGCCCGCCCCGTCCCTGCCGGCGGAAGTTCTCGATCGGCTGCCGCTTCACGTAGCCCGCGCGGCTCACCGTGATGACGACGTCCTCCTCCGCGATGAGGTCCTCGACGTCGAGATCGCCCTCGTCGGCCTTGAGCTGGGTGCGGCGCTTGTCGGCGTAGCGCTGCTTGATCTCGAGCAGCTCCTCCTTGATCACCCCACGGATCTTCTTCGGGTCCTTCAGGAGGGCCTTCAGGTAGCGGATCCGCGCGAGCAGGTCCTTGTGTTCCTGCTCGAGCTCCTCGCGGGCGAGCTTCGTCAGGCGTCGCAGGGGCATGTCCAGGATGTGGTTCGCCTGGATCTCGCTCAGCTTGAACTGCTTCATGAGCTTGGTGCGGGCCTCCTCGGCGTCCTGCGAACCCCGGATGATGCGGATCACGGCGTCGAGGTTCTGCAGGGCGATCAGGAGGCCGCGGACGATGTGGTCGCGCTCCTCCGCCTTGCGCAGCTGGAACTGCGTCCGCCGCGTGACCACGTCGACCTGGTGATCGACGTAGTAGCCGATCACCTCGGCGAGGTTCAGCGTCCGCGGGACCCCGTCGACGAGCGCGAGCATGATGACCCCGAAGTTGTCCTGCAGCTGCGTGTGCTTGTAGAGCTGGTTCAGCGCCACCTGCGGGTTCGCGCCGCGCTTCAGCTCGATGACCAGGCGCATCCCCTCGCGGCCGCTCGAGTGGTCCTTGATGTCAGCGATGTCCTTCAGCCGTCCCGTCCGGTGGAGCTCGGCGATCTTCTCCGCGAGCCGGGCCTTGTTCACCTGGTACGGGAGCTCGGTGACCACGATGCGCTGGCGGCCGTTCGAGGCCTCCTCGATCGAGCACACCGCGCGGGCCTTGATCGAGCCGCGGCCGGTCTCGTAGGCGTCCTTGATCCCGTCGCGCCCCATCACGATGCCGCCGGTCGGGAAGTCCGGGCCCTTGATGAACTTCATCAGCTCGCGCGGCGTGGCCTCCGGGTGGTCGATGAAGTGGACGACGCCGTCGATCACCTCGCCGAGGTTGTGCGGCGGGATGTTCGTCGCCATGCCGACCGCGATCCCGCCCGAGCCGTTCACGAGCAGGTTCGGGAAGCGGGAGGGCAGGACGACCGGCTGCATCTCGTAGCCGTCGTAGTTGGGGATGAAGTCGACGGTCTCCGCGTCGATGTCGCGCAGGAGCTCCAGCGCGATCGGCGCGAGCCGCGCCTCGGTGTAGCGCATCGCCGCCGGCGGGTCACCGTCGACGGAGCCGAAGTTGCCGTGCGGGTCCACCAGCGGGTGGCGGAGCGAGAAGTCCTGTGCCATACGGACCAGGGAGTCGTAGACGGCCTCGAGCCCGTGCGGGTGGTACTTCTTGACGACCTCGCCGACCGCCCAGGCGGACTTGCGGTGCGGACGGTCGGGCCGAAGCCCGCCCTCGAGCATCGACCACAGGATCCGGCGGTGGACCGGCTTCAGGCCGTCGCGGACGTCGGGCAGCGCTCGCCCGACGATGACGGACATCGAGTAGTCCAGGTACGAGCGCTGGATCTCGTCCTCGAGCTGGACGTCCTCGATCCGACCCTGGAACAGGTTCTGCGCCATCGGCCCCTCGCCCTCAGACGTCCAGGTTCTGGACGTCCTTCGCGTTCTCCTCGATCCACTCCTTGCGCGCCGGGACGTCCTCGCCCATCAGCACGCTGAACAGGCGGTCCGCGGTCGCCGCGTCCTCGAGGGTCACCCGCAGCAGCGTGCGGCGCTCCGGGTCCATCGTCGTGTCCCAGAGCTGGGCGGCATCCATCTCGCCCAGGCCCTTGAACCGCTGCGGATCGAGCTTCTTCTCGCCGTCGACCTGCTTGCGGTACTCGTCCCACTCGCGCTCGGTGTAGAAGTACAGCTCCTCCTTGCCCTGCTTCAGCAGGTACAGGGGGGGCTGCGCGATGTACATGTAGCCGGCGTCGATCAGCTCGCGCATGTTCCGGAAGAAGAACGTGAGCAGCAGCGTCCGGATATGCGCCCCGTCGACGTCGGCGTCGGCCATCAGCACGATCCGGTGGTACCGCGCCTTCGTCACGTCGAACTCGTCGCCGACGCCGGTGCCGATCGCGGTGATCAGCGCCTGGATCTCCTGGTTCTCGAGGATCTTGTGCAGGCGCGCCTTCTCGACGTTCAGGATCTTGCCGCGGATCGGCAGGATCGCCTGGGTGGCCGGGTCGCGCGCCTGCTTCGCTGAGCCGCCGGCCGAATCGCCCTCCACGATATAGAGCTCGGTCGCCGCGGGGTCGGTGAGCTGGCAGTCGGCGAGCTTGCCCGGCAGGCCGCCGCCTTCGAGGAAGGACTTGCGGCGGGTGAGGTCGCGCGCCTGCTTCGCGGCCAGCCGCGCCTTCGCGGCCTGCGACGTCTTCGTCACGATGCGCTTGGCGTCGCCGGGGTGCTCCTCGAGCCACGTCATCAGGTGCTCGTTCACCGTGGTCTCGACGAGCGAGCGCATCGAGGTGTTGCCGAGCTTCGTCTTCGTCTGGCCCTCGAACTGCGGGGCTCGCAGGCGAACGCTGACGATCGCGATGAGGCCCTCGCGCACGTCCTCGCCGAGGAGGTTCTCCTCCTTCTCCTTGAGGAGCCCCTTCTGGCGCGCGTAGCGGTTGATCACGTTCGTCAGGGCCTTCTTCAGGCCCTCCTCGTGCATCCCGCCCTCGTGCGTGTTGATCGTGTTCGCGAACGAGTGCAGCGACTCGGCGTACCCGCCCGTCCACTGCAGCGCGACGTCGGCCTCTGCGTCCGCCTCGCGGGCCTCCATCGCGATGATCCGCGTGTGGATCGTCTCCTTGCCGGTCGCGAGGAACTTCACGAAGTCCGAGATCCCGCCGGTCGCCTTGAAGACCTGCTTGACGGGCTTGGCCTCGCGCTCGTCGATCAGCTGGATCTCGATGCCCTTGGTGAGGAACGACTGCTCCTGGAGCCGCTCGGCGAGCATCTTCCGGTCGAACTCCGTGCCCTCCACGAAGATCTCGGGGTCGGGCCAGAACGTGATGATCGTGCCCGTCTTGGTCGTCGCCTTGCCCTTGGTGAGCTTGGACGTCGCCTTGCCGCGCGAGTAGGACTGCGTCCAAGTCCCGCCCTCCCGCATGACCTGGACGGTGAGCTTGGTGGAGAGCGCGTTCACGACCGAGACGCCGACGCCGTGCAGACCCCCGGAGATCCGGTATCCCTCGCCGCCGAACTTGCCCCCCGCGTTCAGCGTCGTGAGCACGACCTCGACCGCCGGGCGCCGATCCTTGGCTTTCGGGATCGGCTTGACCGGGATCCCCCGTCCATCGTCCTCGACGCGGCAGCCGCCGTCCTTCAGCAGGCGGACGATGATCCGGTCGCACTCGCCGGCCATGGCCTCGTCGATCGAGTTGTCCACCACCTCGTAGACGAGGTGGTGGAGGCCACGAGCGGAGGTGGTGCCGATGTACATCCCGGGGCGCAGGCGGACATGCTCGACGCCCTCGAGGACCTGGATGTCGGCCGACTCGTACTGCGCCGGCTTCCGGGTCCGGGCCTGCTTCGCTGCTGCTGTGGCCAACCAACCTCCTGTCGGGGGGACACGGGCACACGGACGCCCAGACCCTGCGGTTTGGGGGCACCGCGAACCCGCGGGATCGCGCCCATAGATTCTATCAATCGGTGGGGACGCTGCAGCCCCTTCCGCGGCCGGTCTCGGCCACCCGCTTCCGGCTCGAACGCCTTCCACCCCAACGCTTCTCGTCAGGCCGGCCGGACGACCACCTGCACGCGCTTCACCTCGTCCGAGCCGAGCGTGGCGTTGGCCTTCGCGCGGATCTCGGCGGCGAGGAAGCGCACCTGCGCGCCCCACGGCCCACCGGTCGTCGCGACCACCAGCACGCCGCCGTCCAGGCTCACCGGCGCGGACTCCGCGGCGAGCCGCGGCCCCACCACCGCGGCCCAGTCCGACGCCAGCTGTCCGATCGGCACGCCCCGGGCGAACGCTCGCTCGCGCATGAGGCCGTCCACCACCTCACCGATCGGGGTCGCGTGGAGCGTCCGCTCGTCCTTGCGGCGGCGCCATCCCGTGCTGTGCGGCATCAGCGCCCCCGCTCCTGCACGCGGCCCGACGCGACGTCCCAGATGCGCTCGGCGCCGGACGGGACGTGGGCCTCGTCCGCCACGCTGACGAAGACCTGGCCGCGGCCGAGGAGTCGCTCCGCGACGCGCCGCTGGCGTGCCGGGTCCAGGGCCGAGAAGGGATCGTCCAGGAGGAGGAGCGGGTGCTCGCGGACCTCCTGCTCCACCCCGCTCGCGAGCCCCAGCCGCAGGCAGAGCGCGGCCGCCCACCCCTCGCCGTGGCTCGCGAAGCCTCGAGCCCCGAGATCGCGCACCGCGAGCGTGAGGTCGTCGCGGTGCGGTCCGACGAGCGTGACGCGCCGGACGATCTCGTCGGATCGGCGAGCCGCCAGCCGTTCGGCGAACGCGTCCTCGAGCGGCTCGGTCCCCACGTTCGGCGTGTACTCGCACAGGAGCCCGTACCCGGCCAGGTGCTCGTACTCCTCGCCGGCGGTGGGGGCGATCCGCTCGACCGCGTCCCGTCGAAGGCGGACGAGCTCGCAGCCCGTCTCGGTGAGCTCAGCGTCCCACGCCTCGAGCCCCGACGGGGCGCCGCGACCCTCCCACTCCTTCAGGAGCCGGTTCCGCTGGCGGAGCGCCCGCTCGTACGCGGTGATCGCTCCCTCCTTCAGCGGCCAGAGCTCCCGGATCGCCTCGTCCATGAAGTCGCGGCGACGCGACGGATCGCCGATCACGACCACCAGGTCGTCGGGCCCGAAGAACACGCCCCGGACCTGTCGTCGAAGGTCGCGTTTGCGGCGGACCGGGGATCGGTTCAGCTGCACGCGGTTCGCGCCCCGTCCCGGGATCTCCACCTCGACGAGCATCCGTCCGCCGTCCGTCTCGACCTCGCCGCGCGCGTACGCGGCCTCGGCCCCCCGGCGCACGATCGGCTCCATCGACGAGGTCCGCGGGGAACCGAGCAGGAACAGGAACGCAATCCCTTCGAGGAGGTTCGTCTTGCCCTCACCGTTCGGGCCGACGGCGACGACGAGCCCCTCGGGCACGTCCTCGAGCAGGGTCGCCTCGTGGTTCCGGAAGTCCCGGAGCTCGGCCCAGGACAGGCGCACCGCGGGCCCGGGCCGGGCTACCCGACCGGCGTCGGGAGCCGGACGGGCATCACGAGGTAGGTGAACTCGTCCGAGTCGCCCCGCACGATCCCCGGCTTGAGGCCGTCGCGGACCTCGAGGCGGACGCTCTCCCCCGTCGCGGCCGCGAGGCCGTCCGCCAGGTAGTGCGGGTTGAACGCGGCCGTGATGTCCTCCCCCTCGTACCTGGCCTCGACCGCCTCGACCGCCTGCCCGAGATCGGGCGAGGACGACGAGAGCTTCACGCCGAGCGCGTTGAACTCGAGGCGGACCGGCGACGTGTCGCGCGCGAGCAGGCCGACCCGGTGCACGGCGTCCATCAGCTGCTGCCGGGAGACCGAGAGCCGGTTCTCGTACTGCTCCGGCAGGAGCTGCCGGTAGTTCGGGAACTCGCCCTCGATCAGCCGGGAGGTGAGCGTCAGCGCGCCCAGCTGGAACGAGACCTGGCTGTCGTCGACGAACAGGTCGACGTCGCCCTTCTCGATCGCCTGCGCGCCGCGCCCCGCCTCGGTCATCGCGCGCTCCGGGACGATCGCCCTGGCCTCCCCGCCGGCGGTGGCGATCACCTCGCGGACCGCCAGCCGGTACGAGTCGGTCGCGACGAGCGTCACGCCCTCGCGGCTCACCTCCAGGAGCACCCCGGTCAGCACGGGCCGGGCCTCGTCCCGCGAGGCCGCGCGGGCGACCTGGCCGACCGCCTCCGCGAACCGCGGCGCCTCGAGCACCACGCGCGTGCCGGCCGGCTGCTGGAGCGAGGGGAAGTCCTCGGCCGGCAGCAGGCGGAGCGACCCCTCGTAGGCCGCGCAACGGATCCGCGCCTGGGACTGATCCGTCTCGAAGTCGACCGGGGCGTCGGACAGGCTCTTCACGGTGTCGCCGAGGAGCCGCGCCGGCACGAGCGCCGTGCCTTCCTCGGTCACCTGGACGTCGATCGTCAGGCGGGCGGAGACCTCGAGGTCCGTCGTGGTCAGCGTGAGGCCGCCGCCCGACGAGGCCTCGATGAGCACGCCCGTCAACGCCGGGATCCCCGGCCGCGACGAGACGCCGCGCTGAACCGTCTGGAGCGCCTCGGACAGGGCATCGCGGTCGCACCGGAACTTCACCTCTCCACCCCCTGACTGCTTCTTCGTTCTGGTTCTTTCCTTCTCAGTAGTGGTAGGGCCTGGGGAAAACGGGATAACCACCCCATCGTCCGAGCGTACCGGGCTCCTCGGACATGGGGATCGGGTGGGGAGATCGGTGGACGACCCTGAGAGGTGTCCTCCTCCGTCCCCGCTCGTCCCCCGCCTCTCCACATCTGCGTCCACCCACCCTCACGAGGACCTGGCGCGGTCCCGGATGATCCGCGAGAGGTCCTGGACCTGCCGATAGGTCGTGCTCCGTGCGCGCATGTCGCGCTCGATCTTCAAGATCCCGTGGCGGGCCGTGGTGTGGTCGCGCCCGCCGAAGGTCTCGCCGATCTTGACGAGGCTCTGCCCGCTGCACTCGCGCATCAGGTACATCGCGACGTGGCGAGCCGTGGTCAGCGGCCGCGACCGGTTGGGGCTCACGAGGTCGTCCACCGACAGCCCGAAGTAGCGGGCGCTCTCCTCGAGGATCAGCTGGGGTGGGATCTCGGCCTCGGCCTGGGGCAGGAGGTCCTCGAGGGCGTGCTCGGCGAGCTCCGTGGTGATCGGATGGCCCGTGAGGTCCGACCAGGCGACGACGCGGACGAGGGCCCCCTCGAGCTCGCGGATGTTCTGGTCGAACTTGCTGGCGATGAACTCGATCACGTCGTCGGGGACGTGGACGTGCTCTCGCTGCGCCTTGAGCTGGAGGATCGCGATGCGGGTCTCCAGGTCCGGCGGCTGGACGTCGACGCAGAGCCCGAGCCGGAACCGCGACTGCAGCCGCTCCTCCATGCCGAGCTCCTGCGGAGGCCGATCGGAGGCGATCACGATCTGGCGCTCCTTCTCGTGCAGCGCGTTGAACGTGTGGAAGAACTCCGTCTGCGTCTCCTCGCGCTTGGCGAGGAACTGGATGTCGTCGACGAGCAGCACGTCGACGTCGCGGTACCGCGCGGCGAACTGGTACCCCTGCCGTTCCCGAACGGCCTTGATGAACTCGGCCATGAAGCTCTCGCTCGTCACGTACTTGACGCGCAGCCGGGGCGAGAGCCGATGCATGTGGTGGCCGATCGCGACGAGCAGGTGCGTCTTGCCGAGCCCGACGCCGCCGTAGATGAACAGCGGGTTGTAGGCCTTGGAGGGGGGTGTCTCGGCGACCGCCATCGCGGCGGCGTGCGCGAACCGGTTGGAGGGCCCCGCCACGAAGGCCTCGAACGTGTAGTTCGGGAACGGGAGGCCGGGAGCACCCAGGGGTGCCGGCCTCGCCGTCGCGACCGGCTCCGGCGGCGGCGGGTCCACGTCCCGAACGGCGACCGGATGCTCCTCGGCGGAGGCGCCCAGGTGGACCTCGACTGGGAGGCCGACCGCCTCGGTCGCGGCCGTCTGGATCAGGTCGAGGTAGTGCTTCGCGAGCCAGTCCTTCACGTAGTCCGAGGGAGCCGTGACCTCGAGCACGCCGTCGTGCAGGCTCGTGGCGTGCACGTCCTGGAACCACATCGAGAACGAGCTCTCGGGCAGCTCACGCCGGGCACGCTCGACCACGTGGGTCCAGGTGCTCGCGGCGGCTTCCTCGAACGACGCAACGGCCATGACTATCCACAGAGCCTTTCCACATATGTGGAAACCTTTGGGGAAGGACGAAGGCGACCCGTGGGGGAGGCCGAGCGCCGGGGGGAAGCGCGCCGCAATATAGCACCGGCGTTTTCCCCATCGCTCGTCCGCGGGCGCCTTTTGACGCACTTTTCGCTCCGCGGCACCGCTCGATCGCCGAGCGGCCGTCGTGGAGGTCGAGCCGGTATACTTCCGCGCCTGGCCGGCCGCTCGGGCCGGCTCTCTTTCGACCTCGACCGCCAGAGGCGCGCGATGAGCAAGCGAACCTACCAGCCGAACAACCGGCGCCGGTCCAAGCGCCACGGCTTCCGCATCCGCATGCGGACCCGCGCGGGGCGCGCGATCATCGCCCGCCGTCGCGCCAAGGGCCGCACCCGCCTGTCGGCGTAACCCGGCCACGAGCAGGAACGACGTCGAGCGTCTGCTCGCGAGCGGCACGGCATCCCATGGAGACCGGGTGGTACTGTTTGTCGCGCCTGGCTCGGGGGCGGTCGCGTTCGTGGCCGGCCGTCGCGTCGGCGGCGCGGTCGACCGGAACCGAGCCCGGCGGATCCTGCGGGCGGCCTGGCAGGCGGTCGCGCCCAGGGTCCGAGATGGGTACGACATCGCGTTGGTCGCCCGGCGAACGATCCGCGGGGCACGGGCACACGAGCTGGTACCGGAGGTGGAGCGGTTGCTCTCGCGGGCGCAGGTGATCGTGCCGTGAGTCGCCTCGGCAGGATCTCCTGGGCGGTCGGTGCTCCGGCGCGGCTGACGATCGTCGGCGCGATCCGCCTCTACCGTCTGACCCTCTCCGGGTGGCTGGGCTCGCAGTGCCGCTTCTACCCCACCTGCTCCCGGTACGCCGAGGAAGCCGTCCGCACCCACGGCGCGATCCGCGGGAGCCTGATGGGGCTGTGGCGGATCGCCCGCTGCGGGCCGTTCACCGATGGCGGCGTCGACCACGTCCCGCCTCCCCGCCATCGCCACGGGCCGTATGACTCTGTCATACAGGAACGGCCCGCAGCGTGACCGCCTTCGCGCCGTGGCAGGCGCTCCTCGACGGCATCGGCTGGCTCGTCGCCCAGATCTACGAGCTGATCCCGAACTACGGGGTGACGATCATCCTGCTGACGGTGCTGATCCGCCTCGTCCTGCTCCCGCTCGGGATCCGGCAGGTCCGATCGATGCAGCACATGCAGATCATCCAGCCCAAGGTCAAGCAGCTCCAGCAGAAGTTCAAGGGCAACAAGCAGCGCCAGCAGGAAGAGATCATGAAGCTGTACCGGGAGTACGGGGTCAACCCGTTCTCGGGCTGCTGGCCGGTCCTGCTGCAGTTCCCGATCCTGATCGCGATGTACTCGGTCCTGCGGTTCCCGCAGCACCCGATCCACATCCCCGCCGACACCGAGCTGTACGCGGTCGTGACCCAGCAGATCCCGCAGGTCACGGTCGACGATGACGGCAACGAGGTCCCCATCACCTCCCAGGCGCAGATCGAGACCCTCGTCGAGGAGGGAGCGCTTCCCGGCCCCGCGTCGGGAACGTCCTTCCTGGGGATGAACCTGCTGTGCTCGGCATCGCAGGCCGGGAACCAGGACGCGATGCTCGGCGACCGGGTTTCGGTCGGCCAGGAGACCGTGAACCTCGAGTATCCGGTGGACTGCGGCGGCAACCTGAACCGCATCCCCTACTACCTGTTCGCCGTGCTGATGTTCGGAACCACCTACTACCAGCAGCGCCAGATGCAGAAGGCAAGCCCGCCGGGCGCGGCCTCCTCGCAGCAGCAGGCGCTCCTGAAGATCATGCCGCTCATGTTCGGCGTGTTCGGCATCTTCTTCCCGGCCGGCCTCGTCGTGTACTGGACGACCTCGAACGCCTGGCAGATCGGCCAGCAGTACTACATGCTCCGGACCCGGCCCACGGCCGAGTCGCTCGCCGCCGCCGCCGCCGACGGCAAGAAGGGCGCCGACCCGCAGAAGAAGGGCTTCATGGCCTCGATGATGGAGCGGGCCGAGGACCAGCGGAACCGCCGCCAGGGCACGAGCGGTAAGCCCGGGACGGCGGGGCGCAAGCCCGGGACGGCGGGGCGCAAGCCCGGCACCCCCAAGCCCGGCGGAGGGTCCCGACCCAACCAGTCGAAGAAGCCCCGGCCCGGAGGCTCCGATGGAGGAGATCCGAAGAAGCGCCCCTAGCGTCGAGGAGGCGGTGGAGGCCGCCCTCGCGGAGTTGGGCGTCAGCGAGCAGGAGGTCGACGTCACCGTCGTGCAGGAGCCGCGGCAGGGCCTGCTCGGCATCGGGGCCCAGCCCGCGGAGGTGATCGTCCGGCTCCGGCGGGTGACCAGCGTGCTCTCCGACGAGGAGCTCGAGGAGCAGGGGGAGGTCGCGGCCGAGTTCCTCGAGGGCGTGCTCACGCGGATGGGGCTCACGGCCGACGTCGAGCCCACGTTCGAGGACGGGACGATGTACGTCGACGTGCTCGGTCAGGAGCCGGACGACGAGGACATGGGGCTGCTGATCGGGCGGCACGGCCAGACGCTCGAGGCGCTCCAGGAGCTCACCCGCGTGGTCGTCGGTCAGCGCACCGGGATGCGGCCTCGGATCGTGGTCGACGTTGAGGACTACAAGCGTCGCCAGCGTGCTCGGCTGGAAGCGCGGGCGCGCGAGATCGCCAAGCGCGTCGCGCGCTCGGGCCGGGAGGAAGAGCTCGAGCCGATGAACCCGTACGAACGCAAGGTCGTGCACGACGCCGTCGGCGAGGTGGCGGGCGTCCGAAGCTCCAGCCGAGGTGAGGAGCCCGAGCGCCGGGTCGTGATCTCACCCGGCTAGGCGGGCTCCCGCCGTCAGCGGGCTATCGTGGCGCGATGGTCGCCGCTCCCTCAAGGTCCTGTTTCACGTGAAACACGGGCCCCAGCACTCCGAGCCCGATCTGACCGTCTCGGCGGGCCGTCTCGACGTCCGGCTCTCCACGGAGGCCGCGCTCAGGTTGGAGGCGTTCGAGGGCCTCCTGATGAGTCGGGCGATGCCCGCCGGCCTCGTCGCGGCGTCGGACCACGATCGGATCCGGACGCGCCACGTCCTCGACTGTCTGCGCGCAACGATCGCCGTCCGCGCCTCCGACTCGAGCGCGTACGACCTCGGGAGCGGAGCCGGTCTGCCCGGCATCGTCATCGCCTGCGCCCGCCCGGATCTCGTGATCACGCTCGTAGAACCGCGCCGCCGCGCGGTTGCCTTCCTCGAGCTCGCCGTGGAGCGCCTCGAGCTCGGTAACGTGCGCGTTCGCATGACTCGGATCGAGGACCTGGACGAGCCGGTCGACCTGTGCTTCGCGCGGGCGTTCGCGGCGCTTCCGGAGGCATGGGCCGCTGCGTTCCCACGCCTGCGAGCGAGCGGGCGCCTCGTGTACTTCGCGGGAGCCGGGACCGGCGACGTCGCGCCGCTTCCGGGCACGAGCGAGGTGCACGTGGTGCGCACGCCCGTGCTTGAAAGCGCGGGGCCGCTGGTTATCATGGCTCGGTAGTGGCCGAGCGCACCGCCCCTCGGGCAGCCCGCGCGTCCCCAGCGAGTGCCTCCAACGGGGCGGAGCGGGACGCTCGGGCCGCCACTCGACGCACGCGATCGAAGCGTGGTCCAGCGTCGAAGAGCCGACGAACCGCCGACGCGTCGAAACCCCAGGCCCGCATCATCGCGGTCGCGAACCAGAAGGGCGGCGTCGGCAAGAGCACCACCGCCGTCAGCCTGGGGGCCGCTCTCGCCGAGCTCGGCAAGCGCGTCCTCGTCGTGGATCTCGATCCCCAGGGGAACGCGTCGACGGGTCTGGGGATACGGCACGAGGCCCGGGAGGTCACCGTCTACGACGTGCTCGCGGCCGAGGCCTCGATCGAGGGCGCCATCGTCCAGACGCCGGTCGAGAACCTGTTCGCGATCCCCTCGACGATCGACCTCGCCGGCGCGGAGATCGAGCTCGTGAGCCAGTTCTCGCGCGAGCTGCGGCTCCGCAAGGCGATCGAGCCCCTGAAGGACGGCGCCTATGACTTCATCCTGCTCGATTGCCCGCCGTCGCTCGGCCTGTTGACCGTCAACGCGCTCGCCGCGGCAGAGGAGCTGATCGTCCCGATCCAGTGCGAGTACTACGCGCTCGAGGGCCTCGGGCAGCTGCTACGCAACGTCCGGCTCGTTCAGCAGAACGTCAACCAAGGGCTCAGGCTGACCGGCATCGTGATGACGATGTACGACCCGCGGACGAAGCTGTCCGAGCAGGTCGTGCAGGAGGTGCGGCGGTACTTCGGCGACCGCGTCTACCGCACGATCATCCCTCGGACCGTCCGGCTGTCCGAGGCCCCGGGGTTCGGTCAACCGATCACCGTGTACGACCCTCGCTCCAAGGGAGCGCAGTGTTACCGGGACCTCGCCCAGGAGGTGGCGGCGAAGCTGCCGGAGGAGGGTCCACTCCCGGTCATCGACGACCTGCCCACCGTGATCACCCCTCCACCCGAGCCCGAGCCCGCCCGAGCGCCACGTCCGCTCGTTGGCCCGGAGGAGGGCCTCGAGGAGGACCTCGAAGCCGACCTCGAGGCGAGGATGGAGGAGCTCGTCGATCAGCCGGTCGAGGCGGACGTCCCGCTCACCGAGGTGAGAGGCGAAGCCGACGATAACCTCGAGCCGGGGGTCGGTGAGACCGAAGCCCAGGTCCACGCTGCGGCGGGGGCGAGCGGCACCGACGCGCAGCAGGAGACGCCGGTCCCCGAGCCTGAGGTCGAGACCGGGATGGATGGGTCCACCTCGCGCCCGGCCCCCAGCGCGAAGCCCGAGCCTGGACCTACGACGGAGGCCGAGCCTCCGGGCGAGGCAGAGCGTCTCGAGCCGGCTCCGCCGGCCGAGCCCTCGGGTGGGGCTCCACACGAGATCGCCCCCGGGGTCGAGGTCGGCCGCGTGGTGGTGATCGACGAGAGGCGCGAGGTCGACGTGAGGTCGCCCGGAGCGGCCCCTCAGCCGGCGGAGGAGGCCGAGGCAGGGGCCGAGCCGGAGGTCGAGGCCGACCGGAAGACCGAGCCAGAGGATGTCCCGAAGCGACGGTGGAGCCTGTTCCGACGAGGGGGAGATCGATGACGAAGCGAGGTGGGCTGGGGCGCGGGCTCTCCGCCCTGATCCCGGGCGCGATCGAGGAGGGTTCGGCCGCCGGCCTCCTCGAGGTCCCCGTCGACGCGGTGGCGCCCAACCCACGGCAGCCGCGGACGACGTTCGAGGACGAGGCCCTGGACGCGCTCGCGCTGTCGATCCAGGAGGTCGGCGTGCTGCAGCCGATCGTCGTGCGGAAGACGGCGACCGGCTTCGAGGTCATCGCGGGGGAGCGGCGGCTCCGCGCCGCGAGGAAGGCCGGGCTCGCGACGATCCCGGCCGTGATCCGTGAGAGCGACGACACGGAATCCCTGCGCGAGGCCCTCATCGAGAACATCCACCGGGAGGACCTGAACCCGATCGAGCTGGCCGAGGCGTTCCGCGAGCTGCTCGACGAGCTCGGGTTGAAGCAGGAGACCCTGGCGGAGCGGCTCGGCATGTCGAGGTCGCACATCGCGAACACGATCCGGCTGCTGGCGCTGCCGTCGGAGGTCCAGGGGCTGCTCGCGGAGGGCAAGATCCAGGCCGGCCACGGCCGGGCGCTGCTGTCCCTCGCGGACCCGGAGGCGCAGCGGGTGCTCTCCGTGCGGATCGCGGCCGAGGATCTGTCGGTCCGCGAGGTCGAGGAGCTCGTCCGGAACTACCTCGAGCACCCGGCCGGGGCAACCGCCAAGGCGACCCTGGCGGCCGTTCCGGCACCCGAGGCGAACCCGCTGGCCGAGGTCGAGGAGCTCCTGTCGGAGCAGCTCGCGACGCGGGTCTCGATCCAGATGGGTCGGCGGCGGGGCAAGGTCGTCATCGAGTTCGGCTCGGCCGACGATCTGGATCGGATCGTGTCGGAGATCATCGGATCCGGCCCCGGCCTGGCCCCGGAGTAACCTGGCCCGCCTGGAACCCTTGCAGTGCAGTTGGTTCGGCGCTACGCCGAGGGCGCGCGATCCAGCGCGAGCTGGAGCACCCGCGCGCACAGCTCCTCGAAGCCGATCCCGGCCGCCTGCCCGGCCATCGGGAGCAGGCTCGTATCCGTCATCCCGGGCGAGACGTTCACGTCGACCACCCACGGGTCGCCGTCGCGGTCGATCATCACGTCGATGCGCCCGACGTCGCGCAGGCCGAGGACGTCGAACGTCCGGGCGGCGACGCCCTGCGCGGCCGCGGCGACCTCGGGGTCCAGGCGCGCCGGCGCGTAGTACTCGGTCGCCCCCGGCGTGTAGCGGGCCGCGTAGTCGAACCACCCGGACTTCGGGACGATCTCGACGAGCGGGAGTGGGTCGGAGCCGGCAACGATACCCGCGGCGACCTCCGGGCCCTCGATCCGGCGCTCGATGACCGCCGCATCCGAGTAGGACAGGGCGTTCATGACGGCGTGCGGCAGGTCGCGTTCGTGCTCGACGAACGCGAGCCCCATCGCCGACCCGGCGCGCGACGGCTTCACCACCAGCGGGAGGCTCAGCCGATCGACGATCGTGTGGAGCACGGGGCCGGCTGCCAGGTCCCGCAGCGCCGTTGCCTGCATCGCGGCCCAGGGCGGCGTCGGCACGCCGGCCGCGTCGAGCATCTCCTTCGCCAGCACCTTGTCGAACGCGAGCTGGCAGGCACGCGGGGTGCTGCCCGTGTACGGGATCCCGAGGGCGTCGAGGAGGCGTTGGACGGTACCGTCCTCGCCCTCTTTGCCGTGGAGAGCGACGTAGCACGCGGAAACCGTTGCGGCGGAGAGGTTCTCGACGAACGGGCCCTCGGCGGGATCGAGCAGCCGAGCGTCCTGCCCCCGGGACTGGAGCGCGGACGCGACGCGATGCCCGGAGCGGAGCGAGACCTCCCGCTCGGGGGATCGGCCACCGGCGAGTACGGCGACGACGGTCATCCCGAGAGCGACCGGTAGAGCTCTTCCTCGTCGCCGAGGAGCTCCCCGAGCCGCCGCACCCCCTCCTCGATCCGCTCCTCCGTCGGGTAGCAGAACGACAGCCGCATCTGCTGCCGCCCGCGACCGTCGGGGTAGAAGGCGGTCCCCGGCACGTAGGCGACTTTGCGCTCGACCGCCGCGGCCAGCAGCGCGGGCGTGTCGAAGTACTCGGGCACCGTCGCCCAGACGTAGAAGCCGCCTGACGGCCGGGTCCACCTCGCGTCCGCCGGGAAGTGCTCGGCGAGCGCGGCGAGCATGACGTCGCGCCGGCTCCGGTAGGTGTCGACGAGGCGCGCGAGGTTCCGGCGCCAGAGCTCCCCGTCGAAGGACCGCTCCGTCACGAGCATCGTGAACTGGCTGCCGCACAGGTCCGCTGCTTCCTTGGCGAGCACCAACCGTTGCAGCACACCGGGTTCGGCGACGGCCCAGCCAACGCGGACGCCCGGCGAGAAGACCTTCGACACGGTACCGAGGTAGATCACGTTGTGCGGGTCGAGCGAGCGGAGCGTCGGCTCCGGGTCGCCCTCGAACCGGAGCATCCCGTACGGGTTGTCCTCCACGATCGGGACCCGCGCCTCGCGACAGAGCGCGACGAGCTGCGATCGCCGCGAGCGGGACATCGTCACGCCGGCGGGGTTGTGGAAGTTCGGGACCGTGTAGACGAACTTCGGCCGCTCGCCGCGCAGCAGCGCCTCCTCCAGCTGGCTCACGACCATCCCCTCGTCGTCGAGGTCGATCTGGAGGAAGCGCGGCTCGTACGCACTGAACGCTGACAGCGCCCCGACGTACGCGGGCGCCTCGACCACGATCGTGTCGCCGGGATCGATCAGGATCTTGCCGACGAGGTCGAGCGCCTGCTGCGCGCCGGTCGTGACGACGAGGTCCTCGGGGTCGGCGAGCGTGCCTTCCTCGGCCATCAGCATCGCGAGGCGTTCGCGGAGCAGCGGCGATCCCTGACCGGCTCCGTACTGGAGCGCCACGTCGGCGCGCTCGCTCAGCACGGCCTCCACGACCTCGAGCACGTGCTCGGTCGGGAGCGCCTGAACGAAGGGCATGCCGCCGGCGAGCGAGACGACGTCAGGACGCGAGGCAACCGCGAACAGCGCGCGCACCTCGGACGCCGACATGCCGGCCGCGCGTCGCGCGTACCGGTCCGAGAACGGGTCGACGTTGAACTCGGCCATGGGCCGACGATGGTACACGGCGGCCGACCGCGCTCCGGGAGGACGGTGCCGGTTCAGTCGCCGGTCGCGCCGTCGATCGATTCGCGGATCACGTCCGCGTGTCCGAGGTGCCGCGAGGTCTCCTGGATCATGTGCACGATGATGCCGCGCAAGGTGACCGGCTCGTCTCGGCTGGGGGAGCGCGCGGGGTCGTCCAGGCTGGCGGCGTCGACGATGCGTCGCGATCGATCGATCTCGTCCCGGTAGAGCGCGGCGATCTCGTCCGGGCGCTCCTCCGGCCCCGGGCGGAAGTCGGCGTCGGGATCCTCCTCGGTCCAGGGGAACGGGACGTCCTCGCCGGCGAACACGTGACGGAACCACCACCGCTCGACGAACGCCGCGTGCTTGAGCAGCGCGAGGAGGGACAGGCTCGAGGCGGTCGGCGTCCGGCGGAGATCCTCCTCGGAGAGCCCGGCGACCTTGCGGAGCAGGATCGTGCGCTTGTCGTCCAGCTGCGCGCACAGGATCGTCCGCTCGTCGCCGGACAGGGGGGTCGGCGGCGGGGGGTCCGGCGGCGGGAGGATCGTCACGCTCGCACCCTCGGCGGACGGAGGACGGTCATCGCGCCACCTTC
>DATBMU010000008.1:0-7746 GCA_036554665.1 Actinomycetota bacterium | reverse complement strand
GGGCGGGATGGGCCTCGACCTGTCCGTCATCATCGCGTTCGTTATCCTGGCCGTCCTGCAACAGGCGTTCTGCTAAACGGGGGAAGGGCATGCGGAGGAAGAAGACCGAAGACCAGGCCGCGCCGGCTCGCGCCGACGGCCGGATCACACCGACGGACGTCCAGCAGGTCGAGTTCCGGCTGGCGTTCCGTGGCTACAAGGAGCACGACGTCGACGCCTTCCTCGACCGCATCACGGAGGACCTGTCCGGCTACATCGAGGAGAACGAGCGGTTGCGCTCGGGCGGCGGCCTCCCGGCGGCGCCCGTTGCCGCCGCCGCGCCCGTGGGGGAGGAGGCGCGCGCCGAAGCCGAGGCGATCGTCGCTCGGGCGCGCGAGGAGGCGGCGGCGATCGTCCGGCGTGCCGAGCAGGAGGCGACGACGGTCCGCGCGACCGCGTCGGGGGACCCTCGCGCCGCGATCGCGCCGTTCCTCAGCAGGGAGCGCGAGTTCCTGGAGAGCCTCGGCGGTCTCGTGCAGGGCCACGCCGAGGAGATCAAGCAGATGGTGCTGGCCGTCCGCGCCCGGACGGAGGCGACCCGTGCCGCGAGCCCGGAGGGCTCCGAGCCGACGGCGACCGAGGCGGCCGCGGTGGCCGCCGAGGGCGCGAGCGCGGCCGAGATCCGGCAGCGACTCGGCGAGCCGGAGCCCGCACCGGCACCGGACCCCGAGCCCGTGATCATCGAGAGCGCGACCGAGCCCGTGTTCGCCCCGGAGGGCCCGAAGCCCGGCGACGAGAGGGAGCGCTCGCTGCGCGAGCTGTTCTGGGGCGACGACTGAGGCGGCGGCCCGCCCTCAGGCGCGCCGCAGCGTGATCGTCACCGGGGTGCCTTCGATGTCGGCCTCCTCCCGGTAGGCCTCGTCGGCCACCGGGGCATCCTCGAGCCGGACCGCGAGCGTCTCGCCGATCACGTCGTCCCGGTGCGCCCGGACCGCGTCGGCGACCTCGCCGGACGCGGTCACGCCGAGCTCGATCCGGTCGCTCACCTGCAGGCCCGCCGCCTTCCTCGCGTCCTGGATCGCCCGGACGAGATCGCGGGCGAGGCCCTCGCGCCGCAGCTCCGGGGTGATCTCGAGCTCCAGCGCCACGGTGAGGCCGCCCTCGCTCACGACGCCCCATCCCTCGAGGGTCTCCTGCACGAGGTCGACGTCGTCCGGAGCGAGGTCGACCGGTGGTCCCTCGGGGAGGTCGACCGTCACGGCTCGGCCCGAGGCCAGGGCGTCGGCGAGGGGTCCGTCGTCGGCGTCGAGCGCGGTCGCCACGACCTTCACCCGCGGCCCGAGCCTCGGCCCCAGCACCTTGTAGTTGGGCTTGGCGTGCCAGCGCCCGAAACCGTCGGCCGACTCGGCGAAGCGCACCTGCTTGACGTTCAGCTCCTCGGCGACGAGCCCGAGCAACGGCTCGAGCGCGTGGCGGTCGCCGGGATGGTGCACGACGGCCTCGAGCAGCGGCTGCCGGATCTTCACCTTGGTCTCGGTCCGCACGCGCCGGCCGAGCTCGACGATCGAGCGGGCGGCGTCCATGGCCGCATCGAGCTCGGGGTCGAGCCGGGTCTCGTCGGCCGTCGGGTAGTCGGTGAGGTGCACGGAATCGGACGCGCCGTCGCGACCCGCCGCCAAGACCCGCCACAGCTCCTCCGCGACGAACGGCGTGAACGGAGCGAGCAGCCCCGCGACCGTCACCAGGCACTCGTGCAACGTCAGGAACGCCGCGCGGGTCTCCGGTCCACCCGCATCGCCCGGATCCCAGAAGCGACGGCGCGCGCGACGGACGTACCAGTTCGACAGGTCCTCGACGAACGCGGCGATCCGCCGGCCGGCCCCGGTCGCGTCGTACGCGTCCAGGCCCTCCCGCGCCGTGCGGGTCGTGGCGGCGAGCTGCGAGAGGATCCACCGGTCGAGCAGCGGTCGTCGTTCGAGCGGCACGTCCTCCGCCCCCAAGGGGTCGAACCCGCTCGCGTTCGCGTACGTGACGAAGAACGCGTGCACGTTCCAGATCGTGAGCAGGAACCGCCGGACCACGTCGTCGAGGATCGTCATGCCGACCCGTCGGTCCGCCCACGGCGAGCCGCCGGTGAGCAGGTACCAGCGCAGCGCGTCGGCGCCGTGGCGGTTCAGGACGTCCCAGGGGTCGATCACGTTGCCGATCGACTTGCTCATCTTGCGGCCGTCCTCGTCCACGATGAGGCCGAGGCACACCACGTTGCGGTAGCAGAGCGCGTCGAAGTGCAGCACCCCCTCCGCCATCAGCGTGTAGAACCACCCGCGGGTCTGGTCGATCCCCTCGCTGATGAAATCCGCGGGGAACCGCTCCTCGAACCGCCCGACCCCGCGTCCGAGCTCCGGGTGGTAGCCCCACTGCGCGAAGGGCATCGCGCCGGAGTCGTACCAGGTGTCGATCACCTCGCCGACGCGCGAGGCCGGCTCGTCGCACACGGGGCAGCCGAACGAGACCTCGTCGATCGCCGGCCGGTGCGGATCGATCCCCGTCACGTCGCTCCCGGAGCGCTCCGAGAGCTCGGTGAGCGAGCCGATCGCCGTGTCGTGGCCGTTCGGGCAGCGCCAGATCGGCAGCGGCGTGCCCCAGTAGCGCTCACGCGAGAGCGCCCAGTCGACGTTGTTCTCGAGCCAGTCGCCGTACCGACCGTGCTTGATGTGCTCGGGGAACCAGTTGACCTCCTCGTTCACCTCGAGCAGCCGGTCGCGCACCGCCGTGGTCCGGATGTACCAGGAGGTCCGGGCGAAGTAGATGAGGGGCGTCGAGCAGCGCCAGCACAGCGGGTACGTGTGCTCGATCGTGCCCGCGCGGAGCAGGAGGCCGCGCTCGCGGAGATCCTCGACGATCACCGGGTCGGCGTCCTTGAAGAAGAGCCCTCGGACGAAGGCGGGGGCGTCCGCGGTGAACCGGCCCTCGCCGTCGAGCGGCTTGAACACCGGCCAGCCCTCGCGTCGGCCGACCTCGAGGTCCTCGGCCCCGAACGCCGGCGCCATGTGGACGATCCCGGTCCCGTCCTCGAGCGAGACGAAGTCGGCGGCGACGACCCGGTGCGCGCCGTCGACGTTCGGGTAGAGCGGTCGGTACGCGGTACCCGTCAGGCTCGCGCCCTTCGCCGACCACCCGACGGGCCGGGCGTCGGGGAGCACCTGCTCCTGGATCTGGCCGCCGAGGACGTATCGCTCGCCCTCCTGCTCGACCATGACGTAGTCGGCATCGGGCGCCACCGCGAGCCCCTCGTTGGAGATCAAGGTCCACGGCGTGGTCGTCCACCCGAGGAGGTGGGCGCCGACGAGCTCGCGGTGAGGCGAGTCCGTGACGGTGAAGTCGATGTAGACGCTCGGGTCCTCGACCTCCGCGTAGCCCATCGCGACCTCGGCGTCCGACAGCGGGGTCCCGCACCGTGGGCAGTACGTCGCGATCCGGTCGTCCTGGAACAGGAGCCCGCGCCCATGGAGCTGCTTGAGCGACCACCAGACGCTCTCGATGTACTCGGTGTCCATCGTCCGGTAGGCGTCGCCGGTGTCGATCCAGAAGCCCAGGCGCTCCGTGAGTCGCTCCCAGTCGTCGACGTAGCGGGTGACCGACTCGCGACACAGCCGGTTGAACTCGGCGACCCCGAACGCCTCGATGTCCCGTTTGCTCGTCGTCCCGATCTCCTTCTCGACCTCGAGCTCTACGGGCAGGCCGTGGCAGTCCCATCCCGCCTTGCGGGGGACGGAGTGGCCCGCCATCGCCTTGAACCGAGGGAACACGTCCTTGAAGGTCCGGGACTCGGTGTGGTGGATCCCCGGCCGGCCGTTGGCCGTCGGGGGTCCCTCGTAGAACACCCAGAGCGGGCCGTCCTTGCGCAGGTCGAGCTGGCGGTGGAACACATCCGCTTCGCGCCAGAGCTCCAGGATCCGTCGCTCGAGATCCGGGAAGCTCACCTTCGCATCGACCGGCTCGAACGACCCCATCTCCGCTCCTCCCCGAACACGCGAAACGCCCCGTCCCCACGGCAGGGACGAGGCGCTGGCCCCGCGGTACCACCCCGCGTTGCCGGGGCCTCTCGGCCCTCGGCCGCTCTGCGGGCTGCCGACACAGCCCTCCGCTGTCACGGGCGGACCCGGCCGCGCCTACTGCGGGCGCGTGGCTCGTGCCCGGTTCGGGCGGCGGCTCGAGGAGGATCTTCGCGGAGGCCCTGCCGCCGGGCTCGCACCGTCCCCGGCTCGCTGTGGGTGGGAACCCCCGCTACTCGTTCCCGTCGTCGCCTGTGGGGAGGATGCTACACGGCGTCATGGCCGCGGTCACCGTTCGTGTGGTGCCTCGCTCGGGGCGGACGGCCGTCGAGGTCGGACCCGAGGGGGTCGTGGTCCGGGTCCGAGCGACCCCGGAGCACGGGCGGGCGACGGAGGAGGCCCGGCGGGCGCTCGCGCGAGCCCTGGACGTGCCGGCGGGCGCGGTTCGGCTGCGCACCGGCGCGCGTGCCCGGACGAAGGTCTTCGAGGTGCGGGGTCTGGAGGCGGACGAACTCGATCGGCGTCTGCGGGAGCGGTGATCGGTCATTGCCGGAGGACCCGGGGGCTGCTACCGTCCCCGCGCCATGGCCGGCAGGACCGCGTACACGAAGAAGGAGCTGGACGAGCTGCGCGCGCGGCTGCTCGCCGAGCAGTCCGAGTTGCAGGTGCAACTGACGACGATCGAGGAGCAGTCGTTCGCGAACTCGCAGTCGGACATCTCGGGCGAGGTCTCCTTCGACGAGGAGAACGCCGATGCCGGGTCCTTCACGTTCGAGCGCGAGCGGGACCTGTCGATCGAGAACAACGTCCGCGACCTGCTGGGCAAGATCGACCGGGCGCTGGGCCGCATGGAGGAGGGGACCTACGGCACGTGCTCGCGCTGCGGGCGCCCGATCGAGAAGGCCCGCCTGAAGGCGCTGCCGTACGTCGATCTCTGCATCAAGGACGCACAGGCGCAGTCGCGTCGGTAGCGCCGTGACGGGTCGAGCTCGCACGCTCGCCGTCTGGTTGTACGCGACCGCGGCCGTCGCGTACCTCCTCGACCGCCTCTCGAAGCTCTGGGTCGAGCGCACGCTGGCCGGCGAGCCGCCCCTCGCGGTGATCCCCGGGGTCCTGTCGTTCAACCACACCACGAATTCGGGCGGCGCGTTCGGGTTCGGCCAGAGCGCCCCGTGGCTGTTCGCGGGCGCGACGCTCGTCGTCACCGTGGTGATCGTGATCGTCTCGTTCCGTATGACGCACCGATCCGTCGCGATCGCGCTCGGGTTGATCCTGGGCGGGGCGCTCGGAAACCTCACGGACCGGATCGCGAACGGGCCGAGCCTGACCGGTCACGTAACGGACTTCATCGACCTGCAGGTGTGGCCGATCTTCAACGTCGCGGACACCGCGATCGTGATCGGCGCCGTGCTGCTCGCCGTGTCGACCGCGCGGCACGAGGAGCGTGAGGCTCCGACCGAAGGGGCCTGAGCGGTGGCCGAGACGTTCCGGGCCGGCCCCGGCCGGCTCGACGCCGAGATCGCCCGCCGTCTGGATGTGCCTCGGGCCGAGGCCCAACGCGCGATCGCCGCCGGAGGGGTGACGGTCGACGGGTCGGCGCGGCCGAGGTCCTACCGCCTGGTGGGCGGGGAGCGCGTGGTCGTCGACCTGGCGCCCGCCGCCGAGATCCCCGCGGAGGGACCACCGGTCGAGGTCCGCTACCGCGACGCCCATCTCGTGGTGGTGGTCAAGCCGGCCGGGATGCCGACCCACCCGACCGAGAACCGCCGGTCGGGCACGCTGGTGAACCGGCTCCTCGGCATGGGGATCCCGCTCGCGCCGGGAGCGAGCCGGCTGCGGCCGGGGATCGTCCACCGGCTCGATGCCGGGACGTCGGGGCTCCTCGTCGTGGCGAGCGACGAGGAGACTAAGGCGGCGCTCGCGCAGGTCTTCGCGGCGCACGGGGCCGAGCGACGGTACCTGGCGCTGGTGCGCGGCGTCGTGGCCCAGGAGCGGTTCGACGTCGACGCGCCGCTCGGCCGGCGCGGCGCCAGGATCCGGCTCGACGCGACCGGCGGCCGGGCGGCCTCGACCGCGTTCGAGGTCCGGGAGCGCTTCGAGCGCGCGACCCTGCTCGAGGCCGCGCCCCGGACGGGCCGGACCCACCAGATCCGGGTCCACCTCGGCTCGATCGGGCATCCGATCCTCGGCGACCGGCGGTACGGCGGGGGAGGCGACGACGCCCGTGCGCTCGGTCTGGGCCGGCCCTTCCTGCACGCGTGGCGGCTCGCGTTCGAGCACCCGGCAACGGGCGAGCGGATCTCGCTCTCCGAGCCGCTCCCCGCCGATCTCGAGGAGGCCCTGCGGCGGGTCAGGGGGGCTGACCCGCCTCCGACCGTGTGAGCTCAGCGTCGCGCTCGCTCCCGCTCCTTGAGGTAGAGCGCGTGCTGCGTGCGGACCTCCTCGCGCGAGGCGAGGAGCCGATCCTCGACGTCGGGCGGCAACGTCCGCGACTCGATCAGCGCGTTGAGCTTGGCGGGGTCGATGGACAGGACGCGCTCCCAGAGCCCGAGCGGCTCGAGGATCTCGCGCACCTGTCCCTCGATCGGGGCGGTGACGTGCTGCGGGCGGCGATCGATCGCGGCGCCGTCGGTGCCGAACAGCCGCCGGTACCCGTGCTCGTCGCAGAACGCGTTGATCGGCCCGGCGAGCTCGTCGATCCGACGGTAGACCTCCCGACCCTGTCGCTTCAGCCCGATCCACTCGTCGACGATCGCCGTCATCCGCGGCGCGGGATCGCCCTGTTCCCGCTCGTACCGATGGCGGAACAGCGGGCAGAGCGCCTGATAGTCGCACCAGTCGCAGAGCGGGTTCTGGCGCGGTTCGAACTTCCCGGCCGAGATCCGCTCGGCCACCGTGCCGATCCGTCGCCGGAGCTCGTCGACGTCGGCGGCCGTGCGGGTGGTCGTCATGCGCTGGGCCGGGAGCAGGTAGTGCAGCGTCAGGCGCTCGGGCTCGATCCCCCAGACCTCGCGGGCGGCCAGGTGGTAGACGCTCAGCTGGAGGTCGCGATCGATCCGGGCCTGTGGCGGCAGCCGGCGGTTGGTCTTGTAGTCGATGATCTCGTAGCCGCCCCCGGGGATCCGGTCCATCCGGTCGATGACGCCGGCGAGCTGCACGCCCTCCACCTCGATCGAGAACCGGAACTCGAGCGCCGCCGGGATCCGGTAGTCGGGCGCGGCCTCGTGGTGGTACTGGGCGAGCACCTGGCGGCCGTGGTCGCGGTACATGGCCTCCTCGGACTCGCCCACGAACCCTTCGGAGACCCAGGAGATCTCCAGCATCTCGTGGAGCTCCCTGAGCGACGGCGGCACCGGGACCGGGCGGTCGTGGAAGAGGTGGAGCGCGCGGTGCAGCGAGTCACCGAACGCGAGGGCGGGGGAGGGGGACCGGGGCAGCCGGTCCTCGTACTGGAACTTGAACTTCGCCGGGCAGGTCTCGTAGGTGTCGATGCTGGAATAGGACAGGCGCACCCGACCGAGTGTAGGGACGCGTCGCGGATATTACAAGCGTGTAGTTCGGGCGCCAGCGGTCCGGGGAGGCGGGTATCGTGTCCTCGGATCGTCGGTCCGTCCGAGGGATGGCCACGTGTCGCCGAGCAGAGCGCGGGATCGCAGCGCCCGTCACGGTGGACTCGCCGTTCTCGGCTACGTCGTCGTCGGGGTCCTCGGGT
>DATBMU010000001.1:0-11039 GCA_036554665.1 Actinomycetota bacterium | reverse complement strand
GCTGCTGCTCGAGCAGGACCTTCGCGACGTTGGCGTTCACGGCCGACCCGGTCCACGGGTTCACCGCGATGCTCAGCGTGACCCCCTCGCCGGGGAGCGCGGTCCCGGTAACGGTCTCCCCTCCGGTCTCCGCGGTCGCCCCCGCATCGCCGTCGTCGTCGCCGGACCCGGCCTCGCCGCACGCGGCGGCGATGAGCGCGAGCACCATCACCAGCAGCACCACGTGGAACCACCTGGTCTCGCCCCGCCTCATCCCTCCTCCTTTCACCTTTCGTTCATACGGTCTGCGACATCGCACGGGTCGAGGCGAACTCCCGCTCCCGCATCGCGCGGTCCACCCCCGCCGCCTGCGTGATGCGGTCCAGCACCACGGCGAGGAGCACGATCGCGGTCCCGGCCTCGAACCCCAGCCCGATCTGGCCCTTCGTGAGCCCGTACACGACCTGCAGGCCGAGCCCGCCCGCCCCGACCAGCCCCGCGATGATCACCATCGAGAGCGCGAGCATGATGACCTGGTTGACCGCCAGCATGATGCCCGGCTTCGCGATGGGCAGCTGCACCTTCGCGAGGGTCTGGAGCCGGCTGGACCCGTACGCCTCCGCAGCCTCCACGGTGTTCCTCGGGACCTGGCGGATCGCGAGGTTCGTGATGCGGATCCCGACAGGCAGCGCGTAGATCACGGACGCGATGACCCCCGGCACGCGCCCGACGTTGAACAGCGCGATGACGGGCACCAGGTAGACGAAGGCCGGCATCACCTGCATCGCGTCCAGGAGCGGGCGGAGCGCCCGCTCGAAGCCATCGCTCCTCGCGGCGAGGATCCCGATCGGGATCGACAGGACGACGGCGATGACCACGACCACGATCACCTGGCTGAGGGTGTCCATGGCGTCGTCCCACATCCCCAGCAAGCCGATGGAGAAGAACGCGAGGGCCGTGAAGACCGCGAGCCGCCACCCCGAGAGCCGCCAGGCGGCGAGCGCCGCGCCGCCGGCGACCATCCACCAGGGGATCCCGGCGAGCACGTCGTTGATCGGGTCGAGCGCGTACGTCACGAGCGCGTCGCTCACGGCCGACGTGAAGCCGCCCAGGTTCTCGTTGATCCAGTCGACGGCCTGGTTGGTGGGCCCGACGATGTCGATCCGCGGGCTCTCTGGGAAGTCCTCCTGGACGAGCACGTAGCGTCCGATCCCGATCGCGACCACCGTGACGAGCGCGGCGCCGATCGCGAGCTTCCACTTCGGGACGCCGTGGCCGAACACCGTGATGCCCCGGCCGCGCGTGGCCCGATCGAGCGTGCTCCAGGCCTCGCTCACGCGGTCCAGCACGATCGCGAGGATGACGATCGCGACACCGCCGTTCAGCGCGACGCCGACGTCCAGGCGCTGGAGACCGTCCAGCACGGTCCGCCCGAGGTTCTCCACGCCGACGATGGCGGCGATCACGACCATCCCGAACGCCATCAGCAGCGCCTGGTTCACGCCGAGCATCGCGGACGGCTTGGCCAGCGGGAGCTGGATCCGCCGCAGGACCTGCCGCTCGGTCGCGCCGTACGCGCGTCCCACCTCGAGCGCGGCGTCGGGGACCGTGCGCACGCCGTGGCTCGTCAGCCGGACCGCCGGCGGCAGGGCGAACACCACCGTCGCGATCAGCGCGGTCGCCACGCCGATGCCGAAGAAGATCACGAGCGGGAGCAGGTACACGTACGCGGGCATCGTCTGCATCGTGTCGAGCAGCGGCCGCATGAACCGCTCGACCTTCCGGTTCCGCCCCGCCCAGATGCCCATCGGGATCCCGATCAGCAGCGCGAGGCCGACGGCGATGATCATCAGCGCCAGCGTCTGCAGGCTCCGCTCCCACAGTCCCAGAAGGCCGAGCGCGGTGAACCCGGCCATCGCGAGGATCGCCTTGCGCCACCCGGCCGCGACGAGCGCGATCGCGCCGGCCCCCACGATCACGCCGAGGAAGGTAATCCGCTGCAGGGCGGCCAGCAGGCCGTCGTACACGGCCTCGGAGAACGTCTTGATCGGCGTGAACACGAAGCGGAACAGCGGGCTCGTGTCGCGGTTCTGGAGCGCCCAGGTCTCGAGGTCCTCGAAGAACCGGCCGGCGTTCACGTGCCAGCCCTCGGGGAACCCGCCGCCCAGCTGGAGACCCACGACGATCGCCGCGACGGTGCCGGCGACCCACCAGGGCCACGTCCGGCGCGATCTCGGGAGCGCGACGGTCGGGGGTGGAGGCGCGGCGCCCTCGACCGCGGGGCGAGGCGGGGCCGCGGTGTCGGCCATCAGCGCAGGTCCTCGATCAGCGACGCCATCACGGCCCGGCGGTCGACGAGCCCGACGAGCGCTCCGTCGTCCACGACCCGCACGACGCGGTCCCCCTCCGCGACGAGGGGCAGCAGTTCCTGGACCACGGTCTCGGGCGTCACGGTGGGTCCGTCGCCGGCGCCGTCCCCATCGGGCGGCCGCATGATCGTCCGTGCCGTCAGCACGTGGGCCCGGGGAACGTCCCGCGTGAAGTCGGCCACGTAGTCGTCGGCGGGGCGCGAAACGACCTCCTCCGGCGTCCCGACCTGGACGAAGGCACCGTCCTTCATGATCGCGATGCGGTCGCCGAGCTTCAGCGCCTCCATCAGGTCGTGGGTGATGAAGATCATCGTCTTGCGCAGCTCGCGCTGGAGCCGGATCACCTCGTCCTGCATGTCGCGGCGGATCAGCGGGTCGAGCGCGCTGAACGGCTCGTCGAACAGCATGATCTCGGGGTCCGTCGCGAGGGCGCGGGCCAGGCCCACCCGCTGCTGCATCCCGCCGGACAGCTCCTCCGGATAGTGGTCGCCCCATCCCTCGAGCCCGACGACGTTGAGGACGCCGCGAGCCGTGGCGAGGCGATCCGCCCTGTCGACGCCCTGGACCTCCAGCCCGTACGCGACGTTGTCGGCGATCCGCCGGTGCGGGAACAGGCCGAAGTGCTGGAAGACCATGCTGATCTTCTTGCGACGGATCTCGCGGATCTTCTCGGTCGAGGCCGTCAGGAGGTCCTCGCCGTCGATCAGGATGTGGCCGGCCGTCGGGTCGTGCAGGCGGTTGATCATCCGGACGAGCGTGGACTTGCCGGAGCCCGACAGGCCCATCACGACGAACACCTCGCCCTGGGCGACGTCGAACGACACGTCGCGGACCGCCGCCACGCATCCGGTCTTCTCCAGGAGCTCGGGACGCGGCAGATCGGCGTCGGGGGAGCCGACGATCCGCTCCGGATGGGGCCCGTACACCTTCCAGACGCCGCGGCACGACACGGTCACGTCGGTCGCGCGATCGCTCACCCCGTCGGCCTCCTCCCGCGGCGGGCGCGTCCCCGCTGCGCGAGCCCGTCCGTGGCGTCTCGGGACACGCGTCACGGGAGCGCGTTGCGCGGGACGCACGCATCTTCGGCGCCACCGCGGGAGCGTGCAAGGCAGCGGTTGCGTCATCGGCAACCGCGGCGCGCACGCCGACCCCCGATGGGGCACACTCCACAACCGTCCACCCGAGGGAGGTGACCCGAGCAGGGATGGCTTCCGCGCGGTACGACGTGGTCATCGTGGGTGGGGGCTCCGCCGGGTCCGTGCTCGCGAACCGCCTGACGGCCGACGGCTCCACCCGCGTCCTGGTGCTCGAGGCCGGACGCCCCGATTACCCCTGGGACGTCTACATCCACATGCCGGCCGCGCTGACGTTCCCGATCGGCAACCGCCTCTACGACTGGCGGTACGCGTCCGAGCCTGAGCCGCACATGGGCGGCCGCCGGATCGCGCACGCTCGCGGGAAGGTGCTCGGGGGCTCGAGCAGCATCAACGGGATGATCTTCCAGCGGGGGAACCCGCTCGACTTCCAGCGCTGGGCGGCCGACCCGGGGATGGGCACGTGGGACTTCGCGCACTGCCTCCCGTACTTCAAGCGGATGGAGACCGCGCTCGCGTCGGCGCGCGACGACGGGTTCCGCGGCCACGCCGGCCCGCTCGTGCTCGAACGGGGTCCCGCCACGAACCCGCTCTTCGGCGCGTTCTTCGAGGCGGCGCAGCAGGCGGGCTACGCGCTCACCGACGACGTGAACGGCTACCGGCAGGAGGGCTTCGCGCCGTTCGACCGCACCCTGCACCGGGGACGGCGCCTGTCGGCGGCCCGCGCGTACCTGCGCCCCGTGATGGGCCGGCCGAACCTCGAGGTGCGGACGCGGGCCTTCGTCACGAGGGTCCTCTTCGAGGGGTCCCGGGCCGTCGGCGTCGAGGTCGCGCAGGGGCGGGGAGCGCCACACCGGATCCACGCCGGCGAGGTGATCCTGTGCGGCGGCGCGATCAACTCGCCGCAGACGCTGCAGGTCTCCGGCGTCGGGAACGCGGACGAGCTCCGGGCGCTCGGGATCGAGCCGGTCCATCACCTGCCCGGCGTCGGCGAGCACCTGCAGGACCACCTCGAGGTCTACATCCAGTACGCGTGCACGCAGCCCGTGTCGATGGCGCCGTACCTGAAGTGGCGGTACCGGCCGTGGATCGGCTTCCGGTGGCTCTTCTTCCGGAGCGGTCCCGGCGCGACGAACCACTTCGAGGCCGGCGGGTTCGTCCGCAGCAACGAGGACGTGGCCTACCCGAACCTGATGTTCCACTTCCTGCCGATCGCGGTCCGCTACGACGGCACCGCGCCCGCCGGCGCCCACGGCTACCAGGTCCACGTCGGGCCGATGTACTCGGACGCCCGCGGCTCGGTGCGGATCGTCAGCGCCGATCCCCGCGTGCACCCGGCGCTGCGGTTCAACTACCTGTCCACCGATCAGGACCGTCGCGAATGGGTCGAGGCGGTCCGGGTCGCGCGCGGCATCCTCAACCAGCCGGCGATGCGTCCGTTCAACGGCGGCGAGCTCTCCCCGGGGGCGGACGTCCGGACCGACGAGCAGGTCCTCGCGTGGGTGGCGAGGGACGGCGAGACGGCGCTCCACCCCTCGTGCACGTGCCGGATGGGAACGGACGAGCTGTCGGTCGTCGACCCGGGGACGATGCGGGTCCACGGTCTCGAAGGGCTGCGGGTCGTCGACGCCTCGGTGATGCCCTACGTCACCAACGGCAACATCTACGCGCCCGTGATGATGGTCGCGGAGAAGGCCGCCGACCTGATCCTCGGCGCGACGCCGCTCGAACCCGAGCCGCTCGCGTTCTACCGCCACGGCGCTGGCGGCGATCCCGGGCCCTGACCGGCCGAACCGCCGCCCCGTGACCCGCCCGACCGAGTGGCTACACTCGGCGTCGATGGGCGAGCTCGACCTCGACCTGCTCTCGCGGCTCACCGCGACCCCCGGCGTCTCCGGACGCGAGGACGCCGTGCGGCGGCTCGTGCGGCGCGAGCTCGAGGGGCTCGTCGACGAGGTCTCGATCGACCCGATGGGCAACCTGATCGCCGTCCGGCGCGGCGAGGGCGGACCGCGGGTGATGGTCGCCTCCCACATGGACGAGGTCGGCTTCCTCGTCAAGCACGTGGACGAGCAGGGCTTCGTGCGCGTGCATCCGGTCGGCGGGATCTTCCCGAAGTTCCTGCCGGCGCAGCGGGTGCGGATCCACACCGGCGACGGCGGATCGCTCGCCGGCGTGCTGACGGAGCCGTCGGACCTCGGTATGCCGAACGAGGAGACGAAGGTCCCGAAGGTCGAGGAGTTCTACGTCGATCTCGGGATGTCGGGCGAGGACGTCGCGGCCCGGGTGCGACCCGGCGACGGCGTCACGATGGACCGCGAGCTCGAGCGCACCGGGGACCGGGTGATCGCGAAGGCGCTCGACGACCGCATCGGCCTGTTCATCATCATCGAGACGCTGAAGCGCCTGCCTCGGGGTCGGACCGAGATCGTCGCCGTCGGGACCGCGCAGGAGGAGGTCGGCACGCGCGGGGCCTCGATCGCCGCGCACCGGATCCCGAAGGACGTCGGCGTGGCCGTCGACACCACGATGGCGCGAGACCTCCCCGGCGTCGACGCCGGCAAGGTCGTCACGCGGCTCGGCGAGGGCGTATCGATCAAGATCATGGACAAGTACCAGATCACGAACGCGAAGCTCCTCGGCTTCACGACCGACCTCGCGCGCGAGCGCGGCATCCCCCACCAGGTCGAGGTCGGCCTGCCGGGCGGCACCGACGCGAGCGCGATCGAGATGGCGGGCGACGGGACGCCCTCGATCGCGCTCTCGATCCCCAGCCGCTACCCGCACACGGCGTCGGAGATGTGCGATCTCGGCGACGTCGTGGCTACGATGGACCTGCTCGAGGCGTTCCTGGAGGAGATCACCCCCGCCGTGCTCGAGCTCGCGTAGCTCACGCCACGCCGAGCAGCACCAGCCCGCCGATCACCATCCCCACGCCGAGGTACTGGTTGGGCGCAGGACGCTCGTGCAGCAAGACGACGCCGCCCAGCACCGGCAGCAGCGGGTAGGTGGCCGAGACCGCGGTCACGACGGAGATGAGCCCCACCTCGGTGCCGACGACGTAGGACAGCGTCCCGAGGAGGTCGACGATCCCGACCGCCGCCGCGAGCCACAGCCCCGCCCGCACCGGGGCGCGCGGGGCGCCATCCCGCGGGCCCCGCCCACCGAGGACGAGCGCGGCGATCACGAACACGACCGCGCTCGAGACCCGGCCGAACCAGAGCGAGGGCAGCGCGCCGGCCCGCTGCGACGCCCACCCGATCACGTACGCCGCGACCCCGAACAGGAACGTCGAGGCGATCGCCCACGGGAGCCCGGCCGGCCTCGAGCCGGTCCCGCTCCGGAGCTCCCGCAGGTCGGCCGAGGTCAGCACGGCACCCGAGATCGTGACGACCACTCCGGCGGTCTGCCACGCGCCGAGCGACTCGCCGAGCAGGACCACCGCCAGCAGGACCGGGATCACGGCGTAGCTCGCCAGCACGGGCGAGACCACCGCGATCGGGCCGAGCTCGAGGCCGCGGTACAACGTGGCGTACGCGGCGGCCGCGAGCAGCGCGGTCGGCGCGAGCCACCCGGCGACCTCGGACAGCCCGTCGAGGTCCGGGGACACCACCAGCACCACGACCGAGATCACGATCGCGGAGGCGACCTGCGCCACGACCACCGTGCGGCCGCTGCCGATCCGGCGGCCTGAGATCGCCGCCCACAGGTCGGCCAACCCCCAGCCGAGCGCCGCGCCGAGGCCGAAGATCACGTGGGCGTTCGGGCCTCGGCGAGCGCGTCGACCGCGACGGCGCCGCGGCGGTCGACGAGCAGCGGGTTCGCCTCGAGCGACACGAGCCGGCCCCGGAGGTCGAACGCGGCCCGCGCGATGGCCTCGATCGCGCGCGCGAACGCCCCGAGATCGTGGCGCTCGGTGTCGAGCCCGCAGCGCGCGGCCTGCTCCCGCGCGAACCGGCGCGCCCGCGACGCCGACAGCGGCGCCGACACGAACGTGGCCTCGCCGGCCTCGGCGAGCCTGCCGCCGGGGCGGACCGTCACGAGGGCCCCGTACCGATCGTCGACCACCGCCCCGACGAGCACCTCGGTCCCGGAGGCCATGCGCTGGACGAGCACGCGCGGCGCCTCCGCGCCGGCCCGGGAGGCCGCGAGCAGGACCTCGGCCGCGGCGACCTCGACGTCGACCGGGCTCCGCACGCCGAGGCGGACGCCGCCGAGCCTCGCCTTGTGGGGGACCTCCGGCGCGAGCGCCTTCACCGCGACCGGCCAGCCGAGCCCGCGTGCCGCTCCCGCGGCGGCCTCCGGCGTGCGGACGACGCGCTCCGGCGGACGGCGCACCCCGTAGAGGCCGAGGATCCCCGCGGCTCGGGCCTCGTCGATCGGGCCGGCCTGACCGCGGAGCAGACGCAGCGCGCCTGCGCGGTTCGGATGCGGCGGCGGGACGGCCGGCGACCGGCCGCGCGCCTCCCCGAGGTCGACGAGGGCCCGGATCGCGCCGGCAGCGGCGCGGTGGCCTTGGAGGAACGGCAGGCCCGCTCGCTCCACGAAGCGCTTGGCCGCCTCGCCGTACGCGAGCGGCCCCATCGAGACCGAGGCGAACGCGACGCCGGTCCGCCGCTGCAGACGGCGCACGGCGCGGAGCAGCGGCTCCGCCCACACGCCCTCGTCCTCCCCACGCGGCGGGAACGCGTCGAACGCGACGAACCCGATCGCGGGATCGTCCGCGAGCGCCTCGAGCGCGGCCTCGAACATGTGGGTCTCGACGGCCGCTTGACCGGTCACGTCGAGCGGGTTGTTCTGCGACGCGAAGTGCGGCAGCGCGCGGCGCAGCGCTCGCCTCGTCGACGGGGCGAGCTCGGGGAGCGTGAGATCCTGCGCGCCGGCCGCCTCGGCGAAGAGCGTGCACGCCCCGCCCGACTGCAGGGCCGCGGCCACCCCGGTCGTCCGGAGCCGGCGGCGGCGCGAGAGCAGCACGGCGGCCTCGAACATCGCCACGGGGTCCTCCACCAGGACCGCGCCGTGGCCACGGAGCCACGCGTCGCGCAGCGCCGTGTTGCCCGCCAGCGCGCCGGTGTGCGCGACGATCGAGCGCCGCGCAGCCTCGCTGTGCCCGGCCGGTGCGCAGACGAGGACGGGCTTGCGAGCCTCGCGCAGCGCGTCGAGCCCGCGGCCGATCCGTTCGACGTCGCGCATCGTCTCGACGTAGGTGGCGACGAGGTCCGTGTGCGGGTCGGCGGCCGCCCACTCGAAGAGGTCGCCGAGGCCGAGGACCGCCTCGTTGCCGACGCCGAGGACGATCCGCAGTCCCTCGCCACGATCGGAGGCGAGCTGGCTCATCGTCCAGGCGACGGTCCCCGACTGGCTGATCACGGCGATCCGCCCGGGCCGGGGATCCGGCGGCGGCGTCGTGCCGTACGGGGCGACGCGCTCGACGTAGTTGACGTAGCCCTCGACGTTCGGCCCGAGGACGGGGAGCCTCGCCTCCAGCGATACGCGCCGGAGCTCCTCCTGCAGGGCGACACCCTCGGGCCCGGCCTCGGCGAACCCGGACGAGACCACCATGATCGAGCGCACCCCCGCCTTCGCGCACTCGGGGACCGCGGCCACCGCCGCGCGCGCCGGGACCACCAGCACGGCGAGGTCGATCCCGGCGGGGAGATCGGCCACACGCCGCCGGCAGGGACGACCCCACACCTCGTCGTACTTCGGGTTCACGGGGTGGATCGCTCCCTCGAACCCGAGGTGACGGAGCGACCCGACGATCTCCGGCGCCCACGAGTGCGGGGACTCCGACGCGCCGACGATCGCGATCTCGCGCGGCGCGAGGAGGGGCCGGAGGTCCGGCCGGATCACGCCTCGTCCCGGAACCGCGCGTCCCGCCAGGCGATCGCCGCCTTGAGCCCCTGCTCCTGCGTGATCCGGCGGAACTCGTCGCGCGCCGGGAGGTTCGCCGACTCGATCATCACGTCGATCTCGATATTCGACTCCATCGCCGCTCGGAACCCGGCCACGTCCCAGACCCGGTTCACGGCGCGCTTCGTCGACTGGACGACGAACGGCTCGTTCTTCGCGATCTCCTCGGCGAGCGCGAGCGTGGCCGCGTCGAGCTCCTCGCGCGGCACGACGCGGTTGACGAGGCCGAGCCGCAGCGCCTCGCCGGCCGGGACCCGGTCCTCCCCGGTGAACAGGAGCTCCTTCGCCGCACGGACCCCGATGACCCACGGCAGGAACATCGAGACCACCCCGGAGCCGAACCGGACGTCGACGTAGCCGAAGTACGCGTCGTCGGCGGCGACGGCGAGGTCGCAGGCGAGCATGAGATCCGTCCCCCCGGCGAGGCAGTAGGAGTGGACGCTCGCGACGATCGGCTTGGGGTGGTCGAGGAGCCGGAGCAAGCGATCGTTGTCGTTCTTCAGCACGCGGTGCCACTCGCGCGCGTCCAACTCGCCGCCCTCGGCGTCCTCGTTCAGGTCGTACCCGGCGCAGAAGGCGCGGCCCGCGCCGCGCAGGATCAGGACGCGAACACCCTCGTCCGTGGCCGCCGCGTCGAGCGCCGCCTCGAGCGCGTCCATCAGATCGCCGTTCAGCGCGTTGAGCGCGGTCGGGCGGTTCATCGTGAGGCGGCGGACGGCTCCCAGGTCCTCGGTCAGCAGGACGGCGTCATCGCCCACGGCCCGCCGATGATACCCGCCGGCCTGAACGCTCGTTCAACCGGGCGTCGGCGCTCACCCGCCCGTGCTCACCCGCGCGCGCTCACCCGTGCGAGAGGAGCTTCAGCACCTGGGAGGCGGCGCGCCGTCCGCTGCGGATCGCGCCCTCCATCGTCCCGTGCCATCGCGGCCCTGCCGTGTGCTCCCCGCAGAGCACGATCGGCCCGAGGGGACGCTCGAGGGCGCTCAGGAGCCCCGGCGCCCCGGGTGGGATCGCGGAGTACCCGCCGCCCGCGAACGGATCCGAGGCCCAGTCGACGAGCACCGGCTCTCCCGCAGCGCGCACGTCCGGATCGAGCGATCGCAGCCGGTCGAGCCACGGCCGCGGATCGCCCGCAGCGGTTCGGAGCTCGGCGCGCGCCGCCGCCGACCCCGCGAACGAGGTCACGCACCACCGCGCCCGCCCGTCATCGCCTAGGGCTGACCACCACCAGAAGGGGCCGCCGACGCTCTGCCGCGCGAACGACTCGGGCTCGGCCCCGAGCGGGACGACGAGCTTGGACGCCGGCCCGAACCCGATCCCCGCGATCGCCGCTTCGAGGTCGGCCGGCGGGCGCGGCTCCAGCGCGAGGCTCCGGAGTACGGGCGGCGGCACCGCGAGCACCGCGGCCCGCGCGCGAAGCTCACCGGCCAGCGGTCCGTCCCGGAACGCGACCCGCACACCATCGCTCCAGTGCTCGACGAGGCCGACCACGTGGCCGAGCCGGAGGTCGGGCACCTCGGTGGCGATCCGGTCGGCGAGCGCCTGGTTGCCCTCGGCGAGGCGGAAGCTCGGTCCGGCGCCGCCCGGACGTAGGAGGTCGACGCCGGCGGCGAGCGCGACCTGAGCAAGGTCCATCGCGCAGGTCCCCTGCAGTCTCGCCATGACCGCCGTCCGAACCCTCGCG
>DATBMU010000161.1:0-3434 GCA_036554665.1 Actinomycetota bacterium | reverse complement strand
TCGGTGAGGAAGCGGCCGATCTCCAGGTCGGGGTTCACACCGGCGTCGAGGCGGCGGTAGAGCTTGAGGACCAGGCGGTCGCCGAACACGACCGACGTGTTGCTCTGCTCCGCCTGCATCGGTCGCGGCTCGAGGGCGCCGCCGGCCGAGCCGGCGAGCCGCCGGAAGGCCTTCGTCGGGTTCGCCTCAAGGCGCGAGCCGTCGGAGCTGAGGCGCCGACGGCGGCGGATCGCCTCCAGGAGCGCCGCCGGCAGCTCGGGCTCGCCGATCGCGTCGTGCAGCGCGCGCTCGCCCTCCTCCATCCGAAGGACCGCGAGGATCGCGCGCGGGTTCTGCTCGACCAGCTCCTTCGCCCGCTCGACCGAGGCGCAGGCGAGCGGGATCAGGTACGTGTCGGGATCGCCGTCCACGTACTCGATCGCGACGACGGCCAGCACGCCGACCACCTTCGTGTCGTCCGTGCCGACCGGGACGGTCTCGACGATCGCGGCGGAGCGGATGCGGCGGGCCTTGCCGCCGAACCACCGGGCCTCGCGGAGGAACGCCGGCAGCGCGTCCTCGAGCGCCGCCCGGTGCCGCGTGGTGAACACGCTCTGCCACGGACCCGCCAGGGCGATCGCCGGCGGGCGGCGGGCCGAGGACGTCTCGAGCTCCGCGGCCTGTGGCTCGAGGCGGAACCAGTAGAACGAGTGCGGGCCCAGCGTGAGGAAGTAGGGCAGGTCGCCGATCGGGGGGAACACCGTCCCGCCGAACAGCTCGTGCGGCACCAGCCCGCGGAAGGCCGCCAGGTCGAGCTCGGCGTACTGCACCGACCGCGCCAGGTTGACCACGACGAGGATCCGCTCGTCGTCGAGCTGACGCAGGAAGACGAGCACGTGGCGGTTCTCCGGCAGGAGGAACTCGAGCGAGCCGCGGGACAGCGCCGGCGACCGCTTGCGGAGCGCGATCAGGCGCTTCATCCACCACAGGAGCGAGCGCGGGTTGTCCTGCTGGGCCTCCACGTTCAAGGACTCGTAGTGGTACTCGGGGCCGACCACGACCGGCAGGTACAGCTGCTGCGGGTTCGCGCGCGAGAAGCCGGCGTTGCGGTCCGCGCTCCACTGCATCGGCGTCCGGACCCCGTTGCGGTCGCCGAGGTAGATGTTGTCGCCCATGCCGATCTCGTCGCCGTAGTAGATCACCGGCGTCCCGGGCATCGAGAACAGGAGGCCGTTGATCATCTCGATCACCCGCCGGTCGTTGCCGAGCAACGGGGCGAGGCGTCGACGGATCCCGAGGTTGATCCGCGCCTGCGGGTCCTGCGCGTAGACCCGGTACATGTAGTCGCGCTCCTCGTCGGTCACCATCTCGAGCGTGAGCTCGTCGTGGTTGCGCAGGAAGAGCGCCCAGCGGGCCGTCTCGGGGATCGGCGGAGTCTGCTCGAGGATGTCGATCAGCGGGAAGCGATCCTCCATCCGCAGCGCCATGAACATCCGCGGCATCAGCGGGACGTGGAAGGCCATGTGGCACTCGTCGCCGTCCCCGAAGTAGGCGACCGCGTCCTCGGGCCACTGGTTCGCCTCTGCCAGGAGCATCCGGTCCTCGTACTTGGCGTCGACGTGGGCCCGGAGCTCCTTCAGGAACGCGTGGGTCTCCGGCAGGTTCTCGCAGTTGGTGCCGCGACGCTCGAACAGGTACGGCACCGCGTCCAGCCGTAGCCCGTCGACGCCCATGTCGAGCCAGAGGTCGACGACGTTCAGCATCGCGCGGCGCACGCGCGGGTTGTCGAAGTTCAGGTCGGGCTGGTGCGAGTAGAACCGGTGCCAGTAGTAGGCATCGGCGACGTGGTCGAACGACCAGTTCGACGACTCGAAGTCCTTGAAGATGACGCGCGCCTCGCGGTACCGCTCGGTCGTGTCGCTCCACACGTAGAAGTCGCGCTCGACGCTGCCGACCCGGGCCCGTCGCGCCCGCTGGAACCACGGATGCTGGTCCGAGGTGTGGTTCAGGACGAGCTCCGTGATCACGCGGAGGCCGCGAGCGTGCGCCGCGCGCAGGAAGTGGCGGAACTCGCGCAGGGTGCCGTACGACGGATGGACCGAGGTGTAATCGGCGGTGTCGTACCCGTCGTCGCGGAGCGGTGAGGGATAGAACGGCAGGAGCCAGATCGCCGTGATGCCGAGGTCCGCCAGGTAGTCGAGCCGCTGCGTGAGCCCTCGCAGGTCGCCGATGCCGTCGCCGTCGGAGTCCTGGAAGGCGCGGACGTGCACCTCGTAGAGGACGGCGTCGTGGTACCAGAGCGGGGCCGGGCCGACGGGATCGGGCCCCGGGCCGGGCGGGGTCGACGGGGTCGACGCGCTCACCGGGAGCCCCTCCGGCGCGTCGGGCGGACGCGGAACAGGTGGGCGGGCGCCTCCGAGGGATCGAGCAGGACGAAGTTCGCCGGCCCCGACCACGAGAAGACGGTGCCGGACAGCAGGTCCTCCACCTCGAACGGCTCTCCGGCCCGCAGCCCCAGCTCTGCGAGCGCGAGGTCCGTCCAACCCGACTGCGCGTTCCGCGGGTCCAGGTTCACGATCGCCAGGACCCGGTTCGAGCCGTCCTCCGTCGACTTGCTGTACGCGAGCAGCTGATCGTTGGCCACCCCGTGGAACCGCAGGCCGCGGTCCTCCTGCAGGGCCGGGTTCTCGCGGCGGATCCGGTTCACGCGGGCGACCAGGGGCGCGAGGCTGTCCGCCCGCTCGAGGTCCCAGGTCCGGATCTCGTACTTCTCGGAGTCCCGGTACTCCTCGGAGCCCGGCTCCCGCGGGACGTGCTCCATCAGCTCGAACGCCGGGCCGTAGATCCCGTAGCTCGCGCCGAGCGTCGCCGCCAGGACGAACCGCACCGCGAACGCCGTGCGGAGCCCGCTCTGCAGGTACTCGGTCAGGATGTCGGGCGTGTTCGGCCAGAAGCTCGGGCGGAAGAACTCCACGGCGCCCGTCCGCGTGAGCTCGGTGAGGTACCCGATCAGCTCGGGCTTCGTGTTCCGCCAGGCGAAGTACGTGTAGGACTGCGTGAATCCCACCTTCGCGAGCCGGTACATCACCTTCGGGCGCGTGAACGCCTCCGCGAGGAAGATCGCGTCGGGGTAGACGGCCTTCACGTCGGCGAGCATCCACTCCCAGAACGCGAACGGCTTCGTGTGGGGATTGTCGACCCGGAAGACGCGCACGCCGCGCTCGCACCAGAACGTGACGACGTCGCGGAGCGCCTCCCACAGGCCGCGCCGGTCGCTCGTCTCGAAGTCGAGCGGGTAGATGTCTTCGTAGACCTTCGGCGGGTTCTCCGCATGCATGATCTCGCCGTCGGGGCGGTGACGGAACCACTCCGGGTGCTCGCGGACCCACGGATGCTCGGGCGTGCACTGGAACGCGATGTCGAGCGCGACCTCGATCCCCCGGCCGCGCGCGACG
>DATBMU010000036.1:0-2449 GCA_036554665.1 Actinomycetota bacterium | reverse complement strand
GTCGCGGGCGAGCTGCCGCACGACCTCGCCGCGCCGGACATCGAGCTTGATGTTGCAGCCGGCGCTGCAGTGCGGGCAGACGGTGTCGACCGACGACAGGTCGAACGGGCGGGCGACGAACCGGTACGGCGTGGCGGTGAGCGCGCCGACGGGGCAGATCTGGATCGTGTTGCCGCTGAACGGCGACCGGAAGTCCTCGCCGGCGGCGATCCCCACCTGCTCGCCCGCTCCCCGCGCGAACAGCTCCAGGAAGCGGTCGCCCGAGATCTGATCGCAGAACCTCGTGCACCGCGCGCACAGGACGCACCGCTCGCGATCGAGGTTCACGAGCGGCGAGAGCGGCAGCGGCTTCGGATAGACCCGTTTGGCCTCGCGGTACCGGCTCTCGCCGGGCCCGAACGCCAGGGCCTGATCCTGCAGCGGACACTCGCCGCCCCGGTCGCAGACGGGGCAGTCCAGCGGATGGTTCAGCAGGAGGAACTCCAGGTTCGCGACCTGCGCCTCGTGAGCCTGATCGCTCGTGTTCTGCGTCATCACGGCCATGCCGGGAGCGACCGTGGTCGTGCACGACGTGAAGAGCTTGCGCTGCCCCTCGATCTCGACGTAGCACTGGCGACAGGCGCCGACCGGCTCGAGGAGTGGGTGGTCGCAGAACCGTGGGATCTCGATGCCGAGCTGCTCCGCGGCGCGGATGATGAGCGTCCCGGCCGGGACCGTGACCTCCTTGCCGTCGATCGTGAGGGTGACGAGGTCGCTCACGCGCCGGCCTCCGCCAGGCTCGCGTACGCGCCGCCGTCCGCCGCGGCCGGCTCGGCGACGCCGGGGCCGATCCCCGTGACCGGGCACCGGCCCTCGCGCACGTGCGCCTCGTACTCGTCGGTGAAGTACTTCAGGGTCGACGAGATCGGCGACACGGCCCCGTCCGCGAGCGCGCAGAACGCCCGGAACAGGATGTTCTGGCCCATCTCGCCCATGAGAGGGATGTCCTCGGAGCGGCCGTACCCGTCCTCGATCCGTCCGAGGACGCGCGTCGCCCACCAGGTCCCCTCCCGGCACGGCGTGCACTTCCCGCAGGACTCGTGCGCGTAGAACTGCACCAGGCGCCGCGCCGCCTCCACCATGCAGTCCGTCTCGTCCAGGACGATCACGGCCCCGGTGCCGAGCAGCGAACCCGCCTCGGCGATCGACTCGAAGTCGAGCCCGACCTCCAGGTGGGCGGCCGTCAGGAACGGCGTCGACGAGCCCCCGGGCGTCCACGCCTTCAGGGCCCTGCCCCCGAGGACGCCGCCCGCGTGCTCCTCGAGCAGGACGCGGAACGAGGTGCCCATGGGCACCTCGTAGTTGCCGGGCCGCTCGACCTTGCCCGAGACCGTGAACATCTTCGTGCCGGGCGCCTTCTCGGTCCCCCACCCGCGGAACCAGTCGGCACCGTTGCGGACGATCGGCGGCACGTTCATCAGCGTCTCGACGTTGTTGATCACGGTCGGGCTCTCGTACAGGCCTTCCACCGCCGGGAACGGCGGCCGCAGCCGGGGCTGACCCCGGTGGCCCTCGAGCGAGGAGAGCAGCGCGGTCTCCTCGCCGCAGATGTACGCGCCGGCGCCGCGATGCAACACGATCTCGAGGTCGTAACCGCTCCCCATCACGTCCGGCCCGAGGTATCCGGCCGCGTATGCCTCGTCGAGCGCGCGCTGCACGACGAGGCCCTGCCAGAGGTACTCGCCGCGCACGTAGATGAACGCGTGGTGGCACTCGATCGCCCGCGCAGCGATCGCGACGCCCTCGATCAGCGCGTGCGGTTCCCGCTCGACGAGCTCACGGTTGTTGCAGGTGCCCGGCTCCGACTCGTCGAAGTTGCAGACGACGTACGTGGGCTTGCCGGTGTCCTGCGGCACGAACGACCACTTCATCCCGGTCGGGAACCCCGCCCCGCCCCGCCCACGCAGGCCCGAGTCCTTCACGACCTGGATCAGGTCCGGCCCGGACATCGCGAGCGCGGTCCGGAGCGCCGCGTAGCCGCCGGCCGCCTCGTATCCCGCGAGCGGGATCACCGAGTCGTCGCCCCAGTGGGTCGTCAGGATCCGATCCGCCTGGCTCACGAGGCCACCTCGGCCGGCTCGGCCGGCGGCGGGTCGGTCGTCGCGGCGCCCCCCGAGGCCGGCGGCGGACCGTCGAGCCCCGCCAGGATCCGCGACGCGTGCCGGAAGCTCTCCACGGCGGGGCCGCGTGCCGGCTCCGGGACGGTCCCGGACCGCAGCGCCGCGACGAGCTCGGCCACGCGCTCGGGCGTCACGCGGTCGTGGTTCGCGGCGTTCACCTGCACCACGGGCGCGAGCTCACACACCCCCAGGCACTCCTCCTCGTGGACCGAGAAGACCCCATCGTCGGAGCGCTCGCCCCCATGTGGGATCCCCGTCGCGCGATGCGCCGCCGCGTAGACCTCCTTGGC
>DATBMU010000134.1:0-8199 GCA_036554665.1 Actinomycetota bacterium | reverse complement strand
TCGACGATGCGCTCCGGCGCCTCGCGTTCATCCTCCTGCTCGTCACCGCCGGCGGCATCGCCATCGCGGTCGTGCTCGGCGGTGGCGTCACGGCGGCCGCGGCGGCGCCGGTGGCGCGTCTCACGGAGGCGACCGAGCGCGTGACCGAGACCGGCGACCTCTCGCTGCGGATCGAGCCGGTCTCCTCGCCGGACGACGAGATCGGCCGGCTCGCGTCGAGCTTCAACGGGATGCTCGCCGCGCTCGAGACCTCGGCGGGCGCCCAGCGGCAGCTCGTCGCGGACGCCTCGCACGAGCTCCGAACGCCGCTGACGAGCATCCGGACCAACGTCGACCTGCTCGCGAGCGGTGCGCAGCTCGAGCCGGCCGAGCGCGAGCGGCTCCTCGTGGACGTTCGCGAACAGCTCGAGGAGCTCACCACGATCGTGAACGACCTCGTCGAGCTCGCCCGCGACGGCGAGCGCCCGATCGGTCTCGGCGACGTCCGCCTCGACGAGGTCGTCGAGGGGAGCATCGACGCGGTCCGTCGTCGCGCCGGGGACGTGGAGCTCGTCGCCGATCTGCACCCGAGCGTCGTCCGGGGCGACGGGTCGCGGATCGACCGCGCGGTCCGTAACCTGCTCGACAACGCGGTGACGTGGAGCGAGCCGGGCGGCCGGATCGACGTGACCGTGGCCGGCGGTGCCGTCACCGTCCGGGATCACGGTCAGGGCTTCGCGGAGGAGGATCTCCCGCACGTGTTCGACCGGTTCTACCGGTCCACCTCGGCGCGCGCCAAACCGGGGTCCGGCCTCGGCCTCGCGATCGTGCGGCAGGTCGTCTCGGCGCACGGGGGCCGGGTCACGGCGGAGAACGCCCCGGGCGGCGGCGCGATCCTGCGGATCGAGCTCCCCGAGCCCGCCGAGGAGCTGCCGGCACCGCCCGACGCCTGAGCGCTCGGGCGGCGCCGGGACGGCGGCGCGAGGCGTACGCCGTGCACGGGTCAGGTACGCTGGGTGTCTCGGCACCACCCGAGGACCACGAGGGAGCGGTCCGCCCGAGGGTCGTGCCGGACGCCCGGCCACCGCGTTCGCTCCGGGCACGGGCTCGTGCACCACGAGGAGGTCTGGATGCCCGACAGCGTCGGCAAGCGCAAGCGGCGCGACGTGACCGCGAGGAAGGCCGCCGCCCGCGAGGAGCGGCGGATCGCCCGGGCCGCCCGGCGGAAGGACCGTGAGGCCGGCCTGATCGAGCCCGGCCCACCCATCGGACCGGCGGAGCAGCACGAATGGCTCGCCGATCCGGAGGAGCTCGCGGAGGCCGAGCGCGAGGGCGGGACACCGGAGCCCTGAGCCCTGAACGCGAAAGGACCCGGCGCGATGCGCCGGGTCCCTCCGTTGCGATCTGAAGACCTCAGACGGGGCGGACGTTCGCGGCCTGCGGGCCCTTCTGGCCCTGGGTCACGTCGTACTCCACCTTCTGGTTCTCCTCGAGGTTCCGGTATCCCTCGCCGGTGATCGCGCTGAAGTGCACGAACACATCGGCGCTGCCGTCCTCCGGAGTGATGAAGCCGAAGCCCTTCTCGGGGCTGAACCACTTCACGGTTCCTGTTGCCACGTGCGATCCCTCCTTCCTTCCGCCGTCGGGGCCTTGGCGCTGCCCGTCTCGGCACCCGGCGTGACACCGGGGTGAGGGAACTGCTCGTAGCTGGAAAACCGCGATCGGTGCCCTCGGGGAGAACGGTAGCAGGAACCGGGGAGCGGCGTCGTCGGGCATCATGGGAACCGTGCAACCAGCTCCGGGGCGGGTCGAGGTCATCGCCGGGCCGATGTTCGCCGGCAAGACCGAGGAGCTCCTGCGCCGGGTGCGCCGGGCGGTGATCGCCGGCCTCCGTGTGGAGGTCCTGACGCACGCGCTCGACACCCGCGACGGGGAGGACCGCGTGTCGTCGCACGCGGGGCTCGCGTACCCCTCCCTGCGGGTGGGGTCGGCGGCCGAGATCCTCGCGGCCGTCGGGACGGACGTGGACGTCGTGGCGATCGACGAGGCGCACTTCTTCGGCCCGGGCCTCGTCGAGCCGGTCGGCATGTTGGCGGCCCGCGATCTCGCGGTGGTGGTCGCCGGCCTCGACGTGACGTTCGCCGGTCGCCCGTTCGAGCCGATGCCGTCCCTGATGGCGCTCGCCGAACGCGTGGACAAGCTGACGGCGATCTGCACGATCTGTGGCGCCGAGGCGATCTTCCACGAGCGCGTCGCGCCCGCGTCGGCGAGCGAGGTCGACCTCGTCCCCGAACACGTCGGTGGCTCGGACATGTACCAGGCCCGGTGCCGCCGTCACTTCGCGCGATCGGCGGTCGGATAGTGGCCGGGGACGACGTGCGGGAGCCCGAGCGCTCGGAGCGTTGGGATCTGTCCGAGGGCGACGAGGTCGTTCCCGGAAGGACCGCGCTGCAGTCCCTCGGCGGCGGATGGGACTACGAGGTGTACCTCGGCTGGGACGACCACCTGCATTCGCTCGTCGTGATCAAGCTGGTGCGGCCGCACCTGGTGCACGACGACCACACCCTCCGTTCGCTCGCGCGGGAGTCCGGGCTGCTGGACCGCTTGGCACATCCGGTCGTCGTCCGCGGGTTCGACGCCGTGCTCGACGGCGACCGGCCCCACCTCGTGCTCGAGCACCTGGAGGGCCCGACGCTGTCGAGGACGGTCCGCAAGACCGGCCCGCTGGAGCTGCACCAGCTGGTGCCGCTCGCGTATCAGCTCGCGAGCGGTCTGCAGTACCTCGCGAACGAACGCGTCGTCCACCTGGACGTGAAGCCCGGCAACGTGATCCTCGGCGCGCCGCCCCGGCTGATCGACCTCAGCATCGCGCGGACCGTGGAGGACGCGGCCCGCCTTCGGAGCCCGGTGGGCACCGATGCGTACATGGCGCCGGAGCAGTGCGATCCCGCGCTCGCGGAGGTCGGGGCGGCCGCGGACGTGTGGGGCTTCGGCGCGACGCTCTACGAGGCCGTCTCGGGCGTCCCGCCGTTCCCTCGACCCGACGGGTTCGACCGGCAAGATCCCCGGCAGCGCTTCCCGCAGATCCTCGGCGAGCCACCGCGACCGCTCACCGAGCAACCGCCCGAGCTCGGCGCGCTCGTCGCCGCGTGCCTGTCGTTCGCGCCGGGCGAGCGACCCTCGGCGGGTGAGGCGGCGGATCGCTTGGAGCCGTTGATCGGGGCCATGCGACGCGGGCGCGTGCTCGGCCGCTCGCGGCCCCGGCTCCGCTGAACGAGCGGAGGGCGACCCGGGAACGGGTCGCCCTCGCGCAGATCGTCCTCGCGGGCTAGGACGCGGTGTTCGTGTTGCCGGTCTTGCCGGTGTTGCCGTTCCCGTCGGTGTGCGTGCCGGTGTTGCCGGTCGGGCCCGTGTGGCCGGTGCCGTCGGTGTCGCCATTCGTGTTCCCGGTCTTCCCTGTGTTGCCGGTCCCGTCGGTGGCCGTGTTCGTGTTGCCGGTCGGGCCGGTCTTGCCGGTGCCGTCGGTGATGGTGCCGGTGTTGCCGGTCATCCCGGTGTTCCCCGTCCCGTCGGTGTTGGTCCCGGTGTTGCCCGTCGGGCCGGTGTTGCCGGTGCCGTCGGTGCCGGTGAGGGTGTTGCCACCCGTGCCGGTGCCCGTGCCGCCGGTGTCGCCCGTGCCGCCCGCGTCGCCGTCATCCCCGTCGTCGCCATCGTCGTCGGCGTCCAGGCGCGTGACCGCGGGGTCCTCCGACCGCGAGGGGCCGGAGCTCTGGGCGATGGCCGGCGCCACCCGCATCAGGCTGAGCGCGAAGATCGCGAGCACGGCCACCGCGAAGATGAGCAACGGGGACCGCCGCGATGCGATCGCCTCCTGGCCGGCCGCGAGCGAACGCGCGACCTCGATCGAGGTCCGTGGGTGCTTCCTCCGTTCCATCGTGGCCTCCTTCCGCCCGGGCTCGGGCTCGTTCTCGTCCGGGTCAGTACACCGGACGAGCGCCAAGGCAGGGGGCAACGAGAGGTTAAGGCGAGGCAAAGCCTGTCGGCACGCCCGAGGTCAACGTTCGGCCGCCGGCTCGGCGGCCCCGACCTGACCGACCGTTCGGAACCCGAGGCGCGCGTAGACGCGGGCGATCGTCTCGTCGCCCGCCGACAGGAAGATCGTCCCGATGCCGCGCCGGTTCGCGTCCTGGACGAGCGCCGACGTGATCGCCGCGCCGAGCCCCCGGTGCCGGAACGCCGGGAGCGATCCGACACCCACGATCTCGGTGACCTCGCCGACGGGCTGGTGCGTCCCGACGGCGACCGGCGTGCCGTCGATCGTCGCGAACGCCGTGACGCTGAGGCCGTTCGCGATGCGCTCGCGCCACAGCTCGGTGGTCCCCGTCGGGACGCCGCTCGCGACCCGACCCACCGCCTCCGGCCCCGCGTCCCCCACCGCCGTGCCGGGTGCGTCGAACGCCACGATCGCGACGGCCGAGAGCGAGGTGAGGTCGTCGTCCGGTGTCGCGAACGCGACGCTCGCGCCCTCCGTGACGGGCGCCGGACGGAACGCGTCAGGCGGGAGGTGCATCAGCGGCATCCGGGTCACGGCGAGGCCGGCCGCCTCGGCGCTCCGCCCGACGTCGGGCGACAGGTCCGCGATCCACTCGATCTCCTCGGGCTGCCGGAGCGTCCGCTGGCGGTCGCGGACCCGAGCGACGTCGGCCGCGGTGCAGGTGGTCTCGCCGAGTCTCGGACGCGCGTAGTAGCGCCAGCCGTCCCCCTCGTTCACGAACAACGTGAAGGGCCCGACCTCCTCCGTCCGCGCGACGCTGCGCGGCACGGCGTCGAGGTAGGCGTCGATGCGGCGGAGCATCCCTACGTCGGGTGACACGGCGGGAGCCTAGCTGCGGCTCGTGCCGATCGGGCGCGCTCAGTCGAGCAGCACCGAGCGCCGCGAGATCGTCCCGTGCTCGAAGCCCTCCACCGGGAACCGAGCCGGCCCGCGCGCGGCGCCGACGACCACGAGCAGCGGCCGGTAGTGCTCGGCGGAAGGATGGTTCCGAAGCGGATCGGGCGCCTCGTGCATCCAGCCCTCGAGCGCGCGGTCGTCCCGGCGCTCGAGCGCCGTGGCCACCCAGCGGTCGAACCCGACCGCGTACGAGGGCGGCTCGACGTCCTCGGCCAGGTTCGCGTGCCGCAGGTCGTGGACGAGGTTGCCCGTGCCGAGGATGAAGACGCCCTCGTCGCGCAGGGGCCGTAGCTCGCCGCCGAGGGCGTACAGCTGCTCCTCGCCCATGTGCATCGGCATCGAGATCTGCAGGACCGGCACGTCGGCGTCGGGGAACAGGTGGATCAGCGGGACCCACGCGCCGTGGTCGATCGGGCGATGCTCCGCGCGCGCGACGGGCAGGTGCGGCGACAGCAGCTCCTCCACGCGGTCGGCCAGCGCGGGCGCCCCCGGGGCGGGGTACGCGAGCCGGTACATGAACTCGGGGAAGCCCCAGAAGTCGTACAGGAGCTCGTCGTGATCCCGCGTCCGCCCGATCGTGACCGGCGCGTCCTCCCAGTGCGCGGAGATCGCGAGCACGGCGCTCGGCCGTGGGAGCGCGCGCCCCCACCGCTGCCACGGCGCCGCGCGCTCCGGCATCGCCACGTTCAGCGGGTTGCCGTGGCCGACGAAGCCGACGGGCAGACGGGACGCGGGATCGGCCATGTCAGCGGGTCCGAACGCCGTCGTCGCCCGCGGTATTCCTCCCGGCCGGTCCCCGGCGCTCGCCGACGGCGCCCGCCGCCAACGCCGCGGCGGCGCACATCGCGACCGGCACGACGAGCGCGACGCGGAGGTTCTCGAGGTCGGCGATGAATCCGACCGCGAGCGGCCCGAGGATCGAGCCGAGGTAGCCCGCGGTCACGACCACCCCGAGCGCCGTCCGGCCCCCGGGACGCGCGATCGCCCCGGCGGCGCTGAACGCGGCCGGGACCACCGGCCCGAGCCCGAGGCCGACCAGCGCGAAGCCCGCGATCGTCGGGGCGGTCCCCCCGAGGGCGAGCGCGACCGCGAGCGCGATCCCCGCGACGGACGCGCCCGCGCGGACGAGCCTGGCCGGCCCGAACCGCGTGGCGAGCCGGTCGCCCGCGAACCGCGAGGCGGCCATCCCCGCCGAGAAGGCCACGACGCCGAGGCCCGCGATCGCGGCGCCGCTCCCGACGGATCCCCGCAGGTAGACGGCGCTCCAGTCGATCGCGACGCCCTCGCTCAGGAACGACGCGAACGCGATCAGGCACAGGAGCACGATCCGGCGGGACCACGACCGCTCCGACGGGCCTGTCGGCGCGGGCCCTTCGGTCGGACCGGCGTCGAGCGGCGCGGGGAGCCATCGGAGCGCCGGGAAGCTCGCGGCGACCAGGAGCGCCCCGATCACCGAGAGGTGGATCTCGATGGGGACCCCGGCCGCCACGCCCGCCGACGCGATCGCGGCCCCGGCGAGGACGGACACGCTCCACGTCCCGTGCATCGCCGACATCACGCGACGTCCGAACCGACCCTCGACCGCGACGGCCTCGGTGTTCATCGCCACATCCAGCACGCCGCTCGCGATGCCGAACGCGGCGAACGCGGCGGTGAGCGACGCCGACCCGCCGGCGAGCGACAGCAGGGCCAGCGTTGCGGCGAGGGCCGGGATCCCGCCGCGGACGACGCGCCGGCCGCCGATCCGCCGCAGGAGCGGGCCGGCGAGCCGCGTCCCGGCCACGAGACCGACCGCGAAGCCGGCCAGCGCGAGCCCCAGCCCGGCCTCGTCCAGGCCGGCGTCGGCCTTCAACCGGGGGATCCACGGGCCGAGCGTGCCGGCGGCGACGGCGTGGGCGGCGAACGTGACCGTGACGGCCGCGCGCTCGCGCGGGAAGTCGGGTCGCGCTCCGTCGGCGGTCCGCATGCCGCTCCTTGTACCCCCGAGGCCCGGGGCGGGTCCACGCTCGCGCGACGCTCGTTCCCCTCGTCGCTAGCCTGTGCGCCGTGAGCGTCCGGATCCGAGCGGCCGAGGTGCGGGACGTCGCCGCGCTCGTCCGGACGTACGAGTGGCTGTTCGCGCCCCCCGGCTCGCTCCCCCCGCGGTGGGACGCGGAGGTCGCGGCGGCCGCCCTGGAGGAGGCGATCGGCTCGGAGGACTCGGTCGTGCTCGTGGCGGACGACGGTGGGGCCCTCGTCGGGATCTGCACCACGTACTTGGACCTGCGCTCGGTCCGCTTCGGCCGCCGCGCCTGGGTCGAAGACCTCGCGGTCGATCCGGCGCGACGCTCCGAGGGGATCGGCAAGCGGCTCCTCGACGCGGCGAAGGACTGGGCTCGCGAGCGTCGGGCGACGCACCTCGAGCTCGACTCGGGCGTCGCGCGCGCGGACGCCCATCGCTTCTACGAGCGGGAGGAGCCGAGCTCGCGTAGCGTCTGCTTCGGTTGGGATCTCTGAGGGTCGGTGCGTCGATGGACCGGAGGTGCACGTGGACTGGCTGAACAAGGCGAAGAAGGTGGCCGGGGACGCGGCGTCGCAGGCCAAGACGAAGGTCGAGCGCTCGAAGCTCCGGCACAAGGCGGACGAGGCCGCCCAGCAGCTCGGCTACCTCGTGTACCGCGAGCGGACGGGCGGCGGGGCGGCCGGCGCCGAGGCCGACCGTCTGATCGGGGAGATCACGGCGGCGGAGGAGGAGCTCGCCGCCGAACCCGCGGAGGGCGGACCGGCCGGCGACACGGGACCGGAGGCTCCGGCGACCGAGGCGTGAGCGGCGCGACCGGTCGCTAGTCCTCCAGCACGTACACGACCTCGCGGACGCCGTCCTCGCCGGCGGCGGGCGGGCCGGTCAGGCGGAACCCGCACTTCTCCAGGACCCGGATCGAGCCGACGTTGTCCACCGCGACGGCGGCGACGAGCGGTCGCGTCGTCACCCGACGGAGGAACTCGGAGAGCGCTGCGGTCGCGATGCCCCGGCCCCAGTGCTCCCTCCCGATCCAGTAGCCGACGAACCGTTCCCCGTCCCGGACCCAGCTCACGATGTTGCCCGCGACCGCTCCGTCGACGACGACGGTCTTCATGATGGCGGTCTCCTCGGCGAGCGAGCGCTCCCAGTGCGCGTCGAACGCGTCCCGGTCGCGTGCAGGGAACCTCGCCATCCGGGTCGCTTCGGGGTCCCGCTGGTGCTCGAAGAAGATCGGCAGGTCGCCCGGTTCGACGTCGCGCAACGAGAT
>DATBMU010000113.1:0-9441 GCA_036554665.1 Actinomycetota bacterium | reverse complement strand
GAGCTCCGGGAGGCGGCGGGCATCTCCGCGGGCCGGATCGTGGCGGCCGTGCGGGAGCTCCTAGACGCCTGACGCGCCGACCTCGAGCGGGACGAGCTCGAACCGGTCGACGTCCACCAGGCCCCGGTCGGTGAGCTTCAGCTCGGGCACGACCGACAGCGCCATGAACGACATCGCCATGAACGGCGCGGGGAGCGTGACGCCGAGGTCCCCGCGCGCGGCGGCGTCCATCCGGTGCACGGCGGCCGCGACGTCCTCCACCGGCAGGTCCGAGAGCAGGCCGCCGATGGGGCACGGCACCTCGGCGAGCACCTCGCCGCCCCGGACCGCGACCTGGCCGCCGCCGATCTCGCGGAGACGGTTCGCGGCCGCGGCCATGTCGGCGTCGTCGGCGCCGACCACGACCACGTTGTGGGCGTCGTGCGCGTGGCTCGACGCCAGGGCGCCGCGACGCAGCCCGAAGCCCCGAACGAAGCCGAGGCCGATCCGGCCGGTGTCGTGGTGCCGCTCGACCACGGCGATCTTCGCGAGGTCGCGGTCCGGATCGGCGACCGCGTGGCCGTTGCTCCTCCCCGGGTCGTCCACGAGCGCCTTCGTGACGATCTGGCCCGCTTCGACGCCGATCACCCGGACCCGCCCGTCGGCCGAGACCGCGAAGTCCTCCGCCGCGAGGTGGCGGACGTGGACGCTCCCCCGCATCCAGTCGGGCGCGACGACCTTGGGGATCTCGACCGGCCGACCGTCCTCCGCGACCAGCCGCCCGCGCTTCCACACCCGCTGCGGTCGGAAGGACGAGAGGTCGGGAACGGCGACCACGTCGGCGAGGTACCCGGGAGCGATCGCGCCGTGCTCGTGGAGGCGGTGGTAGCGGGCCGCGTTCAGCGTCCCCATCACGATCGCGTCCGACGGCGGGCATCCGAGCGCCACCGCGCGACGGATCACGTCGTTGATGTGGCCCTGCTCGAGCAGGTGGTCGGGCTCGCGGTCGTCCGTGCAGAGCAGGCAGTTGGTCGGGCCGAGCTCGAGCACGAGGGGCAGCAGCGCCTCGAGGTTCCGGGTGGCCGAGCCCTCGCGGATCATGATCCACATGCCGAGGCGTCGCTTCTCGAGCGCCTCCTCGTACGTCGTGCACTCGTGGTCGCTGCGGACGCCGGCGGCGAGGTACGCGTTGAGCGAGCGGCCGGACAGCCCGGGGGCGTGCCCGTCGATGTGACGGCCACCGGCCGCCTCGATCTTCGCGACGGCGTCGTCGCTGCCGGCGACGACCCCGGGGAAGTCCATCATCTCGGCGACCCCGATCGCGTTCGGCTCCTCGGCGAGGAACCGGGCGATGTCGTCGGCCGTCACGGTCGCCGCGCTGGACTCGAAGGGCGAGGCCGGAACGCACGAGGACACCATCACGTAGGTGTCGAGCGGCACGTCCGCGGACCGCTCGAGGATCGCGTGAACGCCGTCGAGCCCGAACACGTTCGCGATCTCGTGGGGGTCCAGGAGGACGGTGGTCGTTCCCCACGGGAGCGCCGCGCGGGCGAACTCGTCGACCATCAGCTTCGTCGACTCGAGGTGCATGTGGCCGTCGATGAAGCCCGGCAGGAGGATCAGGCCCTCGACGTCGGCGACCTCAAGGCCCTCGTATCCGGCGCCGATGCCAGCGACGTGCTCCCCGGAGATCGCGACGTCGGCCGTGAGCAGCTCCCCGGTGAACACCGAGAAGACCCGGCCGCCCCGCAACACCAGATCGGCGGGCTCGTCACCGCGCGCGACGGCGAGCCGGCGGGCGAGATCTGGCGCCATGGGCGAAGGGTAGCCGATGGCGCGGCAGGTAGGATGGGCTCGAACATGACCGCCACCCCTCCGCGACCGCGGCTGCGCGGGCGCATCCACCAGGTGGCGTTCTTCGTTTCCATCCCCGCGGGGGCCGTCCTCATCGTCCTCGCGCAGGGACCCGCGGCGACCGCCGTCGCCGCGATCTACGCCGTCAGCCTCGCGGCGGTCTTCGGCGCGAGCGCCGCCTACCACCGAGGTGCATGGTCCGAGCGGTCCCGCCGGTGGATGAAGCGGCTCGACCACTCGCTGATCTTCGTGCTGATCGCCGGCAGCTACACGCCGATCACCGTGCTCGTGCTGCAGGGGCCGTGGGAGGTCGTGCTGCTCTCGGTCGTATGGGTCGCGGCCGCGGTCGGGATCACGCTCAAGATGGCGCGGCCCGACGGCTTGTCCGTGCTCACGGCGATCCTGTACATGGCGATGGGCTGGCTCGCGCTCGTCGCCCTTCCCCAGCTCGTGGGCGGCATGTCGCTGCCCGAGCTCATCCTGATGGTGTCCGGTGGGCTGCTGTACACGGCCGGCGCGATCGTGTTCGCCTCCCGCCGACCCGATCCCAGCCCCGAGGTGTTCGGGTACCACGAGGTCTGGCACTCCTTCATGGTGGCCGCGGCCGGCTGCCACTACGCGATGATCCTCCTCGTGCTCCTGGCTGCGTGACCGAACCCTGGTACGCTGCCCCACGAGGAGCGGCACGACGTCGCTCCGTGAGGTTGTAACTCCTCGTTCCTCCTTCCGGCGGTCTCGGGGCACGACCAACCTCCCCGAGACACGGTGCGCGGCCGCTGCCGAGCACCGGAAGGAGTCGAACATGACCACCAGCTTCACCGAGCTCGGCGTCTCACGCCGGGTCACCGACACGCTCGCGCGTCGCGGCGTGACGGTCCCGTTTCCCGTGCAGTCCCTCGTGCTCCGCGATGCGATCGCCGGTCGCGACGTGCTGACACGCTCGGCCACCGGCTCCGGCAAGACACTCGCGTTCGCGATCCCGATCGTGGAGCAGCTCTCGGTCGACGACCCGGCGCCGTCCGCGCTCGTCCTCGTCCCGACGCGGGAGCTCGCCCAGCAGGTCGCCGACGAGTTCGCCGACATCGTGAAGGCCAGGGGCCTGCGCGTGGGCGTCGCCTACGGCGGCGTGAGCATGCGCGAGCAGGCTCGGACCAACGCGAAGGCGCACATCCTGATCGCGACGCCCGGCCGGCTCCAAGACCTCGCCGAGCGAGGCTCGATCGCGCTCGACCGGATCCGGATCCTGATCCTCGACGAGGCGGACCGGATGCTCGACATGGGGGTCCAGCCCCAGGTCGATCGCATCGTCCGTCGCGTGCCGAAGGACCGGCAGACGATGTTCTTCTCCGCCACGCTCGACGGGGCGGTGGGCAACCTCGCCCGCGCGTACACGCGGCAGGCGGTGCTCCATGAGGTGGAGTCGCCGGGGGAGACAGCCGAGGGCGTCGCGCATCGGTTCGTCTCGGTGTCCGCCCAGGGCAAGGTCGACGCCCTGATCGACCTGCTCGATCACGGCGAGGAGCTCACGCTCGTGTTCGTCCGGACCAAGCGCGGCGCCGATCGTCTCGTCCACAAGCTGAAGGCCAAGGGCGTCAAGGCGGAGGCGCTGCACGGCGACATGCCGCAGCGGTCCCGTCAGCGCGCCCTCGAGCGGTTCGAGGCCGGACGGGCGCACGTCCTGGTCGCGACCGACGTCGCGGCCCGCGGGCTGGACCTCGAGCGCATCAGCCACGTCGTGAACTACGACCCGCCGAACGACGACAAGGGCTACGTCCACCGCGTCGGCCGCACGGCTCGCGCCGGCCGGACGGGCACCGGCATCACGCTCGTCACCGCCGATCAGCAGGGCGACGTCGGGCGCATGGCGGCGCGGCTCGACCTGCACGAAGCGTTCGAGGAGAACGGCATGAAGGTGGCGCCTCCCCGAGTCGTGTTCTCGGCCTCCGGCCGCGGCCGGCGCTCCGGCCTGCGTCCGCCGCGCCGGCGGGTGCTGTAAGGCCTCAGCAGGCGGGCTTCTCGTCCGGCAGCAGCGGCCGGAAGATCAGGCCGTGATCCGCGCCGTCGCTCGTCCACGGGGTGAGCTCGTTCGCGGCGAGCGCCTCGGGCAGGAGCGTCCCCAGGTCCGAACCGGTGACCACGCCGCACCGCACGTCGGGCAGGTTCGCGTCCGGCTCACCGAACCCCTTGAGCGAGCCCTCGAGCGGCCACGGCACTGGCACCTGCTCGAGCTCGGGGTCGCCCCGGTACGGCTGCACGTAGACGCGCATCGCCGTCGGGATGTACTCCTCCGTCGCGCCGACCGATCCCTCGGGCAGCCAACGGACCGGGTCTCCGAGCTGGGTCCAGAAGTCGACCAGGTCGGCGCGCGCCTCCTCGTCGACGTCGGGGCAGGCCCCCATCCCCTCGGTTTCGAACCCGAGCGCGTACGCCGAGACCGTGTGCGTCTGGCCCTCGGCGACGACGGTGAACGTGGTGGTGGGCAGGTCGGTGACGCACGGGAACCCGTAGTCGGCGTCCTTGCCCATGAGGCCGGCCTCCTCGGCCGCGTGGAGGATCGCCTGGACGGCCTCCTCGGTCAGCTGCGTCACCTGCAGGTTGGGCATCGCGGGGCCGGGATAGATCTCGGGGACGGGGCCCTCGACGATCAGCCGGCCGTCGCCGTAGAGGGACAGACCGGGGACGGCCCGCAGGTTGTGCTCGACGGGGACGAAGCCGCCGCCCGTCTCGATCCGGAGTACCAGCTCGTCCGGCCCCGTCGGGTGGTCGATCTGCCCCGATCCGCCGCCGTCACTGGATCCGCCGCCGTCTCCGGACCCGCCGGCGCCGGCGTCGTTGAACCGGCCGCACGCAGAAAGGAGCAGGACCGGGACCAGCAGGGAGATCGCGAGCGTCTTCGTCCTCATCGGTACGCCTCCGTCCGTCGCGTCGGCGCTTCGACGGTGCCGGTCGGCCTTCGGGTTCCGGGCGAGGGCTCCCGCGTGCGGGTGCATCGGAGAGGGTACGCTGCGCCCCGATGGGCACGATGCGCGCCCTGCGGAAGACCTCGACGGGCCCCGGCGCCTCGCTCGACGACGTTCCGGTCCCTGACCCCGGGGAGGGTGAGGTCCTCGTCCGCGTCCACGCCGCCTCGATCTGCGGCACCGACCTCCACATCTACGACTGGAACGAGTGGGCCGAGGGCCGGATCCCGCGCGTCCCGATGACGTTCGGTCACGAGGTCGCCGGTTGGGTCGAGTCGGTGGGTCCCGAGGTGCATCACGTGCATCCGGGAGCGTTCGTCGCGGCGGAGACCCACATCGCGTGCGGCCACTGCTCGACCTGCCGGACGGGGCGAGCGCACATCTGCCGCAACCTCCGGATCCTCGGCGTCGACACGGACGGTGCGTTCGCCGAGTACGTGGTCCTGCCGGCGAACAACGCGTGGATCGTGGGCGAGGGGATCCACCCGGATCACGCGTCCGTGATGGAGCCGTTCGGCAACGCGGTGCACGCGACGTTCGGGACCGAGGGCGGCGAGGACCTGCTGACCAACCCGGTCGCCGTGATCGGCTGCGGGCCGATCGGCCTGTTCGCGGTGGCGATCGCCCGGGCGCTTGGGGCCTGGAAGGTGTTTGCGATCGAGCCGAACGCCGAGCGGCGCGCGCTCGCGGGCACGATGGGCGCCGATCTCCTGATCGACCCGACCGCCGAGGACCCGGTCGAGGTCGTCCTGTCCGAGACCGACGGCGGAGGCGCCGAAGTCGTGCTGGAGATGTCGGGGAACGCGAGGGCGATCGACCAGGGCACCCGCATGGTGGCGCGCGGAGGCCGGATGTCGCTGCTGGGGCTGCCCGACGGACCGGTGACGCTGGACCTGAACGACCAGGTGATCTTCAAGGAGGCGCGGATCCTCGGGATCACCGGACGCGAGATGTTCCGAACCTGGCAGCAGACCACGACGCTGCTCTCGACCGGGCGCGTCGACGTCTCGCCGGTGATCACGCATCGGTTCCCGCTCGAGCGGTTCGACGAGGCGTTCGAGACGGCACGGTCGGGCCACGCGGCGAAGGTGATCATGGTCCCGGGAGGGTGAGCCGATGAACGCGCTGGACTTCCTGAAGGAGCAGCTCCACGACCTGGAGACGGGGGGGCTCTCGCTCCACCCGCGGCTGCTCGAGGGCCCGACGGGCGCCCGAGCTCGCTTCGACGGGCGCGACGTGATCAACCTGGCGTCGAACAACTACCTCGGGCTGGCGAACCACCCTCGCATGAACGCGGCGGCCGCCCGCGCCGCAACCGAGCTCGGCGCCGGCACGGGCGCGGTCCCGGCGATCGCGGGGAGGATGACGCTGCACCGAGAGCTGGAGCGGCGGTTCGCCGGGTTCAAGCATGCGGAGGATGCCCTGATGTTCCCGTCGGGGTTCATGGCCAACGCCGGGACCGTCGCGGCGATCCTGACCAAGGAGGACGTGATCGTCAGCGACCGCCTGAACCACGCCTCGATCATCGACGGCGCCCGTCTGTCGCGGGCGGAGATCAAGGTGTTCGAGCACCGCGACGCCGACCACGCCGACGCGCTGCTCGCGGAGTCGGCGCGTCCCGGCCGGCGTCAGCTCCTGATCACCGACGGCGTGTTCTCGATGGACGGGGACATCGCGCCGCTCCCGGACCTGGTCGAGGTCGCCGAGCGCCACGGCGCGATCATGATGATCGACGACGCGCACGCCTCCGGCGTGCTCGGGACCGGCGGCGCCGGCACGGTCGACCACTTCGGGCTCCACGGGCGCGTCGACATCCAGGTCGGGACGCTCTCGAAGGCGATCGGGGTGCTCGGCGGGTTCATCGCGGGCCCGCATGAGCTGATCGAGTGGCTCGTCAACCGCGGCCGCCCCTTCCTCTTCTCGACCAGCGCGCCCCCATCGGTGGTCGCCGCGTGCCTGGAGGCGCTCGACATCGTGCACGACGAGCCTGACCGGCTGGAGCGCCTTTGGGCCAACACGCGGACGTTCAAGGCCGGGCTCCGGGACCTCGGGTTCGACACCGGCTCGAGCGAGACGCCGATCACCCCCGTGATCACGGGGGAGGAGGGACCGACGCAGGCGTTCGCCCGGCGGCTGTTCGAGGAGGGCGTGTTCACGCCGGCCATCGTGTTCCCCACGGTCGCGAAGGGTCAGGCCCGCGTCCGGACGATCGTCACCGCCGAGCACTCGGAGGCGGACCTCGGCGAGGCGCTCGAGATCTTCGGCCGCGTCGGCGCGGAGCTCAGCCTGCGGTAGCCGGCGACCGGGGCATCGCCTCGATCCCGCGGATCATCAGCTCGAGCCCGAAGTCGAACTGGCGGTCCGTCGAGCAGTCCGCGAAGTGCGGGAAGCAGGCGAGGACGTTCAGGAGGCCGGAATCCCGGAGCGCCTCGGTCGCGAGCTCGTGCTGACGCGCGTGCTCGGTGTCGCTGCCGAGCATCATCCCCTGCTCCATCATCACGAAGCCGAGGATGTAGCCGCCCAGGGCGTTGAAGGCCTGCGCGGCGTCCCGGTCCGAGAGCCCCGCGCGACGCAGGACCCCGAGGGCCGAGTCCATCGCGCGATACGCGGAGAGCCCCTCGAGCGGCTTGTGGCGCTCGGCGAGGAGCTGGCACACGCTGGGGTGCAGCCCCAGCAGCCGTCGCCACTCCCGGGCCATCGCCCGAGCGTCCTCCGCCCAGTCGCCGGTCACGGGAGGGAACTCGAACCCGTTCATCACCATCTCGGTGACGCCTTCGAGGAGCTCGTCCTTGCCGCCCTTGACGTGGTTGTAGAGCGACATCGCCTCGACACCGAGCTCGCGGGCGACCCGGCGCATCGTCACCGCGTCGAGGCCTTCGTCGTCCATGATGCGCAGGGCCGAGGCGATCACGCGGGCGCGGGTGAGCGGCTCCCGGCGCGCCTTCGTGGTCGATGCCTCCGCATCGCTGATCTGCATGGATGCCTCTGCGTCGCTGACCTTCGGGGCGGTTCTCACGTTCGTCTCCTGTTCACGCGCGTCTGGGAGACTTCCGTCCTTCTGGGAAGACCCCTCGGCGCCCCGGGGTTGACACCTTACATCGTACGCCTATACTCACTTACCTCGTAAGCATATGCCGTAAGTTGGCCCGAGGCAACCGCCGAAGGCCCCGAGGGTAGGGGGACCGGATGAGGCTGAACCCCGAATCGATCGCCCGCGCGAGCAGCAGGCATCCGTGGCGAACGGTCGGCCTGTGGCTCGCGATCTTCGTGCTGGCCGGGTGGTCGGCTTCGGTGTTGCTCGGGCCCGTTCTGACGACGGAGTTCGACTTCACGAACACGCCGGAGGCCAAGGAGGCGCAGCAGATCCTCGAGCAGCGCGGCCTGGAGACCGAGGCGATCACCGAGACCTGGGTCCTGGCCGGCGAAGGCGAGGGCGCGGTGCAGGATCCCGCGTTCGAGCAGCGCGTGAACGAGGTGCTCGCCGATCTTTCCGCGTTGGGGCAGGACGTGGTGGCCTACGTGCCGCCCGCGTTCCCGCAACCGGCGGAGGTCGCGGAGGACCCGCAGACGGCGCCGTTCGGGCCCTTCCCGTCCGAGGACGGGCGCGCGGTGCTGTTCACGATCCTCATGGCCGGCACCCTCGACGACGCCGCGCTCCACGTCGAGGAGCTCCAGGAGATCCGCGAGGGGGCGAGCACGGACGGCGTCGAGGCCTTCATGCTCGGACAGGCCTCCTCCACCGAGGACTTCAAGCGGATCTCGGAGGAGGACCTGCGGTTCGGCGAGTCGATCGGGATCCTCGCCGCGATCGTCGTCCTCGTGGTGGTGTTCGGATCGCTCGTCGCGGGCTTCACGCCGATCGTGATGGGGATCTTCTCGATCGCCGTGACCCTCGGCATCGTGGGGTTGATCGGGCAGATCTGGAAGTTCACGTTCTTCGCGCCGAACCTGATCTCGATGATGGGCCTGGCCGTCGGTATCGACTACTCCCTGTTCATCGTGTCCCGCTACCGGGAGGAGCGGCAGCGCGGGCGCGAGAAGCTCGAGGCGATCGGGCGCTCGGGCGCGACGGCCAACCGCGCCGTGTTCTTCAGCGGCCTGACGGTCGTGCTCGCGCTCTCGGGCATGCTGCTCGTGCCGACGACGATCTTCCGCGGGCTGGCCGGCGGGGCGATCATCGTTGTCGCCGTCTCGGTGGCGGCCTCGATGACGCTGCTGCCGGCGGTCCTGGCGCTGCTCGGCGACAAGGTGAACGCGGGCAGGATCTTCGGCCGCAAGCGCGACGTCGAGCACGGACGTCCGGGCGGGTTCTGGGACCGGGCGAGCCGTGGGGTCATGGCGCGGCCGGTCATCAGCCTGGTCCTGTCGGCCGGGTTCCTGATCGCCCTGTCGCTCCCGTTCTGGGTGCAGCCGCATCCCGAGGACGACGGCCTCGGGATCAAGCAGGGCCTGTCCGGCATCACGACGCTGCCGGACGACATCCAGGCCAAGCAGGCGTTCCTCGCGCTCGTCGAGTACTTCCCGGAGTCGGGCGCGAACTCGCCGGCTCAGCTCGTGATCCTCGGCGACGCGGCCGACCCCGCCGTCCAGCAGGGGATCGAGTCGATCACCGCCGCGGCTGCCGACGATCCGAACCTCGGGACGCCGG
>DATBMU010000110.1:0-29481 GCA_036554665.1 Actinomycetota bacterium | reverse complement strand
CGCGAGGTTGCGGTCGGGTCGCTCGCTCATGCCGGTCCTCCTGTCGCGTCGACGGTTCGGCCGCCGCGAGCATCCTACGCGGGCGGCGGCACCAGCCCTCGGTCCGCGTACCAGGCCAGCGTGCGCTCCAACGTGACCTCGAGCGGCGTGTACGCGAGCCCCAGCTCGCGGGAGGCCCGCGAGCCGTCGTAGCGGTGCCCGTGCAGCAGCGTGCGGACGGCCTCCCGGCAGAACGGGAGGTCCCGGCGGAGGAGGCGAGCCGCCGCCTGCGCGCCGCCGCCCCCCATCCTCGCCAGTGACGGAGGGATCCAGCGGACGCGCTCGGGCCGCCCCCACAGCCGCCGGAGCAGCGCGACCGCCTCCGGGGTGCTGACGGTCGCGCCGTGCAGCAGGTAGCGCTCCCCGGCCACGCCCCGCGACTCGGCGAGGAGGTGGCCCTCCACGCAGTCGGCGACGTCGACGATCGAGATCGTCGTCTCCACCAGCGCCGGGAGCCGGCCGTTCACGATCCCCAGCAGGAGCCGGGCCGAGCCGCCCGTCCGGCCGGGACCCTGCACGGACGACGGGTTCACGCAGACGAGGTCGACGCCCAACTCGCCGGCGAGCCCGAGCGCCGTGCGTTCGCCGAGGTGCTTCGACCGCTCGTAGTGCGACAGGTACGAGCCGCGGTGCGGCGAGTCCTCACGGCCGATCGTCCCCTGCGACTCGCCGATCGTCGCCGCGGAGGACGTCAGGACGACCCGGCCGACGCCGGCGGTCGCGGCGGCGCGGATCACGTTGCCCGTCCCGTCGACGTTCGTGCGGTACATCGGCGCCGGGTCGCGGAGGCACATCGCGTTCACGCCGGCGACGTGGAAGACGACCTCGCACCCGCGCATCGCCTCGCGCAGGGACGGCTCGTCGAGCACGTCGCCCGCCACCGGACGGGCCCCGGCGTCCGCGAGCGCGACCGACGAGGTCTCGGAGCGGGCCAGCGCTCGGACGTCGCGGCCCTCGGCCACGAGCCGGGCGAGGAGCGCGCCGCCGACGAAGCCGCTCCCGCCCGTGACGAGCGCGGCGCCCGCGGCGGTCACCGCTCGACGGTGATCGCGCTGCGGAACCGCACGAGGTACTCGACGGCCGAGAGCACGGTGATCGCTGCGGCCGCGATCATCGCGTACTCGTCGAGGTAGAGGGGGCCGATCTTCTCCGGGTACCGGACGATCGCGAGGAAGATCGCGAGGAACTGGGCGTTCGCCTTCGCCTTGCCCCAGATCGACGGCTTGACGATCTCGCCGCCGGCCGCGACGGCCCCCTTCAGGCCCATGATCAGGAGCTCCCGCCCGATCACGATGATCGCGATCCACGGCGACGCGCGATCGACCGCCACGAGCGCGATCAGCACGCCGGACACGAGGAGCTTGTCCGCCGTGGTGTCGAGGAAGTTGCCGAACACGGACGCCTGCCGCCAGCGCCGCGCGAGGAAGCCGTCGATGAAGTCCGTGATCGCGGCGATCGCGAACAGGGCCCCCGCCGCCGCGAACGCGTACCGCCGTTCGGGCCCGACGAGGACGAGCGCCATGATGACGGGCAGGAGCAGGACGCGCAGCCACGTCACGGCCTTGAGGAACGCGGCTGCGCGGAGGTCGGCGGACGTCGTCACGGGGCTCCCGCGGCGCATCGTAGCCGTTCGATCGGCGTCGGGAGGGTCGGGCGCGGTGTTCAGGCGCGGTGTCCGAGCAGCTCGCGGACCTCCGCGGCCGAGGACAGCTCGAGCGCCCGGGCCGCGAGCTCGCGAGCGGACGAGAGATCGAGCCCGCGGATCGCCCGCTTGACGTGCGGGATCGCGGGCGCGCTCATCGAGAGCTCACGCACGCCGAGGCCGACCAGCACCGGCGCCGCGAGCGGATCCCCGGCGAGCTCGCCGCAGACCCCGGTCCATCGGCCACGGGCGTTCCCCGCCTCGGCCGTGCGCGCGATCATCGCGAGGACGGCGGGATGGAGGGCGTCGGCGAGCGCCGCGACCCGCTCGTTGCCCCGCTCGGCCGCGAGCACGTACTGCGTGAGGTCGTTGGTTCCGATCGAGAAGAAGTCGGCCTCTTCCGCGAGCCGGTCCGCGAGCAGCGCGGCCGAGGGCACCTCGATCATCACGCCGACGTCGAGCCGCTCCGCGACGACGCGGCCGTCCGCGAGGAGCGAGGCGCGGGCCTCCTCGACGGCCTCGCGGCCTCGCCGGAGCTCCTCGAGCGTGGCGACCATCGGGAACATCACCCGCACCGGGTGGTCGGCCGCCACGCGCAGCACGGCCCGCAGCTGCGCCCGGAGCAGCTCGGGACGCGCGAGGCCGAGCCGCAGGCCCCGTACCCCGAGGAACGGGTTCGCCTCGGCGGGTTGCCCGAGGTAGGGGAGCGGCTTGTCGGCGCCCGCGTCGAGCGTGCGGACGATCATCGGCCGACCGCCGAGCTCCGCGGCCGCCGCCCGGTAGGCGGCCTCCTGCTCGTCCTCCTCGGGCATCCGCGGTCGCTCCATGAACAGGAACTCCGTCCGGAACAGGCCGACGCCGTCGCACCCGGCCTCGACCGCGGCCGCGACGTCCGCCGGCGCCCCGACGTTGGCGGCCACCTCGATCCGAACGCCGTCCCGCGTCGTGGCCGGCTCGAGGGCCTCGGCGCGGGCGAGCCGGTCCGCCTCCGCGCGCTCCCGCCGTCGCGCCTCGAAGGACCCCACCTCCTCCGCGCTCGGATCGAGCACCACGGAGCCGCCGTCGCCGTCCAGGGCGACCGGCGTGCCCTCCGGCACCGCGAGAAGAGCCTCCCCGACGCCGACGACGGCCGGGATGCCGAGGGAGCGGGCGAGCACCGCGGCGTGCGAGGTCGGTCCGCCGAACGCGGTCGCCACGCCGAGCGCCGTCGCGGGATCGAGCGCAGCCGCGTCGACGGGCGCCAGGTCGGCGGCGAGCAGGATGCCCGGCTCCTCCAGCCTCGGCGTCGGGGCCTCGACGCCGAGCAGGCGAGCCAGCACCTGCGTGCCGACGCTGCGCAGGTCGGCCGCCCTCGCGCGCTGGTACTCGTCGTCGATCTCCTCCCACGTCGCCGCGACCGAGGCGACGGCGTCGTCCCACGCGCGCGCTGCCGGCCGGCCCTCGGCGATCGCGGCTCGCGCCGGCTCGAGCAGCGCGTCGTCCTCGAGGAACAACATGTGGGCATCGAAGATCGCGGCCCGGTACGCGCCCGCCCGGCCCGCGATCGCCGCTCGCTGCGCCTCGACGTCCCGCCGGGTGCCGGTCAGCGCGGCCTCGAGCGCTGCCCGCTCCCGCTCGGGTCCGCGTCCCGGTTCGTCGGGCACCTCGACCGGGGTGGTCCGGAACCGCCGGGCGAGGCCGACGGCGACCCCCGGCGACGCCGACCGGCCGGCGAGCCGGCGGCCGCCTCCCGGTGGCGCCTCCGCCGCGGGAGGTTCCGGTCCCGTCTCCTCCGCGACCTCCTCGGGCTCCTCGTCGAAGTGGCGCCCGGCGAGCGCGCGCAGCGCCTCGACCGCCTCGCGCGCCTGCGGACCGGTCGCGGTGACCTCGATCCGCTCGCCGCGGCCGACCGCGAGCGTGGCAACCGCGTTCAGGCTGCGCGCCGAGACCGGCCCGCGGCCGCTCGACCGGTTCGCGACGCGCACGTCGGCGTCGAACGACGCGGCGGTGCGGACGAGCTGCGCGGCGGGCCGCGCGTGCAGGCCGTGGGCGGTGTCCACGGTGAGCTCGGCCGACGCGATCGCGCCGGCTCCGGCCGTCCCGGGGACCTCGGCCGCCCCCGGCTCCGCCTCGGTCCCCAGGTGCGAGGCCTTCGCCGTCAGCCCGCCGCGCGCCTCCGCCGCGACCTCGCCGATCGGCGCCCCGATCCGAGCGGTCACCGCGGCCGCGACGGCACCCTCGACGAACGGGGCCTCGGTGAGGCGCACGTTCGCCCGGCGCTCCTCGGGGAGCAGGTCGAGCGCCATCTCCGCCGAGAGCACCGCGCTCCCGAGGTCCATCAGCACGAGGACGCCGTCCTCGGACCATGCGCGCTCGATCGCCTGCATCACGAGCACTGCGTCCGTCCCGATGGGATGGCCGGGCTCGTCCAGGCCGCCGGCCGTCTCGATCCGCACGTCCGCGCCGCCCATCTGCCGGGCGAGCTCGGCCGCGCCTTCGGCGATGCCGTGGCTGTGCGAGACCAGGACGATGCCGACCACGAGCGGCCCTCAGGCCCTCGACGCGAGCGTGCCGATCAGGAAGAACCCGTACGCGACGGTGGCGACGCCGAGCACCCACAGCCCGACGTCGATGCGTCGCTTCGCCGCCCGGCCGAGGTCCATGTCGAACAGGACCGCCCGGACGCCCAGCAGGCCGTGGATCGTCACGGTGAGCAGGAAGAACGCCTCGAGGGTGAAGATGACCGGCGTGGAGATGTACTCGAGCACCTGCTCGTAGGACCGCAGGCCGCCCACGTCCTCGACCACGAAGTGGTGGGCCACCATGTGGACGGTCAGGAGCACGAGGAGCGCCGCGCCCGTTCCGACGGTCCACCACCAGACGCGGGTCGATCGCCCGCCGGGGTGCATCCGCCGGCGATCTCGACGAGGTGGGCGGGTCTCGACGACGGCCATGTCAGGCGTCCCCCAGGATGTGGATCGCGCCGTACACGAGCGCGATCGTGCCGATCACGGTCCCCGCCCAGAACAGCGCCTTCTGACGGTGCGGGACGATGCCGCTGCCGACCAGCGCGACCCGCACGCCGTTCAGCGCGTGGAACAGGATCCCGAAGAGCAGCAGGACGTCGAGGAGCAGGAAGACGGTCGTCGTGGCGAGCTCGAGGAAGTCGTTCCACGAGGACTCGCCCCCCAGCAGCAGCGAGAGCACCGCGAGGTGCAGGTACAGGTAGAAGACGAGCCCGAGGCCGGTCACGCGGTTGACGGCGAAGGCCCACGAACCGATGGCCCGTCCCCTCGGGTCGAGCCACCCGCTCGGTGCCGGACCGATGCCCTTGCGCCGCACGGGGCCGCGGGCCTTCCGCTCCTCGAGCCGGGGGACGCCCGATGGCGGTGACGAGCTCACAACGATCCCTCCCTCCGGCCGGGGACGCGCAGACGGCCGGCGACGATGACCCCGCGGAGCGCCATGATCCGCGCCGCGGGGTTCACGTTGGACGGGCACGCCTCCGTGCACTCGAACGCCGCGTGGCAGCGCCACACGCCGTCCTCGTGATCGGCCCAGTCGAGCACGCCGTCGGCATCGACCCCCCGCGGCTCCTCCAGCATCCGCTGCGCCGCGGCGAGGGCGGCCGGCCCGACGTACCGCTCGGACGTCGCCACGATCGGGCAGGCCGAGACGCACAGCCCGCATTCGATGCAATCCTCGTATCGCACGTACCGGTCGATCGAGTCCGGTGCCACGGCCTGCGGGATCGCCTCGCTCTCGCGCAGGACGGGGTGCACCTCCGGGAAGCGCGCGTAGTACTCCTCCATGTCCACGACGATGTCCGTGAGCACGGGGATGTTCGCCAGGGGCTCCACGGTGATCTCGTGCCCGAGGTCGCGCACGAGCGTCACGCACAGCAGGACCTCGCGACCGTTGGCCTGGACGCCGCAGGTCCCGCACGACGCGTGCAGGCACGAGTGGCGCATCGCGAACGTCCGGTCGCGTCGCAGCTGGATCCACCGGAGCGCCTCGAGGAGCGTGGTGCGCGGCTCGACCGGCACGTCGAACGTGTCGAAGTGCGGAGCGCGGTCCCCGCGCTTGAAGCGGAACACGCGGAACCGCCGGGTCTGCGTGGCCTCGGCCTCGGTCCCGGCGGCCTCCGTCTCCTCGGCCGTTCCGGTGGCGGACGTCGATGCGGTCACCATGGTCGCCTCACGCGGCGTAGTAGGCGGTGTGGGGGAGCAGGACGGTCTCGCGCGTCCGACACTCGGCCTCGACGCCGAGCTTGCCGCAGATCACGTTCGCGCAGAGCTCGGCCATCCCCCGGAGCGTCGTTCCCTTGCCCCCGGTGATGGTGACGAACCCCTCCACCGCGTCGGTCTCCTTGTGGTCGTAGGTCTTGAACGTCCTCGACAGCTCGCGACCGCTCGAGGCGCCGCCCTCGCGCGAGCCGATCAGCGGGCGGGCCGCCGACCAGGCGGCGCGGAACTCGGCCCGGCGCACGGCGGGGATCAGCTTCGATCCCTCGACGTACATGCGCTCGACGTGGTCCTCGGGCACGTCGAGGTCGTCGGGGTCCTCGACCGTCCACGAGCTCGTCCCCACCACGGACAGGCCGCGCTGCGGCACCACGATGTCGCCGTCCCCGGACTTGTGCAGGCGATTGACCACCATGTTGCACAGGCGGCCTCGGAGCGCGAGGAGGACCCCCGGCGAGGGCTGGATCGGCACGTCGACGCCGGCCATCTCCGCGATCTGCTCGGACCACGGCCCGGTCGCGTTGACCACGAGGTCCGCGCGGATCTCGCCGTCGGCCCCGGTGACGTGGTCGTGCACCGCGACGCCGGAGACGACCCGATCGTGGACGAGCAGACCGGTGACCTCCATGTAGGGGTGGATGTCGGCGCCGCCGTGCTTGGCGGTGGCGAAGAAGCGCAGCGGCATCCGCATCGCGTCCATCGTGCCGTCGGGGATCCGCACCGCGACCTTCAGGTCGGGGTTCAGGTTCGGCTCCAGGCGCAGGGCCTCGTCGGGCTGCAGGACCTGGGTCGGGATCGCGCATGCCGCGCACCCCTCGATGAAGGGCTGGAAGTACTCCATGTCGTCGTCCTCGACGGCGACGAAGAGCCCGTCGTTCTCCTCGAAGGACCCCGGGCAGATCCTGCGCAGGATCATGTTCTCCTCGATGCACTCCAGGGCCGACTCCTGGTCGTTGACCGCGTACCGGGCGCCGCTGTGCAGCAGCCCGTGGTGCCGGCCGGTCGTGCCCGAGGTGAGCTCGCCCCGTTCGACGAGCGTGACCTTCAGGCCGCGGAGCGTCAGGTCGTGCGCGAGCGCGCCGCCCGTCCCACCGCCGCCGACGATCAGGACGTGCGCCGCCGGGGTCCGCGATGCGGGTGCGCTCATCGGCGACATCCTCGCACCGCGGACCCCGAGGGACCCTCAGTCGTCGGACTGGCCCTCGGCGAACGTCCCTTCCTCGTGCTCGTGCTCGTCCGAGGACTCCTGGCCCTCAGCGAAGTCGCCGTGCTTCCCCTCCTCAGGGTGGGGATGCTCGTCGGACTGGCCTTCGGCGTAGGAGCCCGTGTGGTGCTCGGTCTCCTCCTCCTCCTGGCCCTCGGCGAAGTCGCCGTGCTTGTGCTCCTTCTCCATGGGACCTCCGATCCACGCCCGTCCCCCTGTACGTACCCGGAAGTGCCCGATCCGTTTCACGCGGCGAGGCCCCGGCCCCATCGCGCGGGGCCTCGCTGCGTCGTGCTCCGAGCGTGCCTACGACTCGACCCAGTCGAACGTGCGGGTGACGGCCTTCTTCCACTGGCCGAACTCCTTCTCCCGCTCGCCCGGGTCCATCTTCGGGCTCCACTCCTTGTCCTTGCCCCAGTTGGCGCGAAGGTCCTCGACCTCGCTCCAGAAGCCGACCGCCAGACCGGCCGCGTACGCGGCCCCGAGCGCGGTCGTCTCCGCCACGGTGGGACGGATCACCGGGACGCCGAGGACGTCGGCCTGGAACTGCATCAGCAGCTCGTTGTAGACCATGCCCCCGTCGACCTTGAGGGCCGTCAGCGTGACACCGGAGTCGGTGTGCATCGCGTCGAGCACCTCGCGGGTCTGCCACGCCGTCGCCTCCAGGACCGCGCGTGCGATGTGGCCCTTGTTGACGTAGCGGGTCAGCCCGGCGATCACGCCACGGGCGTCGCTCTTCCAGTACGGCGCGAACAGCCCTGAGAACGCCGGGACGAAGTACGCGCCGCCGTTGTCCTCGACCGTGGCCGCGAGCGCCTCGATGTCCTCCGACTTCTCGATCATGTTCAGGTTGTCGCGGAGCCACTGGACGAGGGCGCCGGTGATGGCGATCGAGCCCTCGAGGCAGTACACGGCGGGCTGGTCCCCGATCTTGTAGCCGAGGGTGGTCAGCAGGCCGCTCTTCGAGGGCACGGGCTTCGTGCCGGTGTTCAGCAGCATGAAGCAGCCGGTGCCGTACGTGTTCTTCGCCTCGCCCTCGGAGAAGCAGGTCTGCCCGAACAGCGCGGCCTGCTGGTCGCCGAGGTCACCGGCGACCGGGATGCCGGCGAGCGTCCCGGTGGCGTTCCCGTAGACGGCGCTCGACGGCTTGATGGCCGGCAGCATCGCCCGCGGGACGCCCATGATCCCGAGGATCTCGTCGTCCCAGTCGAGGGTCTCGAGGTTCATCAGCATCGTGCGGCTGGCGTTCGACACGTCGGTGACGTGCGCGCCCCCGTCGGGCCCGCCCGTCAGGTTCCAGATGCACCACGTGTCGATGTTGCCGAACAGGATCTCGCCCTTCTCCGCCCGATCGCGGGCGCCGTCGACGTTGTCGAGGATCCACCGGATCTTCGGGCCGGAGAAGTACGTCGCGAGGGGGAGACCGACCTTGTCCCGGAACCGGTCCTGCCCGCCGTCCTTGCCCAGCTCGTTGCAGATCTGGTCCGTCCGCGTGTCCTGCCAGACGATCGCGTTGTAGACGGGCTTGCCGGTCGCCTTCTCCCAGACCACGGTCGTCTCACGCTGGTTGGTGATGCCGACCGCCGCGAGGTCGCTCGCCTTCAGCCCGGTCTTCTGGAGCGCTCCCGCGATGACCTCTTCGCTGCGCTGCCAGATCTCCATCGGGTCGTGCTCGACCCATCCGGGCTTGGGGTAGATCTGCTCGTGCTCCTTCTGGTCGATCCCGACCACCTGCCCCGCGTGGTCGAAGATCATGAAGCGGGTGCTCGTCGTGCCCTGGTCGAGGGCACCTGCGTAGTCCGCCATCGGGGGAAGCCACCTCCTCCTTCCGTCAGCCGTCGCCGACCCAGATGTCGGCGACCGTCTTCATCAGCAGCCACGAGGACGTGGCGCCGGGATCTTGATGCCCGGCGCTCCTCTCGCCGAGGTAGCTGGCGCGCCCCTTCCGGGCGACCAGCGGGATCGTGGCTTTCATGCCCTCCTCCGCCGCGTCCGCCGAGCGGCGCAGGGCGTCGTCGAACGCGACCCCTTCCTCCAGCGCCGTCGTGTACGCGTCGCGCGCCGGCGCGAGGGCGTCCACCATCGTCTTGTCCTGCAGCTCCGCCTTCCCGCGGGCCTGGACGCCGGCCACCGCCGCCTCCAGGGCCGCGCCCCAGTCGGGGGGCTCGATCGCGTCCTTGCCGGCCGTCGGGCCGCCGAGCTGCAGGAACAGCGTCCCGTACAACGGACCGCCCGCCCCTCCGACCGTCGAGACGAGCGTCATCCCCACGGTCTTGAAGAGCCCTCCGACGTCGCCGGGCGTGGCCCCGTCCAGCTTGGCGAGGGCGGCCTGCATCCCGCGGTTCATGTTGATCCCGTGGTCGGCGTCACCGATCGCCGAGTCGAGCTCGGTCAGGAACTCCTTGTTCTCGGCGATCACGTCCGCGTACGCGCGGATGAGGTGGACCACCTCGCCGTACGGGATGCTCAACGTTCACCTCCTCGCCCCCTGCGGCGTCACACCCGCCGCCGCGAGGGGCCGCCTCGTCGAACCGTGAGCCCTCCTTCGGTGGTCGGGGTGCGGGCCGCGGGCAGCCCGCACCCCACCCCCGTCAGACGCCCCAGCGCAGGCCCGGCGTCTTCACGGGCGCATCCCACAGCCCGATGAGGTCGTCGGACACCTTCAGGAGCGTGATCGAGCAACCCGCCATCTCGAGCGAGGTGATGTACGAGCCGATCAGGTTCCGGGCGATCGTGATGCCCCGCCCCTTCAGGAACTTCGCGAGCTCGTTGAACACCACGTACAGCTCGATCAGCGGGGTTCCGCCCATCCCGTTCACGAACGCGATGACGCTGTCGCCCTTGGCGAACGGGATGTCGTCGACGACCGCGGTCGCCATCATCTCCACGATCTCGGAGACGGGCTTGAGCTTCATCCGCTCGCGCCCCGGCTCGCCGTGGATGCCGATGCCGATCTCCATCTCGTCGTCGCCGAGCTCGAAGGTCGGCTTGCCGGCCGCCGGCACGGTGCAGGAGGTGAGCGCCATGCCCATCGTGCGGCCGTTCGCGTTCACCTCGCGGCAGACGTCGGCGACCTCCTTGAGCGGACGGCCGGCCTCGGCCGCCGCTCCACCGATCTTCTCCATCAGGACGGTCGTCCCGACCCCGCGTCTCCCGGCCGTGTAGAGGCTGTCCTGCACGGCCACGTCATCGTCGACGATCACGGACTCGACCTCGGCGCCCCCCGAGCGGCACAGATCCGCGGCCATCTCGAAGTTCATGATGTCGCCCGTGTAGTTCTTGACGATGTGGATGACGCCGGCGCCGCCGTCGACGGCCTTCGTCGCCGCCTCCATCTGATCCGGTGTGGGAGAGGTGAAGACCTCGCCCGGACAGGCCGCGTCGAGCATGCCCATGCCGACGAACCCGCCGTGCATCGGTTCGTGCCCCGACCCGCCCCCGGAGACGAGCGCGACCTTCCCCTTGACCGGGGCGTCCGCGCGGACGATCGTGTGCGGATCGAGGGTCACCTTCACCAGGTCGGGGTGGGCGGCCTCGATCCCCGCCAGCTCTTCCCGGACGACGTTCGCCGGGTCGTTGATCAGCTTCTTCACGCGGGCCTCCTCTCCTGCCACCTCCGACCGTGATGCGGGTCTCGGCCCGGCTTACTGGAAGAACAGCGCGTCACCCAGGAGCCCGCCGATCACTCCGCCGATGATCGGACCGACCACCGGGATCCAGGAGTAGCCCCAGTCGGAGTCACCCTTGCCCGCGATCGGCAGGATGAAGTGCATGATCCGCGGCCCGAGGTCCCTCGCGGGGTTGATCGCGTACCCCGTCGGACCACCGAGCGACATGCCGATGCCCACCACGATCAGGGCCACGCCGAGCGGGCCGAGCGCCGCGACCGACGCGTGCCCGAGCGCGACCACGCCGAAGACCAGCATGAACGTGCCGATGATCTCGGTGATGAGGTTGGTGACGGGGTTCCGGATCGCCGGGCCGGTCGAGAAGACCGCCAGCTTGAGACCCGGGTCGTCCGTCGCCTCCCAGTGCGGCAGGTAGGCCAGCCACACCAGCGTGGCGCCGATGAACGCGCCGAGGACCTGCCCCGCGATCAGCTGCGGGACGTCGCTCCACTCGGTCGCGTCGATCGCGGCGAGCCCGATCGTGACGGCCGGGTTGATGTGCGCGACCCCGTCCGTGACGGCGAGGCTCGTCAACACGCCGGCGAACACGGCGAGACCCCACGCCCAGGTGATCACGACCCATCCGGCGTTCTGCGACTTCGACTTGTTGAGCAGGACGCCGGCAACGACACCGTCACCGAGCAGGATCAGCACCGCGGTACCGACAACTTCGCCCAGGAACATGTCTCGGACCACCCCCTCGCCAGTGCCCCGATGGGCACTCCGTCCGTAGCAGAACCCCGTTCGGGCCCTGCAGTCAAATCAGCGACCTGACCGGGCCGACACTGGAATGTCCGACCCCTGTTCGTTATGGTCGAACGGCCCGGAGGCGACGGGTCTACGGGCCGATGCCGGGGGAGCGGGTGGAGCACAAGGATCGACTGCTCGACGGCTCGTTCGTCGTGCGCTGGACGCGAGAGGCGGCGCGGGCGATCCACGATCAGCGCGACTACCTGACGCAGCTCGATGCCGCGATCGGCGACGCCGACCACGGCCTCAACATGGACCGGGGGTTCGCGGCGGCGTTCGGCAAGGTCGAGGGGGACGGCGACCGGCCGCCCGGCGAGCTGCTCGAGACCGTCGGCACGACCCTGGTGCTCTCGGTGGGCGGGGCGGCCGGCCCCCTGTACGGCTCCGCGCTCCGGCAGATGGGGCGCGGGATCGACGCGGCGACGTTCGACGCCGAGGGCCTGCTCGTGGCGCTCCGCGCCGCTCTCGAGGAGATCCAGCGCCTGGGGGCGGCCCAGCTCGGCGACAAGACGATGGTGGACGCCCTGTCGCCGGCGATCGAGGCGTTCGAGCGCGGCCTGCGCTCCGGGCGGGGGCTCGCGGCCGCCGCGGGCAAGGCTCGGGCGGCGGCGGAGGAGGGCATGCGCGCCACGATCCCGATGCAGGCGCGCAAGGGCCGCGCCTCGTACCTCGGCCAGCGGAGCGTGGGACACCAGGACCCCGGCGCCACCTCCACGGCGCTGCTGCTCGGGGCGCTCGAGCGGGCCTCGGAGGACGAGGCGTGATCCAGTCGGTCCGCCGTGCCTCCGCGATCCTCCGGGAGCTCGGCTCGGGCCATCGGCTCGGCGTGACAGAGCTCGCCGAACGGCTCGGGCTCGCGAAGGCCACGGTGTACGGCCTGGTCCGCTCGCTGGAGGCCGACGCCCTGGTCGAGCGAGACCTGGAGACCGGCAAGTACCGGCTCGGCCCGGCGCTGCTCCAGCTCGGCAACGCCTTCCTCGACGGGCACGAGCTCCGGGCGCGCTCGCTGCTGTGGGCGGACTCCCTGGCCGGCCGCACGTCGGAGGCCGTGCGCGTCGGCGTGCCGAGCGGGCTGAACGTCCTGATCGTCCACCACGTGTTCCGCCCGGATAACTCGGTCCAGATCCTCGAGGTCGGGGCGGCGATCCCGTGGCACGCGAGCGCTCTCGGCAAGGCGATCGCCGCCTCCCGCGACGACGAGACGCTCGGCATGCTCCTGGACGGCCCGCTCGCCAAGCTCACCGGGCGCACGCTCGTCGACCCGCGCCTGCTCCGGCGCGCGCTCGTCGCGATCCGGCGCACCGGCATCGCCGTGGAGGACCAGGAGGCGGTGATCGGCGAGGCCGAGATCTCCGCCGCGATCTTCGACCACGACGGCCACCCGGTCGGCGCGATCGGCGTCGCCGGCCCGGTCGAGCGGCTGCTCCCGCAGGGGAGCGCGTCCGGCGACGTCGTCGGCGCCGTGAAGGAGGCCGCGCGGGGGCTCACCCGGGACCTCGGCGGGGTCCGACGGTTCGCCGGGCACCGCTGAGGCCGGGTCCTTGTCCGCGCCCGAGGTGCGCCGTAACGTCGTCGCGTGTTCGGAGACGCCCGCCGCGCCGTGATCCTCGGGGCCGTGGTCGTGTTCGGCCTCGGCGTGCTCCTCGGCTACGTGCTCGGAAGCTCCGGCGGGGACGACGGCACCGCCGCCGTGTCGCCGTCGTCCAGCCCCAGCCCCGCGGCGAGCCCGACCGCGGGTTCGCCGGCGGTCGTCACGCCGACCCAGGGGCAGGCTCCGGCGATCACCACCCAGGGGCAGGTGCTTCTGGAGGGCGACCGGCCGGTCGTGACCGCCGCGGCGGAGGCGACCTGTCAGAGCCTCATCACGCCGGGAACGCTGGGGGAGTGCGGCGACGTCCCGGTCGCGGGGGGTCGCGTGGTGTGGGTCGTGGAGCGCTCGGCCACGGCGACCGGCGCGACCGCCCACCGGGCCCGGGTCTTCACGCACGTTCCGGACGCCGGTGGATGGGTGGAGTGGCTGCAGGCCTCCGACCCGGCCGGCGAGCGATGGAGCGACGTGAACGTGCTCCCGGCCGACCTCACCGGGGACGGGGTTCCGGAGCTGCTGGTCGGGTTCCGGGGCGTGGACGAGCTGCAGACGCTCGAGTACGACATCGTGGGCTACGGCGAGGGCGGGCTGCCCTCCGTGCTCGCCCACCCGGATCCGGCGCCGCGCGGGTCGCTCGTCGTCGCCTCCGGGCAGCTCCAGGACTACGCGGCGCAGTTCCCCGGCGGCGAGCCGGCGTGCTGCCCGCCGAGCTACCTGCGTCGCACGATCGCCTACGATGCCGGCTTCTTCCGGGTCCTCGCCGCGGAGACGGTCATCCCGACGGCCGTGCCGGCGTCGCAGCTGTGATCCGCGCCGCGGGCGCCCGCTCGCACCGACCCTGACGTCGTCCTCCGCGTCTGCGAGCATGGCCCGGCATGCCCGGCATCGACCTCCACACCCATTCCGATCGCTCCGACGGGACGTTCACGCCGTCCGAGGTCGTACGGCATGCGGCGGAGCGGGGACTCGACGTCGTGGCCCTCACCGACCACGACACGACGGCCGGGATCGAGGAGGCCCTCGCCGCCGGACGGGAGCTCGGCGTCGAGGTCGTGCCCGGCGTGGAGTTCTCGGCCGAGCACCTGGGCACGAGCGTCCACGTGCTTTGCTACTGGATGGACGTCGAGGACGCGTCCCTCCAGGAGGAGCTCGGCCGCCTGAGGGACGATCGGTTCCGCCGCGGCGAGCTGATGGTCTCCAAGCTCCGCGAGCTCGGGTTCGACGTCTCGTTCGACCGCGTCCGCGAGATCGCGCAGGGCGGCAACATCGTGCGCCCGCACGTCGCCCAGGCGATGGTCGAGGCGGGCATCGTCGCCTCCGAGGAGGAGGCCTTCGACCGATGGATCGCCGACGGCCGGCCGGCGCACGTGCCGAAGCACGCGCTCGCGCCGATCGATGCCCTGCCCCTGATCCGCGAGGCCGGGGGGCTGTGCGTCCTGGCGCACCCCGGGATGTGGGGGGACCAGTCCGAGGTGCCCGAGGACCTGATCGAGGCGATGGCCGGGGCCGGGATGGCGGGGCTCGAGGTCGACCACACGGACCACGACCCGGAGCAGCGGGCCCGCTACCGGGCGCTCGCCGACAGGTTCGGGGTGATCGCGACCGGCGGGTCGGACTGCCACGGGACGAGGTACGAGCCGATCAGGCTCGGGACCTCGCGGTGCGCTCCGGAGGCCTTCGCCGCGCTCCGCGAGCTCGCCGGCCGCTGACCCGCCCGGTTCCCCGGGTCGCGTCGATAGCATCGAGGGGATGGGCGGCAAGCGGATCCTCGTGGTGGGTGCCGGCTTCGCCGGCCTGTACGCGGCGATGGGGCTGCGGCCCCTCGCGCGCGCCGGCCACCGGGTCACGGTCGTGAACCCCGAGAACTTCATGCAGTACCAGCCGTTCCTGCCGGAGGTGGCGTCCGCGACGATCGACCCTCGGGCGGTCGTCGTCCCCCTCCGCACCGTGCTCCGCCACTGCGAGATCGTGGTCGGTGAGGTCGAGCGCCTCGACCACCGGGAGCGGCGCGCGACGGTCCGGACGGCCGACGGTCGCGAGCGGAGCCTGGGCTACGACGTCGTCGTGCTCACACCCGGCTCCACCTCCCGGGTCCTGCCCGTCCCCGGGCTCGCCGAGCACGGGGTGGGCTTCAAGACCGTGCAGGAGGCGATCTACCTGCGCAACCGCATCCTGTCGCAGCTCGAGGTCGCCGCGACGACCGACGACCCGGATCGCCGGCGGGCGGCCCTCACGTTCGTCTTCGTCGGGGGCGGGTACGCGGGGGTCGAGGCGCTCGGCGAGCTCGAGGACCTCGCGCGCGACGCGATCGCGACCTACCCGGCGCTCGAGCCGGCCGAGATGCGGTGGGTCCTCGTCGACGCCGCGCCGAAGATCCTGCCGGAGCTGGGCGCCGAGCTCGCCGCGTACGCGGCCGAGCAGCTCGCGCACCGCGGGGTCGAGATCGCCGTGGACACCCGGCTCTCCTCCTACGAGGACGGCGTCGTCCGGCTGTCCGACGGACGGTCGTTCGCGGCCGAGACGCTCGTGTGGACCGCCGGCGTCCGGCCCGCGGCCCTGGCGAGGGACTCCGGGCTGCCGGTGGACGAGGCGGGCCGGCTCCTCGCGGACGGGTACCTGCGCGTCGTCGGCGTCGAGGATGCGTGGACGGCGGGGGACGCCGCCGCGGTGCCCGACCGCACCACCGGCGGGATCGTGCCGCCGACGGCCCAGCACGGGATGCGGCAGGGCCGCCGCCTGGCGCGGAACCTCACCGCGTGGCTCGAGGGCGGGCGGCTCGAGCCGTTCGCGCATCGGAACATCGGCGCGGTGTGCTCGCTCGGGCGCTACAAGGGCGTCGCGGTGATCTGGGGGGTGAAGCTCCGCGGGTTCCCCGCCTGGTTCGCGCACCGCAGCTACCACCTGTACGCGATGCCGACGCTCACCCGCCGCGTGAAGATCGCGGCCGACTGGACCGTCGCGCTGCTGTTCCCGCGCGACCTCGCCCAGCTCGGCTCCCTGGAGCACCCGCGGCGCCCGTTCGAGCGCGCCGCCGGGTCCTAGCGCCGCCGGTCCTCGCGGCGCCGGTCCCCGCGCCGCCGCGTCCTGGCGGCGGCGGCTACGGCTCCTCCGCGCGGTCGATCCGGGCCGCGGCCGACAGCGCCGTGTGGCTCCGCTCGAGGTCCGGCAGCTCGTGACCGGCCGTGAGCTCGTGGACGGCCCAGTTCGTGAGGTCGCGGATCGAGATGATCCCGACCAGTCGCTGCTCGTCGACCACCGGGAGGTGGCGGATCCGCAGGCGCGCCATGTGCTCGGCGGCCTCGGCGATGTCGGTGCGGGGGCCGACGGTGTCCAGGTCCTTGGTCATCCGGTCACCGACCGCCGTCGCGCGGGGATCCTGGCCTTCGGCGACGAGGTTCACGAGGTCACGCTCGGTGACGATCCCGGCGAGCCGGTCCCCGTCCATCACCACCACGGAGGAGATCGCGTGCTCGTGCAGGAGCGACGCGACGTGCGCGAACGTGTCGTCGGCCGAGGTCGTCGTCACGTCGGCGTGCATGATGTCCTTGACCTGCATCTCCAACCTCCGATCGGCCCGGCGAGCCAGTGTAGGCGACGGCCGTTCGCGACCGCCATGGCCGGCGTCAGTGGTCGGATCGGCCGCTGAAGTTGAAGGACTCCACCTTCAGGGCCGGGACCCGCGAGGCGCTGAAGAAGAACTCGCTCGCGAGCTCCGTCTCGCGGCCGATCATCGTCGTGTCCCGCAGGGCGTCGAGGATCGACTGCGTGAACCGGAAGTTCTTGACCGGGTACGCGATCTCGCCGTCCTCGATCAGGAACGTCCCGTCCCGCGTCATGCCGGTGATCGTGGACTCGACCGCGTGCACGACGTTGGAGTAGTGGAACCGGGTCACGAGCACCCCGCGTTCGGTGTCCGCGACCATGTCGTCCACGGTCGCGTCGCCCGGCTCCATCACCAGGTTCAGGGGGAAGGGGCCCTCGGGGTTCGGCGAGGGGAGCGCGTGACCGGTCGTGCGCGCGCCCACCTGCTTCGCCGTCCGCAGGTCGTGCACCCCTCCCCGGAAGACGCCGCGTTCGATCAGCGGGACGCGCGACCGGGGGACGCCTTCGAAGTCGAACGGGATCCCGAGGGTCCCGGGTGCCATCGCGTCGTCGACGATCGTCACGGCCTCGGCGGCCACGCGGGTGTCCTCGCGGCCCGAGAAGCAGGAGCGGCCTTCGGCCAGCACCCGCCCGCCGAACCCGATCCAGGCGAGGAATCCCACCAGCGTCGAGACCGCGGACGGCTCGAGCACCACCGTGTAGCGTCCGGCCTCCAGGTCCCGCGGTCGCTGGGACGCGACCGCCTTGTCCGAGGCGCGGCGGCCGAGCTCGGCCGGGTCGATGCCACCTGCCGCCGACCCGAAGACCTCGGCGAAGCCGCTCCCGCCGTCGCCCCCGGTCACCACCGTCGTGAGCGACGCCAGCGTCGTGGGCGCCCAGCAGAACTGGCCGTGCGTGTTCGCCACCGCGACCTCGTTCGCCATCGTCTCGAACGCCCCCGCGGCCGCGAATCCGTCCGCGCACGCGCCGACGAGCTCGGCGACGCCCTCGGCGCGTCGTTGCGGCGTCGTCGTGGCGGTGGCCTCGTCGAACCGCGACGTGTCCTCGACCGGATCCGCCGGCGCCAGGCCCGGGAAGGCGGGATCCGGCGCGACGACGCCGGCCATCTCGAGCGCGCTCTCGGCGGCGGAGCGCGCGCCGCGGGCCGAGAAGACGTTCGTCTCGGCCACACCCACGCGATCCCCCGTGACGACGCGCACGCGGACGCCCGTGTCCTCGCGCCACGTGCTCTGGTGGATCGAGCTCGACGCGAACCGGGTCAGGCCGCCCCACTCGTGCACGAAGAGCACCTCGACGTCGTCGGCGCCCGGGACCTCGAGGGCGGCGTTGGCCACCCGACGGATCTCCTCGGGCCCGACGGCGCCCGGCATCAGCCCCGCACCCCGATCCGGACCCCTCGGAAGCGGGCCGGGACGGCGCCGTGACCCACGCGAGCGGTCTGGCCGGGCTGGCCCTTGCCGCAGTTCGGCGTCCCCCACAGGGTCCAGTCCTCGCGGCCGCCGACCGCGTCGCAGGAGCCCCAGAACTCGGTCGTGATGCCCGTGTAGTTGGGGTTGCGGTACATCTCCACGAGCTTGCCGCCCTTGATCCGCCAGGCGATCTCGCAGCCGAACTGGAAGTTCACGCGCTTGTCGTCGATCGACCACGACGTGTTCGTCGACATGAACACGCCGTCGTCCGTGTCGCCGATGATGTCGGCGAGCGTGCCCTCGCGCGGCTCGATCGAGATGTTCGTCATCCGGATCAGCGGCAGGTGCTGCCAGCCGTCGGCCCGCATCGCGCCCGAGCTCGTCCGACCGATCACCCCGGCCGTCTCGCGGCTGGAGATGAAGTCCTGGAAGATCCCGTCGACGATGATCGGTGTCCGCTGCGCCGGCACGCCCTCGTCGTCCCACCCGAACGAGCCGAGACCCCCCGGCAGGGACGCGTCGGCGGTGATCGAGACGAGGTCGCTCGCGTAGCGCAGCCGCCCACGGTCCTCGGGCCGGACGAACGAGGAGCCGGCGTACGCCTCCTCCATGCCGAGGACCCGGTCGAGCTCGACCGGGTGGCCGATCGACTCGTGGATCTGCAGCTCCATCTGCCCGGAGTCCAGGACGAGCGTCGTCACCTCGGTCGGGCACTCCTTCGCCCGCAGGAGCTCGACGGCCTCGGTGCCGATCCGCTCGGCCTCCTGGATCAGGCCGAGCTTCTGGACGTGCTCCCAGCCGGCCGCCGACACGTGCCCGCGGAACGAGTTCGGGAAGGACCGGCGCTGCACCTCGCCCTCCCCGATCGCGGTCGCCTCGATCCCCGCGCCCGAGTGCACGGTCGTCTGGTCGACCGCCGTCCCCTCGCTGGTCGCGAGCCACGTGCGCCGTCGGTACAGGTCGATCCCCGCCTCGGCGAACGCCAGCCCGGGCACGGCCTGCATGCGCCGGGTCGCCTCCATCAACAGCGCGACCTTCTGCTCCAGCGGCACGTTGAACGGGTCCTCCTGCATCGGCGAGTGCCAGGTGCCGACCGCGGGGGCGACGTCGGTGAGCCGGATCGGGTCCATCGGAAGGCGCGAGGCCGCGCGCGCGATCTCGACGGCGAGCCGGGCCGTCCGGTCGATCTCGGCGGGCTCGAGGCGGGCCGTCGCGGCGAAGCCCCAGTAGCCGTCGACGAGCACGCGGATGCCGATCCCCTCGGACGAGGAACGGTCGATGCCCTCCATCGTCTGGTTGCGGACCGTGATGGACTCCGACGCGTCGGCCACGACGCGCCCGTCCGCGTAGTCGGCACCCGCGGCCTCGGCCGCCTCGACGGCCTGCTTGGCGACGTCGAGCATCACCCGCGCCCTCTCCCTCTCCGGCGACGGCCCGCTCGCCTTCCCGCGGACCGCCGGACAGCCTACCCGAGCGGCTCCCGCCACCATGTTGCGTCCGAGGGCGTCGCCGGGCGGCCGGTAGCCTGAGGCCCGTGAACTGGTACCTGTTCTGGCGTCTGGTCCACGTCGTGGGGGTGGTGGTGTTCGTCGCCGGCCACGGCGTCTCTGCGGCCGTGACGGTGCGACTGCCGAACGAGCGCGATCCCGCGCGGATCGAGACGCTGCTCTCGCTGTCCCGGAGCACGATCGTGTGGTCCAACGTCGGCCTGCTCGTGCTGCTGATCGGAGGCGTGGCGAACTGGATCCGCGTCGACTACACGCCGCAGGGCTGGCTCTGGACCGCCGCCGCGATCCTGGCCGTGCTCGCGGCCGCCGGCTTCGGGCTCGCGGCCCCGTACTTCCGGCGCATCCGCCGGGCCCTCGCCGAGGGCGACGAGGCGGGCCTGCGCGCGGCGCTCGCCGCCCCGACGCCGTGGCGGATCTTCTGGCTCGAGACCGCGGGGACGGCCGTGATCCTGTGGCTCATGGTCTACAAGCCGTTCTGAGATGATGCGCAGCCGGTGAGCACGTACGTCGCGGACGTCGCGCTGTTCGACGGCCGGACGCTCCGGACCCGGTCGGGCGTCCTCGTCTCGGACGGACGCGTCGAGTGGGTGGGCGCGCACGCGAGGGCCCCTCGCGCGGCCCGCGCCGCGCACGAGATCGACGGCTCGGGCAAGACGCTCACCCCCGGCCTGATCGATTGCCACGTCCACCTGTGCTTCGACGGGGGAGCGGACTTCGCCGGCGAAGCCCGGGAGATGACCTCGGACGCGGCCGCGGCGATCAAGGCCGTCCGCAACGCCGCGCGGACGCTCGAGCACGGCGTCACCACGGTGCGCGACCTCGGGGGTCGGGCGGATGCCGCGATCCAGGTCGCGCGTGGTGTCGAGCGCGGGCTGATCCCCGGCCCCCGCATCCTGGCGGCGGGGCGAGCGCTCACGATCACCGGCGGTCACGGCCACAACGTGGGCATCGCCCGGGAGGTCGACGGACCCGTCGCCGTGCGCGCGGCGGTGCGGGAGGAGATCCGCGCGGGCGCCACCGCGATCAAGCTGATCGCGACGGGCGGCGTCCTGACGCCGGGGATCACGGCCGACTTCACCTCGTTCACCCAGGAGGAGCTGGAGGCGGCGGTGGACGAGGCCCGTTCGTGGGGGCGCGTCGTCGCCGCGCACGCGATCGGGCCCGAGGGGATCCTCCGCGCCGTGCGCGCGGGCGTCGACTCCGTGGAGCACGGATCGATGCTGACGACCGAGGGCGCGCGACTGATGAAGGAACGGGGGACCTTCCACGTGCCGACGATCTCGGCGATCCGGGGCATGGTCGAGCACCCCGACGAGGTCCCCGCCTACGCCGTGGAGAAGGCGACCAGGCTCGCCGACCTCGCCCGTGACGCCTTCCGTCGGTCGGTCCGCGTCGGCGTCCCGATCGCGTGCGGCACCGACGCCGGGACCCCGTTCAACCCGCACGGCAACACGACGCGCGAGATCGTCCGCATGGTCGAGTGGGGGCTCACGCCGCTCAAGGCGATGCAGGCGGCGACGTCGAACGCGGCCCGGCTCCTCCGCCTGCAGGACGCCGGCGTGGTGGCCGAGGGCGTCGCGGCCGACCTGGTGCTCTACGACGAGAACCCGCTCGAGCGCATCGAGGCCGTGCTGAAGCCCGCGGTCGTGCTGCGGGCGGGCGTGCCGCGCTAGGCAGCGCTCTCCTGCGCGGAGCGGAAGCGGTGCTCCTGCGCGACCGAGTCGCACGGGTTGCCGCGGCCGAACCACAGGCGCATCTCGCTCAGGTCCGCGACCCACCAGAACGTGGTCGCCGACCGGTTAGGTCCCCGGGCGCGCTCGGGATGGCGGCAGAGCGAGTCCGGCTCGCCCTCGTGGTCGGACAGGAAGCCGCGGAGGGTCTCCGGAGTGATCGTCCCGGGGGCCGACGAGGTGAGCAGCTCGGTCGCTCTCGCGGACCGCCTCGCCGAATGCACGGCGTAGCCCGGGTCGCCCTCGTAGCGACGCATCCGCTCGCAGAGGTAGTGGTTCGTGTGGACGAGGTGCCCGCGCTCGTCGACCGAGGTCATCTCGGCATCGGTGGCGGAGCCCTCGACGTTCACGACCTCGCCGCCGGCGGTAACCAGGACCTGGTTGTAACTGGAGGCACGGTCGTGCCGGAGCGCCTCGCCGAGCGCGCGTTCGAGGCTCGGCTGGCGGAGCATCGCCCGGTACTGCACCTCGCGGGGGATCCCGACGCGCTCGTCGAGCGGCGCGAGCTCGTTGCCCGACATCGAGATCCCGGCGTCGTTCCATCCGCAGCTGACCCAGACGCCGTTGCCGATCGCGAACACCGTGGGCTCGCCCGGGACGGCGTACTCGATCGCGACGAGCTCGTCCTGATAGTCGCGCGGCATGTCGTTGTTGTGCGCGACGAGGACGTGGTCGTCGCGGGTCGCGGGGGGGACCGCGACCAGGTCCGTGCAGCGCCCGGCCAGCCGGCGCGCGTACGGCACGTACCAGATCTCCTCGATCACGCAGGCGAAGAGCGCGAGCGGATCCACCCCGGCGGCCTCGGCCGCCCCCTCGAGCTCCTCGGCGTACCAGGGGTACGCGGCGACCGTGACCTCGCGGTAGCGGTCGGCCAGGGCGAGCTGCTCCGCGCGCGTGCGGCTCTCGGGGATCGTGTCGGGCTCGAACGCCGCCGCTCGCCGGATCGTCGGCGCGCACGCCTCCCCGATCCGAGCCCCGACCTCTCGATGGGTGCCGCTCGCGTGGAGCACGGGGATCGGGGCCGGCGGGCTCATCGCCCGCATCCTACCGGCCGCCGGGGCGCGGACACGCCCGGCGCGCAGCGGGGTCGATCGGGCCCGCGGGCAGCGGGTCGTTCGCCCTTCGCCGCCGCCGCCGGCAGGCGGCATAGATGGAGCAGGACGTGAGATCCCTGCAGGCCCAGCAAGGGGGTGTCGAACGGTGAGCAAGCAGGAACGGAGCGGAGAGCTCCTGGTGCATCCCGCGCTCGAGCCGATCGCCGAGGACGTGACGAGGGCGATCGAGGTGCTCCACGATCCGAAGAGCGACTACACCGAGAAGGTCGCCGCCGCGGACCGTCTCGGCCGGTCGACCGGCGGCGAGGAGGTGACGAGCGCGCTCCTCGGGTCGCTCCACAACCCGTTCGCGCAGGTGCGCGGCTCCGCCGCGTTCGCGCTCGGGCGCCTCGGCGAGCTCCGCGCGGTGGGCCCCCTCGTGACGCTCCTCCAGGATCCGTCGGACGAGGTGCGGTGCCGGGCCGCGGTCGCCCTCGGGCTGATCGGGAGCGTGTCGGTCCTTCGGACGACGTCCGAGTCGGACGATCCCGAGGATCGCACGATCCGGTGGGCGGCGATCCAGGCGCTCGGCAACCTCGGCCCGCCGGCCGTGGACTGCCTGGCGAAGGCGCTGCGGCACGGGCCCGCGGGGGAGCGCGCGCGGGTCGTGATCGCCCTCGGCGAGACCCGCGACATCGCCGCGGTCGGCCCCCTCGCCGAGGTCCTGGACGACGACGACGAGGAGGTCCGGGCGCGGGCGCGGGAGTCGCTGGAGAAGATCCGCGAGACGCGCGTCTTCTGAGGGTCTCGGCACACGGGCGGGGCCGCCCGGCGGTGAGGTAGGGCGACCGGGCGCGGGCGCCCGGTTCTGTCGGAGCCGGCCCCTACGCTGGGGCCGTGGACACGTTCGGGTACGTCGCGGTCGCGCTCGCCGTGGGGGCCGCGCTGGGAGCAGGGCTCGTCCTGGTCGCCCGGCGAGGCTCGGGGACGGGGATGCAGACCGCCCGTTTGGAGGCCCGCCTGGAGGTCCAGGCGGCCGAGATGCGACGCCTCGCGGACGTGGCGATCGTGCAGGGCGACGGCGACGAGCGGCTCCGCCGCGAGGTGGCCGGGGCCCGGGCCGCGCTCGAGCAGCTCGCGCTCCGGGAGGAGGGACGGCAGGATCGCGAGCGGGAGTCCTGGGAGGTCGTCCGCCGGCTGTCCACCGTCCTCGCCGGAGGCGCCGCCAAAGGTCGCGCCGGTGAGAACGTGCTCCGCGAGCACCTCTCGCAGCTCCCCCCGGGCATGCTCGTCACCGACCTGCGGGTGAACGGCCGGGTGGTCGAGTTCGGCCTGGAGCTCCCGGACGGCCGGCGGCTCCCGATCGACTCCAAGTGGACCGCGCTCGCCGAGCTGGAGGCGCTCGAGGCCTGCCAGGACCCGGCGGAGCGCGAGCTCCGGGCGCGGGAGGTCGAGCGGCGGGTCGCGGAGCGGGCGCGCGAGGTGGCGTGCTACCTCGACCCGGCGATCACCGCGCCGGTGGCCGTGGCGGCGATCCCGGACGCCGCGTTCTCGGTCCTGCGACGCGCCCACGCGGACGCGTTCGCGCGCGGCGTCGTGATCGTCCCGTACTCGACGGCGCTGCCGGTGCTCCTGTTCCTGTACAGCCTCGTGCATCGGTTCGGCGACGCGGACGGCGCGCGGGCGGCGCTCGAGGAGGTCGCGTCGCTCCTCGAGCTCATGGAGGGCGTCGTGGAGAACAAGCTCGCCCGCGCGGCCACGATGGCGACGAACGCGGCCGACGAGTTCCGCTCCGCGATCGGGAAGGCTCGAGGGTCGGTCGCCCGCGGCCGGGTCGCGTCGCATCCGGACCGCGAGATCGTGCGCGCAGAGCGCTCGGAGGCGCTCGTACGGGGTTGACGGTTCCATGCATCTGTTGCATGAATAAGCATGATGCGTGACCGCGGACCCGGGCGGTGAACCGCAACGGCGGTGCGACCAAGGCGAAGCGTCAGCGGACGATCCTGTCGCTGGTGGAGCACGAGCGCCTCGGGAGCCAGGAGGAGATCCGCGCTCGCCTGCGGGCGGTGGGGCTCGAGGCCACGCAGTCGACGATCAGCCGCGACGTCGAGGAGCTCGGTCTCGCGCGCGTCCACGACCCGCGGGGGCTCCGCTACGTCGTGCCCGGCCGCGCGGAGGTCGCGCGCCCCGCGGCGCTGCGCCACGCCCTGGACGAGTTCGCGCTCTCCTTCGCGCGCGGGGCGGGTGGGCTGCTCGTGATCCGCACGCCGCCCGGCGCCGCGAACGCCCTGGCGGAGGCGGTCGACCGGGCGGCGCTGCCGCAGATCGCCGGGACGATCGCCGGCGACAACACGATCCTGGTCGTCCCGCGCGAGCGGACGACCGCGCGCGCCGTCGAGCGGGCGCTGCAGGACGTCACCGGACGCGCGGACTGGGGAGCCGGATGAGCCGGCGCTCCGCCGTCCGCGAACGACGTGTGGGTGGGCCGCCGTGGCGGCTCGAGGCCGAGGGCCGCTCGTTCAGCGCCCTCTCTCCGGACGATCTGGCCGACCTCGACCTCCCGGACGGCGCGGCGCCGGTGGGCGCCCGCGTCGTCCGGACCCGCGCGATCCGGCGAGCCCCGACCGGGTCGTGAACGCCGAGATCCGTCCGGCCGACCTCCGAGCGGTCCGGCGGCTCCGACACCTCGTCCTGCGACCGCACCAGCGGCCGGAGGACCTCGTGTATGACGGGGACGGCACGCCGGACGCGCTGCATCTCGGGGCCTTCGAGGACGACCGGCTCCTGGCGATCGCCTCGATCGCTCGCGAGGCGCCACCCGGAGGCGACGAGGCCGACGCGTGGCGGATCCGCGGGATGGCGACCCTGCCGGAGGCCAGGGGTCGCGGGCTCGGGGGCCGGCTGCTCGAGGCGTGCGTGGAGCACGCGCGCCGGCACGGCGGTTCCCTCGTCTGGTGCAACGGGCGGGTCCCCGCGACCGCCTTCTACGAACGGCACGGCTTCCGCATCGTCCGAGGCCCGTTCGACGTGCCCGCGATCGGCCCGCACCACGAGCTCCACCTGTCCCTCCGGTAGCCTGCGCCGATGGGGACCGCGACGATCGCCGTCTCGGATCTGTCCCCGCTCGCCGCGCTCCGGGCCTTCCGGCGCGACCCGATCGCGCTCCTCGAGCGCCTCGCCGCGCTCGGCGACGTGGTGCGGCTCCGCGTCCCGGGCTCCGACGCGTTCCTGCTGAACCACCCCGACCTCGTCCACGAGGTCCTCGTCGCCGAGCACCGGGCGTTCCACAAGGGCCCGACGATCCAGGCGGCGAAGCTGCTGCTCGGCGAGAGCCTGCTCACCAGCGAGGGCGAGCGGCACCGGCGGCAGCGGCGGTTGATCCAGCCGATGTTCCATCACGAGCGGATCGCCGGGTACGCGGACGCGATGGTCCGGCGCGCCGAGCTCGTCGCGTCGGGGTGGCCCGACGGCGCGGAGCTCGACGCGCACGCCGAGATGGCCTCGCTCACGCTCGGGATCGTCGGCGAGACGCTGTTCGGCGCCGACGTCGACGGGGAGCGGAGCGCGACGATCACCCGCGCGCTCACCGACACGCTCTCGATGTTCGACCGCGTCTACTCGCCGGCCTTCCGGATGCTGGTTCGGCTGCCCACCCCGACGATGCGCCGGTACCGCCGGATCGAGGCCGACCTGGACCGCGTGATCGCCGAGCTGATCGCCGAGCGGCGATCCGCCGGCGCCTCGGGGGACGACCTGCTCTCACTGCTGCTCCGCGCGGAGGAGTCCGGATCGGGCATGACGGACGAGGAGGTGCGCGACGAGGCGCTCACGCTCGTCCTGGCCGGTCACGAGACCACGTCGAACGCGCTCGCCTGGACGTGGTACCTGCTCGCGCAGCACCCGGCGGCGGAGGCCCGGCTCCACGCCGAGCTCGACGACGCGCTCGCCGGCCGGCCGCCGTCGGCCTCGGACCTTCCCCGGCTCCGCGGGGCCGAGGCCGTCCTGTCCGAGTCGATCCGGCTGCGCCCGCCGGCCTGGGCGATCGGGCGGCGGGCGATCCGCGACGTCCGGATCGGCGAGGTCGACGTCCCGGAGGGCGCGATCGTGGTCGTCTCACCGTGGCTGCTGCATCACGACGCCCGCTGGTGGCGAGATCCGGAAGCGTTCGTCCCGGAACGATGGACGTCCGGCGAGGCGACGCGACGCCCGCGGTCGGCGTTCGTGCCGTTCGGCGGCGGTCCGCGGATGTGCGTCGGCGAGCCGTTCGCGTGGATGGAGGGGACGCTGCTGCTGGCGACGATCGCTCGGCGGTGGCGCCTGCGCCTGGTCCCGGGGCGTCCGGTGACCGCCCAGGCCGTCGTCACGCTGCGGCCCCGGGGCGGGCTGCCGATGGTCGCGGAGCGCCGACCGACGGCGGCCTGAGCTCGCGCCGCCCGGTCCGGGGGGTTCGGTACGCTTGGGCAGGTGGGGTTCGCCAGCGCGCTCGTGATCTTCGCCCATCCCGACGACGCCGAGTTCATGTGCGGAGGCACGGTCGCCGCGTGGGCGCGGGAGGGGACGGACGTCCACTACTGCGTGGTCACCGACGGGTCGGCCGGCTCCAACGAGCCGGGCGTGTCGCGCGAGCAGATGATCCCGATCCGCGAGCGGGAGCAGCGCGCGGCGGCCGAGATCCTCGGCGTATCCGGGATCACGTTCCTCGGGTTCCGTGACGGCGAGCTCGAGGTGAACCTCGAGACCCGGCGTGCCGTGACGGCGGTGGTGCGGAGGGTTCGGCCGGAGGTCATCGTGGCCCAGGATCCTTCGCGCCTGTGGTCGGGCAGCGGCTACGTCAACCACTGGGACCACAAGCAGGCCGGAACGCTCGCGCTCTGCGCCGTGATGCCCGACGCGCCCAGCCGCCCCCAGTTCCCCGAGCTGCTCGAGGAGGGCCTCGAGCCGTTCGAGGTCCCGAACCTTTGGCTCGGCGCCGAGGAGCCCGATACCTTCGTCGACATCACGAAGACGATCGACCTGAAGCTCGAGGCCCTGCGCGCACATGCGTCGCAGGGCACCGACGACGCCGAGACCTGGGTCCGCGAACGGGCCCGTGAGCTCGGGGCCAAGGGCGGCGTGGAGTACGCGGAGGCGTTCCGCGCGTTCACGTTCACGGAGGACTGATGGAAGAGCCGGGCGACGACGAGCGAGAGCCCGAGAGCCTCGAGCCGGAGGAGGAGGAGAACATCCGCGCCGACCTCGAGGACCTGGGCGGCATGCGCGTGGTCTTCCAGACGCAGGGCGTCAAGGGCGTGGTGATCGCGTGCCCGGACTGCGGGGAGAACCACTTCTACGAGTGGGACCTGCTGAAGGAGAACCTCGAGCACATGCTCGCGACCGGCGAGCCGCGGATGCACGAGCCGGCGTTCGAGGTCCGCGAGGACGAGTACATCCAGTGGGACTACGGCAAGGGCTACATCGACGCGCTCGCCGACACCGGCCTGGAGCCCGACAACCGGGTCGAGCTGACCGCGTGCGCCTGGTGCCACACGCCGCTCGAGCACCACTTCCAGTACTGCCCGAAGTGCGGCCGCCCGCTCGGCCCGGTGCGGCTGTACCGGGAGCTCCTGCAGCGCGGGCTCGACGAGCGCGAGGTGCGCGCGATGCTCGTCCGCGCCGGCTTCGAGCCGTTCTAGGCGCAGACGAGCGGGCCGCATGCCGGCGGCCCGCTCGTCTTTCGGATCTCGGCTCAGCGCACCGGCTTGAAGTAGTTCCTCACCAGCTCCTGGGCGACCTTCTTGCCGAGGCCCTGTCCCTGGATGCAAGCCACGCGGAAGTGGATCCCGGCCCAGACACGGGCGTTCATGATCTCGGTGATGGCCTGCGAGAAGCTCGTGAAGCTCCTCGTCGTGCCCGAGAACGTGCTGAAGGTGCTGAACGAGACGGTATCGGTGCCGAAGAAGTGCTGCAGCGTCGCGGCGATCGCGCCGCTGACGCAGGAATGTCCCGAGGGGTGCTCGGGGAACGCCGGCGTGGTGAACAGCGGCGTCCACCCCGGATCGGCGGCCGTCCTCGGATTGCCGTCGGTGTCCGCCTCACGGATGGCCGTGATCGGGCGCCAGTAGTTCCAGTAGTACTTGTCGTTCCAGCATCCGATCGCGCCGTCGGCACCGGCGAGGTTCGCCATCGCGAACATGCGCGCGGCCTCGGCGATGTCCAGGTCCCGCGTGTCGGCGAGCTGGCGGAAGATGCTGTTCCAGAGCCCGGCGCCGTTGGCCTGCCAGAACAAGGCCGCGTCGGTCTGGTCGGCCGTCCGCGCGGTGCTCGCGAGCGAGCCGATCGCCTTGACCTCCTTGAAGTCGCGCGTGTAGGCGACGCTCGTCAGTGCGTTCGGGCCCCTGGTGCGGAGCTCGGCGGCGCTCTGGACGATGAACGGTCTCACGTTGCCCACCCACGGAGCGGGTTCGACGACCGGCACGCCGTTCACGAACGAGGTCGACCGCCACTCTCCGGGCTCGTCGCCCTGGATCACGGTGAACGGCGTGAAGCGCCCGTCGTTCGTCCGGGCGGCGAGCATCGCGGCCGCCGCCGCCGCGCCGACCTCGATCCCACCGGTCTCGGCGGCACCATCGGGGATCGTCGACAGCGACGCGGCGAGCTGCCCGTCCAGGGTGGCCTGCTGCGCGGGGAACAACCCCACGAGCACGCCGTGGGCGGCCGTCGCGGCCGCGGCCGGCGAGGAGTCGCCCGCGTCGGCCATCGAAGGTGCCCCGAGGTAGGGCTTGAAGCCGCCCTCGATCGCGTTCACCGCGTCGTAGACGGCGCCCTGCACCATCGCCAGGTGCAGGATCGCGACCGTCGGACCCTGCCCGGCCGTTGCGATGATGGCCGTCTGGGCATTGGCGTTCCACTCGACCACGACGTCGGCGGGCTCGGTCGTCGCCGGCCCGGCCGTCGACGCCGCGGGGGCCACGATCGCCACGACCACCGCCGCGAGGCCGACGATCGCGCCGACCGCGAATCTCCTACGTCTCCTCGTTCGATTCATGGGTCCTCCTCCTCGGCGCTCGACGACTGGGCACCGAGCCGGCCGCCTGGAGCCCAGCG
>DATBMU010000089.1:0-2427 GCA_036554665.1 Actinomycetota bacterium | reverse complement strand
TCGTCTTCACGGACACGCCGGGCTTCCACAAGCCGAGGACGCTCCTCGGAACGCGGCTGAACGACCTGGTCGGCGAGGCGACGCAGGGCGTCGACGCTGTCGTGCAGGTCGTGGACGCGGCCGACGGCGTCGGGCGGGGGGATGCGTTCGTGTACGAGCGACAGGTGCGCGGCGCCGCCGGAGCCAAGCTCTGCGCCGTGAACAAGCTCGACGCCGTCCGGGGGCGCGAGGAGGTCCCGCAGCTCCAGGCGGCCGCCGACCTGGGGGAGTGGGACGAGGTCGTCCCGATCGCGGCCAGGACCGGCCGCGGCGTCGACCTCCTGCGCGACCTGCTCGTCGCGCGTCTGCCCGAGGGTCCGGCGTACTTCCCGGCGGACGAGCTCACCGACCAGCCGCTCGAGGTCCGGCTGTCCGAGATCGTGCGCGAGAAGGCGCTCGCCGTGACCCGGCAAGAGGTGCCGCACTCGATCGCCGTGGTGGTCGAGGAGCTCGAGCGCGAGGACTCGATCACGCGGGTCCACGCGTCCCTCATCGTCGAGCGCGACTCCCAGAAGGGCATCGTGATCGGCAAAGGCGGTTCGACGCTGAAGGCGATCGGCTCCCGGGCCCGCGAAGAGATGGAGGTCGCGCTCGGCGGCAAGGTGTTCCTCGACCTCCGCGTGAAGGTCCTGAAGGAGTGGCAGCGCGACCCCAAGGCGCTCCAGCGGCTGGGGTTCTGAGCCGGGTCGAGGGGCACGGGTGGGCTACCATGGCGGTCCCGATGTCCCAGGCCGCTGAGCTCGATCAGACCTCCCCCGGCCTCGCGCTCGCCTCGAAGGACGCTCCCAGGCTGATCGCGCGTGTCCCGGCGGTGGATGCCGTCGGACTCGAGGAGCGAGCCGCGTCGCTGTCGAAGCGGTCGATCAAGCGGGGGTCGAAGCTGTGGGCGCTCGACCTCGCGATCCGGTCGATGGACCTGACCACGCTGGAGGGCGTCGACTCCGTCGGCAAGGTCGTGGCGATGTGCGCGAAGGCGGTGCGGCCGAACCCGCTCGACGACTCGATCCCACCCGTCGCGGCGGTCTGCCTGTACCCGCAGCTCGTGCCGGTCGCCCTCGGGCAGCTGAAGGGGACCGGCGTGCGGGTCGCGAGCGTCGCCGGAGCGTTCCCCGCCGGGCTCGGACCGCTCGAACCGCGCCTCGCCGAGATCCGCGAGGTGGTCGAGCTCGGAGCGCACGAGGTCGACATCGTGCTGAACCGATCGCTGTTCCTCGGCGGGCGCTACGCGGAGTGCTTCGAGGAGCTCGTCGCGGCGCGCGAGGCGGCGGGCGGCGCCCACCTGAAGGTGATCCTCGAGGCCGGCGAGCTCGGCTCCTACGACCGGATCCGTCAGGCGAGCGTCCTCGCGATGGCGGCCGGCGCCGACTTCATCAAGACCTCGACCGGCAAGATCGGCGTCAACGCCACGCTCCCGAACGCGCTCTGCATGATGGAGGCGGCGCGCGACTTCTTCCACGAGACCGGCCGTCGCGTGGGGATCAAGGTCGCCGGCGGCGTCCGGCAGAGCAAGCAGGCGATCCAGTACCTCGTCCTCGTGTACGAGACCCTCGGGCCCGAGTGGATGACGCCGGACCGGTTCCGGATCGGCGCCTCCACGCTCCTGAACGACGTCCTGATGCAGATCGACAAGGAGCGGACCGGCCGGTACGCGGGCCCCGACTACTTCACGATCGACTGACATGACCGACATCGAACGCTCCGCCACCTCCGCGCTCGAGCAGCGCCAACCCGTCTGGGAGTACGCCGACGCGCCGGAGTCCACCGAGATCGTCCGGCTCCAGGATCGGTACGGGCTGTTCGTCGGCGGCGAGTTCGTGGACCCGAAGAGCGGGATCTGGTTCGAGACGATCGACCCCGCCACGGAGGAGGTCCTCGCCGAGGTCGCCGAGGCCGGCGCGGAAGACGTCGACCTCGCTGTGGGCGCCGCGAACGAGGCGCACACGACCGTGTGGCGGGATCTGCCGGGGAGCGAGCGGGCGAAGTACCTCTACCGGATCGCGCGGCAGCTGCAGGAGCGCGCCCGCGAGTTCGCCGTGCTCGAGACGATGAACGGCGGCAAGCCGATCAAGGAGTCGCGTGACGTCGACCTGCCGCTCGCCGCGGCGCACTTCTTCTACTACGCCGGATGGGCGGACAAGCTCGAGTACGCGTTCCCCGACCGCCGTCCGCGCCCGCTCGGGGTCGCCGGACAGGTGATCCCCTGGAACTTCCCGCTGCTGATGGCCGCGTGGAAGCTCGCGCCGGCGCTCGCGACGGGCAACACCGTGGTGCTCAAGCCGGCCGAGACGACGCCGCTGACCGCGCTGCTGCTGGCCGAGGTGATCCGCGACGCCGAGCTGCCGCCGGGCGTGGTGAACATCCTGACGGGCGCCGGCGCGACCGGCGCCG
>DATBMU010000069.1:0-11364 GCA_036554665.1 Actinomycetota bacterium | reverse complement strand
TCGACGCCGTCCGCGGCCGGTGCGAGACGGACCGCCACCGGCCCCTGGGGCGTGCGCGAGGCACGCTCGACGACGGGCCCGCGGATCCGCATCGTGGGGTCGTTCGTCCCGCGCCGGAGCGGCCGCAGCGTCTCGGGCAGGTCGATCGTGCTCGCCGTCCGGACGTGGCGCGTGGGCACCACCGCAGGCTACGCGCTCGCTGGCCGGCGACGTTCGCCCGGGGGGCCGGGGCGAGCCTCCGGCCCCCCGTGAGGCGGGCTCAGATGTCGTAGTAGAGGGAGAACTCGTGCGGGTGCGGGCGCAGGCGCACGGCGTCGACCTCATGGAGCCGCTTGTACTCGACCCACGTGTCGATCACGTCCTGCGTGAACACCCCGCCCTCGAGCAGCCACTGGTGGTCGGCCTCGAGCGCGTCGAGCACCTCCTCGAGCGACCCCGGGACCTGGCGGACGCTCGCCTTCTCCTCCGGCGGGAGGTCGTACAGGTCCTTGTCGATCGGCTCGGGCGGCTCGATCTTGTTCTTCACTCCGTCGAGCCCGGCCATCAGCATCGCCGCGAACGCGAGGTACGGGTTGGACGACGGGTCCGGCGTGCGGAACTCCAGGCGCTTGGCCCCGGGGTTCTTGAAGTACTGCGGGATCCGCACGCACGCCGAGCGGTTCCGCTGCGAGTACACGAGGTTGATCGGCGCCTCGTAGCCGGGGACGAGCCGGCGGTACGAGTTCGTCGTCGGGTTCGTGAACGCGAGCAGCTGCGGCGCGTGGGTGAGGAGCCCGCCGATGTACCACCGCGCCGTGTCGCTGATGCCGGCGTAGCCGACCTCGTCCCAGAACAGGTTCTCGTCGTCCTTCCACAGGCTCTGGTGCGTGTGCATGCCCGAGCCGTTGTCCTGGAAGATCGGCTTCGGCATGAACGTGACGGTCTTGCCGGCGGCGCGGGCGGTGTTCTTGACGACGTACTTGTACTTCATGACGTTGTCGGCGGTCGCGAGCAGCGTGCCGTAGCGGATGTCGATCTCGGCCTGCCCCGCGGTGCCGACCTCGTGGTGGTGCACCTCGATCTGGATCCCGACCTGCTCGAGGTTCAGCACCATCTCCGAGCGCAGGTCCTGGTAGTGGTCCATCGGCGGGAGCGGGAAGTAACCCTCCTTGTACCGCGGCTTGTAGCCGAGGTTCGGATCGCCGCCGAGCTCGCGGTCGCGGCCCGAGTTCCACACGCCCTCGATCGCGTCGATGTGGTAGTAGCCCTCGTGCTGGTTCTGGTCGAACCGGATCGAGTCGAAGATGTAGAACTCGCACTCCGGTCCCCAGAACGACGTGTCGGCGATGCCGGTCTGCTTCAGGTGCAGCTCGGCCTTGCGCGCCACGTACCGCGGGTCGCGCGTGTACATCTCACCCGTCACGGGGTCCTTGACGAAGCAGTGCAGGTTCAACGTGGCGTGCTTCGTGAACGGGTCGAGGTAGGCGGTGTCGGGGTCGGGCAGGAGCAGCATGTCCGACTCCTGGATCTCCTGGAACCCGCGGATCGAGGAGCCGTCGAACCCGAGCCCCTCCTCGAAGCTGTCCTCGCTGAGCTCCGCGATCGGAACGGAGAAGTGCTGCATCAGCCCCGGGAGGTCGGAGAACCGCAGATCGACGATCTCGGTGCCCGAGTCCTTCGCGAGGGCCAGGACCTCTTTCGGTGTGGTCATCCCGCCTCGTCCCCTTCCTGCGTCGCCGCTGATCGACGGCTCAAGGGTAGGGGCGGACGCGGGAGGGTCGGTTTCGAGCGCGTTAACTCTTGGTTACCGCTGGACCGTCGGCGCCGGCTCCCATTCGCGGATCAGGTCGGCGGCCTTCGTGAGCGCGGCGGCGACGCCGGCGAGCTCGACGACCTTGCCGAACGGCGTCTTGAAGAAGGGATGGCGAAGGAGCATCGGCGTCGCCAGGACGAGGGCACCGGCCACGAACGCTCGGAACCGCCGGCCCTGGGGCGTGCCGAGCCACTCCGTCGCCTCGTCCACGCTCCGCGCGAACGCGTCTTCGAACGTGTCCGCGAGCCGGCGGAGCTCCTCCGCGGAGGGCAGCCTGCTCCTGGTCCTCATGCATCGAGCCTACCGCCGTCCCGCGTCGAGCGGCCGAGGGCCTCAGGCGTCTGCGGCCCGGTAACCGACGCCGCGAACCGTCTCGATCAGGCTCTCGAACTCGGGGCCGAGCTTCGCCCGCAGCCGGCGGATGTGGACGTCGACGGTCCTCGTTCCGCCGTAGAAGTCGTAGCCCCAGACCTCGCGGAGCAGCGCGGGCCTCGTGAAGACCCGGCCGGCGCGTTCGGCGAGGAACCGCAGGAGCTCGAACTCCTTGAAGGTCAGATCGAGCGGCCGGCCCTGGACCGTCGCGCGGTAGGCGTCGGTGTCGAGCGCGAGGGGGCCGAGCCGGACCGTGGCCTCGTCCACCGGTCCCGAGCGGCGGCGGAGCATCGCGAGCCGGAGCCGGATCTCGGCGGCCGGCGCCCCGGGCAGGAGGACCTCGTCCGCGACCTCGTCCCAGCCGAGGCGCTCGAGGTCCCCCCGCTCGACCACGACGACGGCGGGCGACCGTGTCGGGAGCTCTCGGAGGGCCCGCAGGACGGCGAACCCCTGGCCGGGGTTGTCGGCCGCGTCGACGAGCAGGAGCTCGGGCTCGAGCGCGAGCACGTCGGCCAGCCCGGCCGTCGACAGGTGCTCGGTCTTCACGTCCAGGGAGAGCGCCTCGAGCGCGGGGAGCACCTCGGCGGGCGTGCGATCGGAGAGCAGGACGGCCCGGTCCACGATCGATCGAGGGTACCGGGTCCGCGCTCGCGCGGATAGCCTGGGACCCGATGCCGGCGCTCGAGGTCCGCCTGTTCGCGGCGCTCCGCGATCTCGCCGGCGCGAGCGTGGTCGAGGCCGAGGCGGCCACCGTCGGCGAGCTCGTGGAGGTCCTCGCCGAGCGGTACGGTGAGCGCTTCGGGGCCATCGCCCGGGCGGGCTCCGTCGTGGTTGACGGCGAGCGGGTGGGCGCGGAGACCGCGCTCCGCGGCCCCGAGGAGGTCGCCGTGCTCCCGCCGGTCTCCGGCGGCTGAGCCGGGCGACCCGGGACCTCGCTTTCGGTCATACTGAGCCCGCTCCCATGCGCTTCCAGCGGCTCCTCCTCATCGTCAACCCGGTCGCGCGGACCTACTCGAAGGCCACGCTCGCGGTCATCGAGAAGGCGCTGTCGGCCGACTTCCGCCTCGAGGTCGCCGAGACGAAGGAGCGCGGCCACGCCTCGGAGCTCGCCACGCAGGCGGTCGAGGAGGGGATCGACCTCGTCGTCGTCTTCTCCGGCGACGGGACCGTGAACGAGATCGTGAACGCCCTCGCCGGCTCCGACACCGCGATCGCGGCGCTGCCGGGAGGCGCGACGAACATCTTCGTCCGCGCGCTCGGCCTCCCGCTCGACCCCGTCGAGGCGACCGGCACCCTGATCGCGAAGGCGCTGGACGACGAGTCCTTCAAGCTCTCGCTCGGCGTGGCCGACGGCCGATACTTCGCCGTGAACTGCGGCGCCGGCGTCGACGCCGCCGCGATGCGCCGGATGGACGCGCGGTTCCCGAAGACGAAGTCGAAGTTCGACCGCGTCGCGTTCCGAGCGGTGGCGTGGGAGCTCCTGGTCGGCTACGCGGGACGCATCCCCGACCTTGAGGTCCGGATCGACGACGGCGACCCGCTGCCGTCGCTCTCGGTGATGGTCGGCCGGACGGACCCGTACACCTACTACAAGGGCCGCGGGATCCGGATGACGCCTGAGGCCTCGCTCGACGAGGGCCTCGACGTGCTCTCCGTCCGTAAGCTCCGACGGCGCAGCGTGCCGCGCATCGCCTGGCAGGTGTTCGGCTCCGCGCGGCACGTGCACGGCCGGGACATCGACTACGTGCACGACGCCGCGCGCGTGCTCGTGACGTCGACCAAGCCCTTCCCCGTGCAGGTCGACGGGGACTCGCTCGGCGACCACCTCCGCCTCGAGATCGGGCTCGCGCGCGAGGTCCTTTGGGTCGTCGGGTAACGACGGCCGGCTTAGCGTCCCGCCTCGCGCTGCTGGATCCCGCACTCCCACTTCGACAGGCCCGCCCACCGGCCGGCGCGCTCGGGCTCGCCGGGGAACTGCATCCGGGTGCAGGGTGCGCACCCGATCGAGGCGTAGCCGATGTCGTACAGCGGGTTGTGGGGGAGGTCGTGCTCCTTGAGGTACGCCCAGGTGTCGCGGCGCGTCCAGTTCGCGACCGGGTTGATCTTCACGATCCAGCGCCCCGGCTCGAACTCGTACCGGTCGACGATCGGGCTCGTGGCCCGCGTGGGGGAGGAGTCCCGGCGGAACGCGGTGATCCAGGCGTCGAGACCGCGGAGCGCCTCGAGCATCGGACGGACCTTGTTCAGGTCGCAGCACCGGTCGGGGTCGCGCTCGTAGAGCCGTGGTCCGAGCTCGCGCGCCTGGGACTCGACCGTGTGCTCGCCCACGAGGTCGACGACGTTCAGCCCGAGCCGTTCCGCGAGCCTGGTCTTGAACGCGATCGTCTCGGCGAAGTGGAACCCGGTCTCGAGGAACAGCACCGGGATGTCCGGCGACGTCGCGGTCGCCATGTGCATCACGCACGTGCCCTCGGCCTGGAACGCGGACGCGATCGCGATGCGCTCCAGCGCGGGGTCCCCGAGCGCCCACCGGACGATCTCGCTCGGGTGCGCGGACTCCAGGCGTTCGTTGAGCGCGTGGATCTCCGCGTCGGAGTGGAGGGTTCGGTGCACGGGGCCTCCGGTCGGCCGGGAGCGCAAGTATAGGGGGCACGGGGCTTCGGCCGGGCTCGTGACCAGGGCCGACGTCCGGACGCCGCCGCTATGCTGGCCCCCGCACGTCCCGCCGATCATGGCCCCGCCCGGGCCCGGACCGAGTGCCCGACCGACGGAAGGACCCGAACGCATGACCACCGACCAGACCATCGCGCCCCACGGCGGCTCGCTCGTCGACCTCCTCGTGCCCGACGCCGACCGCGACAAGCTCGCGGAGGAGGCTCGCCACTTCCCGAAGGTCGTCGTGAACCCCCGGGAGCTCTCCGACCTCGAGATGCTCACGGTCGGCGCCCTGTCGCCCCTCACCGGGTTCCAGGGCGAGGCCGAGCACCGCTCCGTGCTCGAGACGATGCACCTGCCGAACGGGCTCGCCTGGGCGATCCCGGTGACGCTGTCGCTCTCGGACGAGGAGGTGAAGCGGATCGGCGGGGCCGAAGCGGTCACGCTCCTCGCGTCCGAGGACGGTGACCCGCTCGCGATCCTCGAGGTCGCCGAGGTCTTCCGCCGCGACCGCGAGGAGGAGGCGCTCGCCGTCTACCGGACCGACGACCTGCAGCACCCCGGGGTGAAGGCCCTGCACGAGGCCGGCGATCTCTGCGCCGCGGGCGAGATCCGGGCGTTGCGGCTCCCCGAGCACGACGACTTCCTCGAGTACCGGCTCACGCCGGCGCAGACGCGGGCCGAGTTCGCGCGCCGCGGGTGGCGGACGGTGGTGGGGTTCCAGACCCGGAACCCGATCCACCGCGCGCACGAGTACATCCAGAAGGGCGCGCTCGAGATCGTCGACGGGCTGCTCGTGCATCCGCTCGTCGGCGCCACGAAGGGCGACGACGTCCCGGCCGAGGTCCGGATGCGGTGCTACGAAGCGCTCTTCGAGGGCTACTACCCGAAGGACCGCGCGATGGTCTCGGTGTTCCCGGCGGCGATGCGCTACGCGGGCCCGCGCGAGGCGATCTGGCACGCGATCGCCCGCAAGAACTACGGGTGCACGCACTTCATCGTGGGCCGCGACCACGCCGGCGTCGGCGACTACTACGGCACGTACGAGGCACAGGAGATCTTCGCTGAGTTCGAGCCGGGCGAGCTCGGGATCACGCCGCTCCGCTTCGAGCACTCGTTCTGGTGCAACCGGTGCGAGGGCATGGCCACGGCCAAGACATGTCCGCATGGGCAGGACGACCGCGTGTCGCTCTCGGGGACCAAGGTGCGCGAGATGCTCAGCTCGGGCGAGCGTCCGCCGATCGAGTTCAGCCGGCCGGAGGTCGCGGACATCCTGATCGACGCGATGCGCGGGGACGAGGTCGGTTGAGCTTGCGCGCACCGGGTGTTTGTCCGCCACGCTCCGTGTTCGGTAGGCTTCGAGGCGCCTGAGATGCGCGGCGCCGTGCCGCCAGGAGGCCGGACGATCGCCCGACGGACCGCCCCGAGACCCCTGCTCGCCCTGGCTCTGGCCCTGGGCCTCCTCGGGCTCTCCCCCGCGCTCGCCGACACGAAGCAGGAGCTCGACGCGGCCAGGGCCGAGCTCGCGGAGATCCAGCAGGAGGCCGACGCCGCCACGGCCGAGTGGCACGCGGCGATCGTCGCGCTCGAGCAGACGAAGGCGGAGGCCGCGGAGGCGCGCGCCCGCATCGCCGGCCTCGAACAGAAGCTGGAGCGGATCGACCAGCGGCTGGCGCGGCGGGCGGTGGTGGCGTTCACGAACGGCCCCGCGAGCACGATCGACCTCCTGCTCTCGTCCTCGTCGATCACCGAGCTCTCGGACCGGCTCGAGTTCCTCGGCAGCGTCGCGCAGGACGACGTCGACCTCGCCCTCGAGCAGGAGAACGCGCAGGAGGACCTGCGGCGCGAGCGCGACGACCTCCTCGCGCTCTCCGAGCGTCAGGCGGAGGAGGCCGCGCAGCTGAACGAGGCGCTGGACCGCGTGAACGCTGAGCTCGCGCGGATGTCGGACCGGGTCGCGGATCTTACGGCCGAGTACCGGGAGGAGCTCGCGGCAGAGAAGGCGCTCACGGCGATCGGCCAGACGCCGAACGCGAACCCCGATCCGAGCTCGCCGCTCCAGCGGTGCCCCGTGGCGGGCCCGAATTCGTTCGTCGACTCGTTCGGGTGGCCGCGCGTCGGCCACACGCACCAGGGGATCGACATGATCTCGCCGTTCGGGACCCCGGTGGTCGCGGCGCACCCGGGGACGGCGTCGTTCAGCTCGAGCAGCTCCGGCGGGCTGCAGGCCTACGTGCGCGCCCCGAGCGGCACCTACACGTTCTACGCGCACCTGTCGAGCTACGGGAACGGCGGCAGCGTCGGCGCGGGGACGGTGATCGGGTACGTCGGGAGCACCGGCAACGCGGGCAGCACGAACCACCTGCACTTCGAGTACCACCCCGGCGGCGGCGCGGCGATCAACCCGTACCAGATGCTGCTCGCCGTCTGCTGAGGTTCCGCGACCGACCGCGCTACGATGCCGCGCGAGGACGAGGAGCGGACGTGACCGAGCAGGGCAACCGCAGGATCGACCACATCCGTGAGCCGGGGTACGTCGCGTCGCTCGCCGACCTGGACCTCGAGGAGCTCCGGCGCCGGCGCGACGAGTGCCTCGCCGAGCGCGAATACCTCTCGCTGCTCCGCCGCCTCGTCCAGGGCCGCGCCGAGATCCTGAAAGCCGAGGTCGGGCGCCGCGGCGGGGGGGCCGACCAGGCCCCGCTCGTCGAGCGCCTCTCGGAGATCCTCGCGGGGGAGTCCCAGGGCCCGGCCCGCGGCGAGGCGGTGCGCATCGCGGTGCCCGACGAGGAGATGCTCCTCGCGCGCCGCCGGGTCGAGCGGCTCGTCGCGGACGCCGGCATCTCGGATCCCGGGTCGCTGGACGACGAGCGGCTCGCCGGGGCCGTCGAGGTGCTGGCGAGCGAGGAGCGCGAGGTCTCCGCGGCCCGGGGCGACGTCCTGGCCGCGCTGGACGCGCTCCAGGACGAGCTCAAGCGCCGGTACAAGGACGACCCCTCGCTCGTCCTCAGCTGAGCTCCCCACGCCGCCGTACCGCGCCGGGGGGATGCGCCGGCGGCGGGCGGGGGAGGTCGCAGGACCACCCCAGATTCCACCCAGCGAGGGATGTCAGCGTCGGGAACTTCCGCCACGCTGATGCCGCATCGGCGGCGTTCGGTGCGGTAACGTGCGGCCCCCATGAGACGGACGACGACCTTCCCTGACACGAACGGCTCGCTCGCGGACCCGGAGATGCCCGCGGTCCACGAGCAGCTGATCGTCTTCGCCCGAGAGCTCGGCGAGCTGTACCGGCTCGAGCGCTCCAGGAGCGCGGAGCTCGAGATGGTGCTCGCGAGCCTCCAGGAGAGCTACCTCGCGACGATGAAGTCGCTCGCCCAGGTGATCGAGGCGAAGGACCGCACCACCCGCGGGCACCTCGACCGCACGCAGGCTTACGGGCTCGCGCTCGCGAAACGGATCGACGCCGCGCTCGTCGCGACCCCGACGCTCGGGTACGGGTTCTTCCTCCACGACATCGGCAAGGTCGGCGTCCCCGAGCACATCCTGTGCAAGGACGGTCCGCTGAGCGGCTCGGAGTGGGACGTGATGCGCCGGCACCCGCTGGTCGGCGCCCAGATCGTCGAGCCGATCGCGTTCCTCGGCGACGCCGTCGCCCTGATCCGCCACCACCACGAGCGCTTCGACGGCGCGGGGTACCCCGACGGTCTCGCCGGCGACGAGATCCCCCTGCCGGCGCGCATCTTCTCGGTGGCCGACTCCTTCGACGCGATGACGAGCGATCGTCCCTATCGGGGTTCGTTGGGCGTCGAGCGGGCCCTCACCGAGATCCGGGGCGGCGCCGGGACCCAGTTCGATCCCGAGGTCGTCCGGGTGTTCGTCGACATGATCGACGAGGGTCCCGCCGCAGGCGACGAGGACTTCGCCGCCGCGCTCCACCTCGCCGTCTAGCCCCGAACGCCGCTACGCTCACGCGATGCCGTCCCCCGCGCCGCTCGTGCGCGTGATCCGGTCCGGCGTCGAGGAGAGCGTCCACCTCGGCCACGTCGCGGTGTGCGACGCCGACGGCCGGCTCCTCGCCTCGATCGGCGATCCCGACCGTCTCGTGTTCGCCCGCTCGTCGATGAAGCCGCTGCAGGCGACCGTGTCGCTCGGACGGATCGAGGCCGACCTGACCGAGGACCTCGTGGCCGTGATGTGCGCATCGCACAACGCCGAGCCCGAGCACGTCCGGGCCGTCCGCCGCCTGCTCCGGGTCGCCGGAGCGTCCGTGGCGTCCCTGCGATGCCCGCCCGACCGCCCCTCACGCCCCGAGGACGCCGCCCGCGTCCGCCGCCCGCGCCCGATCTTCCACAACTGCTCCGGCAAACACGCCGGCATGGTCTCGGCGTGCGTCGGCGCGTCCCTCCCGGTGCCGACGTACCGGCAGCCCTCGCACCCGCTCCAGCGGGCGGTCCTGCGCGCGGTCCGCCTCGGGACCGGTGTCGAGGAGCCGGAGATCGGCGTGGACGGCTGCGGGGTGCCGGTCCACGGGGTCCCGCTGTCCGCGATGGCGACGCTCTTCGCGCGCCTTGCCCGCCCCGAGCGCCTCGGACGGCTGGCGGCGAACGCCGACCGGGCCGTGGACGCGATGCGGGCGCATCCGTTCCTCGTGGCGGGGAGCCGGCGGACGGACACCGCCCTGATGGCGGCGGCGCCCGGCGTGGTCGCCAAGGGCGGTGCCGAGGCGCTGCACTGCGCGGTCATCCTGGAGCCGGGCGTCGGCATGGCCGTGAAGATCGCGGACGGCGGGGACCGGGCGACGGGTCCCGCGCTGCTCCGCACGCTGGAGGTCCTCGGGGCGCTCTCGGAGTCCCAGCTCCGGGAGCTCGCGCCGTTCGCGAGGCGCCCCGTGCTCGGCGGCGGCAGGCCCGTCGGCGAGCTCGTCGCCGACTTCCACCTGCGCGGCCGCGGCCGTTAGGCACCCTCGCTCCGGCGGGGCCTCGGTACGATGCTCGGGATGAGCGCGACGGGGCGGGGGGGCTCTCGTCCGCGGGTGGCGGTCGTGAGCCTGCACACGTCGCCGCTCGACCAGCCGGGCATCGGCGACTCCGGCGGGATGAACGTGTTCATCCGCGCGGCGGCCGACCGGGTGGCCGCGCGCGGCGTGGACGTCGACGTGTTCACGCGCTGCCGGGGCGACGACCTGCCCGAGGTCCAGGAGCTCGGCGGCGGCTCCCGCCTGATCAACGTCCGCGCGGGTCCGTGCGCGCCGGTGCCGAAGGAGGAGCTGCCGCGCTACCTGCCCGAGTTCCTCGGCGGCGTCCTGCGCCGTCGCCGGCTCGAGGGGACCGGCTACGACCTCGTCCACACGCACTACTGGTTGTCGGGATGGGTCGGGCGAAGCACGAAGGAGATCTGGGGGGTCCCGCTCGTCGCCTCGTTCCACACGCTCGGCAAGGTCAAGAACTACTCCCTGGCCCTCGGCGAGGCGCCCGAGCCCGTCGCGCGGCTCGTGGGTGAGGAGCGGGTGATCGCCGACGCCGACCTCATCGTCGCGGCCACCCCGTCCGAGGCGGCCCAGCTCGTCGGCCTGTACCGGGCGGAGGCCAGACGGATCCGGGTGATCCCGCCGGGCGTCGACCATCAGCTCTTCTTCCCCCGCCCCCGGGACCAGGCCACCTCGCGCATCCACCTCGCCGGCGCGCGCCTGCTGCTGTTCGTCGGGCGGCTCCAAGTGCACAAGGGTCCGGACGTGGCGGTTCGCACGCTCGCCGAAGTGGTGGCGCGCGACCCGGAAGGCACCGAGGACGTCGTGCTCGCCATCGTGGGGGGCCCGAGCGGCGCGGGGCACGGCGCCGAGGTCGCTCGGCTCATGGATCTCGCCTCGGCCCTGGGAGTGGGCGATCGCGTGATGCTCTTCCCGCCGCAGCCCCAGGCCCGGCTGGCCGACTTCTACGCCGCGGCCGAGGTCGTGCTCGTCCCGTCGCGATCGGAGTCGTTCGGTCTCGTCGCGCTCGAGGCGCAGGCGTGCGGGGTGCCGGTCGTGGCCGCGGCGGTCGGCGGCCTTCGCTACGTCGTAGACGACGGCGTCACCGGGTACCTGGTCGAGGGCCATGACGCCGGCGACCACGCGGAGCGCGTGTTGGAGATCCTGCGCGATCCGGAGGCCGCGCGCCGGCAGGGCCGGGCGGGCGTCGAGCACTCGCGTCGGTTCTCCTGGGACACGACCGCCGGCCGGATGCTCGGGGCCTACCGCGAGCTCCTCGAGGACGGAGCTCCTCGGTGACCGTCCCCGTCCTCCACGGCGAGGAGGTCGTCCTGCGGCCCGTCGCGGAGGAGGACCACCCGCTGATCCTCGCCTGGCAGAACGAGCCCGAGGTCTGGTGGTGGATGGACTACGAGCGGACGTTCACGCTCGAGGACATCCACGAGAGCGAGGCCCGGGCCGCGGTCGAGGGGCACCCGTTCATCATCGAGGTGGACGGACGGCCGATCGGCCGCATCGGCCTCAACCAGTTCAGCGAGCGCGACGAGACGTGCTCGCTCTACGTCTTCATCGGCGATCGGGA
>DATBMU010000068.1:0-7898 GCA_036554665.1 Actinomycetota bacterium | reverse complement strand
GCCCCACCGGGGCGTTACTTGCGCTTGTGCTCGACGGAGCGCTTGAAGTCGACCTGGCGCTCCTCGCTCTGGCGCATGAACTTCTTCAGCCGGGCCTCGAAGTCCGGGTCGGCGCCCCGGCGCGGACGCGGCGGGGCCGGGTCCTGGAGCGCCTTGATCGACAGGTCGATCTTGCCGACCTCCTTGATGGCGATGACCTTCGCCTGGACGACGTCGCTCTCTCGCAGGTGATCGTGGACGTCCTTGACGTAGTTGCGATCGATCTCGGAGATGTGGACGAGCCCGACCTTGCCGCCCTCGAGGGTGAGGAAGGCCCCGTACGGGGTGATGCGCGAGACGGTCCCGTCGATGACCGCCCCGACCTCGAGCTCTGCCAGCGTCTCCTCCTCCGAGTTCCGCCCGGCACCTCGCCGGGGCGGTCAGTCTCCCATCGCCCCGTTTCGGGCGTCAATACGGGCAGGTCCGGGGACGCCCGAGGCCGGAGCGCGACGGCAGGCCGGCCCCGGAGGCCGCCCTAGCAGTCCGCCTCGCCGGGCTCCACGCCCGGGACGACGAAGGCGATCTCGCCGGGCGCGACCATCCCGAGGCACTCCCGGGCGCGGCGTTCGAGCTCGACGGGGTCGTGGAGCCGGGCGATCTCCTGGCGGAGGTCGGCGTTCGCCTGCTCGAGCTGGACCGTCCGCCGCTCCAGCTCGTCGATCCGCGCCCGCTGCTCGAGGAACTGCCGGGCCGGCACGAGCGCCATCATCACGAGCAGCCCCACGGCCACGAGCAGCGCGGCGGCGCGGCCGGTGAGCCTCGGCCGGTCCCGCTCGATCGTGCGCGACGTGGAGCTCACGCCGACCCCCGTCGCAGCGCCGCGGCGCCCGGGTACCGGGCCGTGTCGCCGAGCTCCTCCTCGATCCGGAGCAGGCGGTTGTACTTCGCGGTGCGCTCGCCGCGGGTCGGCGCGCCGGTCTTGATCATGCCGGCGTTCGTCGCGACGGCGAGGTCCGAGATCGTGCTGTCCTCGGTCTCGCCGGACCGGTGGCTCACCATCGCGCCGTAGCCGCTGCGGTCCGCGAGCGCCATCGTGTCGAGCGTCTCGGTCAGGGAGCCGATCTGGTTGACCTTCACGAGGATCGCGGTGCCCACGCCCTCCGCGATCCCGCGCGCGAGGCGCTCGGGGTTCGTGACGAAGAGGTCGTCGCCGACGACCTGGGTCCGCGAGCCGAGCTCGGCGGTGAGGCTCGCCCAGCCGTCCCAGTCGTCCTCGGCGAGCGGATCCTCGAGCGAGACGATCGGGAAGCCGTCGACGAGCCCGCGCCAGAACGCCACCATGTCCCCGGACGTGCGCTCTTGGCCCTCGAGCCGGTAGGCGCCCTCGCGGTAGATCTCCGAGCATGCCGGGTCCATCGCGAGCGCCACCTCGTCGCCCACTTCGAGCCCGACCTTCTCGATCGCCTCGGTCATCAGGCCGAGCGCCTCGTGGGCCGTCGCGAGCTCGGGCGCGAAGCCGCCCTCGTCGCCGACGCCGGTGGCGAGGCCGCGCCCGGTCAGGATCGCCTTGAGCGCGTGGTAGATCTCGGCACACCACCGGACGGCCTCGGAGAAGGACGCCGCGCCGACGGGCGCGAGCATGAACTCCTGGAGCTCGAGCTCGTTGTCGGCGTGCGCCCCGCCGTTGATCACGTTCATGAACGGCACGGGCAGCACGTGCGCGTTCGGGCCGCCCAGGTACCGGTACAGGGGCAGTCCGGCCGACTGGGCCGACGCGCGAGCGACGGCGAGCGACACACCGAGGATCGCGTTCGCGCCCAGGTTGGACTTGTCCGCGGTGCCGTCGAGCGCGAGCAGCATCGCGTCCACCGCGCGCTGGTCGAGCGCCTCCTCGCCGACGAGCTCGGGCGCGATCACGTCGTTCACGTTCGCGACCGCCTGCAGGACGCCCTTGCCGCCGAAGCGCATCGCGTCGCCGTCGCGGAGCTCCAGCGCCTCGTGCTCGCCGGTCGACGCGCCAGAGGGAACGGCCGCGCGTCCGAACGCGCCGTCCTCGAGCAGGATGTCGACCTCGACCGTGGGGTTGCCGCGCGAATCGAGGATCTCGCGCGCGCGAACGGCTTCGACGGCGGGCATCCCGCCGATTCTAGATGGTGCGGAGCTCAGGGTTCCGAGTTCGGCTCGATCAAGCCGGCCCGGCGCGGGTCGTCGACGAGGCGCTCGTCCAGCACCTCGATGCGCGGACGGTCGGTGTCGGACAGGACGACCACGCAGTCGCGCCCCCGCTCCTTCGCGTCGTAGAGCGCGCGGTCGGCGCGGGCGAGGAAGTGCACCCCGCTCTCGTGACCGTCCCACACGGCGACGCCGACCGAGCAGTGGACCGCCGCCGGCACCGAGGCGCGCAGGCGCTCGGCGATCGTGGCCGCCATGTCGAGCGGGCAGCCGGGCAGCAGCACGGCGAACTCGTCTCCGCCGATCCGCGCGAGAACGTCGCTCAGCCGCAGGATCCCGCGCCAGGCGGCCGCCGCCTCCTTCAGCAGGCGGTCGCCGGCCTGGTGGCCATAGCGGTCGTTGAACCCCTTGAAGTCGTCGAGGTCGATCAGCGCGGCCGACAGCGGCATCCCGTCGCGGACCGCCCGGGCCAGGGCGCCCTCGAGCTCCTCGTCCCACGCGCGCCGGTTCGCCGCGCCGGTGAGCGGATCGGTCCCGGCGTAGACCTGGAGGCGGTTCGTCTGGCGCCGGATCCGGACGAAGAACCGGTGCACCACCAGCGCCACGGCGCTCCCGCCGACGAGCATCGCGATCGTCTGCGTCAGGGCCTGGTCGGTTGCGGCGGTGCCGAGGAACGGCAGCGTGAGCAGCGCCGCGGCGGCCAGGATCATCCCGGCGAGCTCCCACCTCGTCCCGTACACCGCGACCCACAGGATCGGCAGGAGCGCGAGCTGCGCGTACGTCGACTCGACCCCGCCGGTCGCCGCCCGGGTCAGCGCCACCACCGCGAGCAGGACGAACGGCAGCGGCGCGTGGAACGCGTAGGGGAGGCGCCGCCAGGGGACGGCGATCGTCGCGACCACGGTCGCCGCGGTGACGGTCGAGGCCTGGACGAGCGGTGCCGTGCGATCCGGATCCACCTCGCGGACCGCCATCGACAGGAACCCGAGCAGCACGGCGCCCACGAGCGCGCCCACCTGACGGAACAGCGCCTCGCGGCTCAGCGGGTCCTGGCGATCGCTCGCGCGTCGCCCCATCCGCACCGATCCGTGCCCACCTGCCGGCTTGCCCACCACTCACCCTTCCGGGTCATCGGGACCGCTCGATGGGGTTATCGGCGCGTCGCCCGGGCACGCTCAAGTCCACCGACGGATGGGTTCGCCCGGGTGCGTCGGCCCACGCCCGCGGGCTCCCATCGGGGGAGGCCGGAAGGCCCGTGCGAACCCGCGCACCCGCCGGACCTCCCCCACCCGGGCGACACGGGTAGGGTGCGGGGATGAGCGACGGGCAGCCGGAGCCCTGCTGCTTCGACGACTGGGTGGACGCGTGGTCCCGGCGGACCCGGCGCGCCCGGGTCGCCGCACCGGTCAGCGCGGCGCTGCTGGACGCGATCGAGGCGGCCGGCCTCCGCGACCGGACGCTCCTGGACCTCGGATGCGGGATCGGCGACCTGTCGATCGAGGCCGTCCGGCGCGGGGCGGCGAGCGCCCGCGGGTACGACCTCTCGCCCAAGGCCGTCACCGAGGCGCGGCGGCTCGCGAGCGCGCGCGGCGTCGCGGACCGGACCGCGTTCGAGGTCGGCGACGGCGCCGTGGTCGAGCTCCCCGGCGCCGACGTGGTGGTGCTGAACCGCGTGTTCTGCTGCTACCCCCACGTGGACGCGCTGCTCGAGCGCTCGGTCTCGGCGACGGGCTCCGTGTACGCGTTCACGATCCCGCGCTCGACGGGCCTGGCCGGCGCGTTCGCGCGCGCCCACACCGCGATCGGCAACGCCTGGTACCGGCTCCGGGAGTCGAAGTTCCGCGGTTTCCGGGTGTTCGTGCACGACATCGGTCGGATCGACGCGCGCCTGCGTGCGGCGGGGTTCGAGCCGGTCCGGCGCGAGCACCGCCGCCTCACGTGGGACCTCGCCGTGTACCGGCGCGACGGCGCGGCCGCCTGAGCGGGCGGCCCGAGCGCCGGTCGGCTGAGCGCGCTCGACGACGTGCGTCAGCCGAGAACGCGGACGAACGACCAGGTTCGCGAGACCGGCTCGAACCCGAGGCGCGCGTACAGGTCCTTCGGCCAGTCGTCGTCGTCCGCGATCAGGAAGACGACGTCGCACCCGCGCTCCTCGGCCCGGCGGGCGGCGGCGAGGACGACGGCGCTCGCGAGCCCGCGGCCCCGGAACTCCTCCAGGGTGTTCACGTCCTCGATCTGCGCGACGGTGTCGATCGTGTAGAGCTCGCACACGCTCGCGGGGCGCCCGTCGGCCTCGGCGACGAAGAACCGAGCGTCCACCGCGCGCTCGAGGTGAGCGCGGACCTCCGTGAGCTGCCGGATCGTCTCGGCGTCGTCCGCGAAAGGCTGGCGCCGGAGCACCGCCTCCAGGACCGGCCGCACGCGGTCGAACCCGAGCTCCCGCACGCCGGCCGCCGGGCGCGGCTCGGGTTCGCGCCGAAGGACCATGACGACGTCGCGCTCGGCCGACCAGCCCAGCGTGCGGAACGCGGGCGCGAGCCGCGCCCCCGGCTCGTCGTCGACCACGAGCTTGCGGTGCGCGAGGCCGTGCTCGCCGAGGACCCGGTCGGCGTCCGCCGCGAGCGCGTCGGCCTCCACCCCGCCCGGCGTTCGCTCCACCCACACGAAGTTCGAGTCGTAGCGGAGCGGGAAGTCCAGGTTCAGGTACGCGGTGCCGAACGCGGTCGGCTCGATCCGGGTGGCGCAGCGGCGTTCGCGCTCGAGCTCGAACGACCGGATCCGGGCGGCGAGGTCGACCGAGCTCACCGGGCGCGTCGGAACAGCTCGCGGATCTCCGGCTCGGACATCTCCTCGAGGTCGAGCCCGCGCTCGCGAACGAGCTCGGTGAACCGCTCGTAGCGAGCCGCGAACCCGCGCGTCGTCCGCCGGAGCGCGCCCTCGGGATCGACGCCGAGCTTGCGCGCCACCGAGACCGTGGCGAACAGGACGTCGCCGATCTCCTGCTCCGCCTCGTCGGGGCCCGCGTGGGCCTCGAGCTCGGCGACCTCCTCCCGCAGCGACTCGAGCGCGGAGCCCACGGAGCGCCACTCGAAGCCCCAGCCGCCGGCCCGGCGCTGGACCTTCGCGGCGCGGGCGAGCGCCGGCAGGGCCTCCGGGATGTCGTCCTCGAGCCCCGTGCGGCCCTTCTCCTCCGCCTTGATGCGCTCCCAGTTCACGAGCACCTCGTCGGCCCCGGAGACCTCCACCTCGCCGAACACGTGCGGGTGCCGGCGGATCAGCTTGCGGACGATCCCCTCGGCGACGTCGTCGACGTCCCACGCGCCGTCGTCGGCCGCCATCTGCGCGTGGAACACGACCTGGAGCAGTACGTCCCCGAGCTCCTCGCGCAGGAGGTCGCGGTCGTCCGCGTCGATCGCCTCGAGCGCCTCGTGCGTCTCCTCCAACAGGTGGCGCGCGAGCGAGCGGTGGTCCTGCTCGCGGTCCCACGGGCACCCGCCCGGCCCCCGGAGGCGAGCCATCACGCGGACGAGGTCGAGGAGTCGCTCACCGTGCCGCGACGACGGCACCGGTCCGCCAGGGACGTGGCGCAGAGCGTCGTCGCCGGGTGTGGCGATCGGCGCGGAGCCGTCGGTCACGTCGCGGCCGTGGGTCCGGTCGCGGCGGTGGGACCCGTCGCGGCCGTGGGTCCGGTGGCGCCGGTTCCGCCCGTCGCCCCCGTGGCCGCCGGATCGTCCGCCGTGCTGCGGATCGCGACGACCTGCCGCGTCGCCGGGTCGAGGCGCCCGTACCGCGGATTCACCTCGATCGCGGTCTCGTCGTACCGCTCGCCCAGCCACGTATCGAAGACCTGGCCGGCCTGCTGCGCCGCGAGCTGCTCGCGCACGTCCTCGAACGGCGCGACGTCGCGACGGACGAGGTGGATCACGTGGTAGCCGAACTGCGTCGGCACGACGCCCGAGATCCCCCCGGGCTCCAGCGCGAGCGCGGCCTCGACGAACGTCGGATCGAACCGCTGACGGAACTCCGCTTCCGAGAAGGCGCCGAGGCTCCCCCCGGCCGGCGCCGAACCCGGGTCGATCGAGCGCTGCCGGGCGAGCCTCCCGAAGTTCTCGGGAGTGGCCTCCGCGGCGACCTCCTCGGCCTCCTCCTCCGACTCGAGCAGGATGTGGCTCACCTCGACGGTGGTGAACTGGGGGACGTTCTCCTCGTAGAGCGCCCGGAGCGCCTCCTCGTCCAGGCGCTCCTCGACGACCGCCTGCTGGACCTCGCCGAACAGCAGCAGCCGGTCGGCGAACGCGAGGAACCCCTCGCGCGTCATGCCGGCCGCCGTCAGCCGCTCGTCGAGGACCTCGGCGCCGCCGATGCTCTCCTCGAGCTGCGCGACGGCCTCATCCACGTCCGCCCGATCCACGGCCACGCCGTTGTCGACGGCGTACGCCTTCACGATCTCCTCCTGGATCTGGTTCGAGAGCACCAGCCGGGCGCACGCAGCCTCCTGGCTCTCGCCGGCGACGGGCGTTCCGCAGGTGGCGCCGTTCAGCTCGGACAGGAAGGTGAAGGCCACCATGTCGGCCTCGACCTGCTCGTGCGTGATCTCGGCGTCGCCGATGCTGGCGGCAAGGTCCCCGCCGGATCCCGCGCACGCCGTCAACGTCACGAGGACGAGCGCGAGCAGGACCCAGGGACGGAGGGAGGGGCGCGTCACCGCGCCATCCTAGCGTGTGGCTCCTCGGGATCCGGATCCGCGGCACGCACGAGCCGCTCCTCGACCCACGCGGGCAGGTCGGCGCCGGCGATCCGCTCGGGCTCGAGGTTCAGCGTGCGCGTCGTCGCGTGGAAGGTGGCGCCCGGAACGCGCTGGCCGAGGTCGACCTCCAGCGAGGACGGGAGCGCGAGCGGCGTGATGCGCACCTGTTGCCTGTACGTCGCGACCTCCTCCACCCCCAGGCGCTCGCAGGTGAGCCGCAGCGACGCGACCGCGAACAGCGTCTCGACCTCGTCGGGGAGCCGGCCGTAGCGGTCGATCGTCTCGGTCCGGACCTCGGCGAGCCGGGCGTGGTCGCCCGCGCCGCCGATCCGCCGGTACAGGTCGAGCCGCAGGGCCTCCTGCGCGACCCACCCCGGCGGCACGAACGCCTTCACCGGCAGGTCGATCCGGATCTCCTTCTCCTCGGGCAGCGGCGTGCCCCGCATCTCGGCGACGGACTCCTGGAGCAGCCGCGCGTACGTGTCGAACCCGACCGCGGCGATGTGGCCGTGCTGCTCGGCGCCGAGCACGTTGCCCGCGCCCCGGATCTCGAGGTCCCGGAGCGCGATCTGGAAGCCGCTGCCGAGCGCCTGGTGGCGGCTGATCGTCGTGAGCCGCTCGTGGGCCTCCTCGGTGAGCTCCCGCGACGGCGGGAAGAAGAAGTACGCGAACGCGCGCTCCGTCGAGCGCCCCACGCGGCCGCGCAGCTGGTACATCTGCGAGAGCCCGAGCAGGTGCGCCGCGTCGACGACGAGCGTGTTCGCGTTCGGGACGTCCAGGCCCGACTCGATGATCACGCTGCAGACGAGCACGTCGGCGTCGCGGTCCCAGAACCGCATCATCTGCCGCTCGAGGACGTCCTCGTCCATCTGTCCGTGCGCGACGACGATCCGCGCCTCGGGGACCTGCTCCTGGAGCCACGCCGCCTGACGGTCGATCGTCGCGACGCGGTTGTGGACCCAGAACGCCTGGCCCTCGCGCAGCAGCTCGCGCCGGACCG
>DATBMU010000052.1:0-4075 GCA_036554665.1 Actinomycetota bacterium | reverse complement strand
GGGAGGGCCTGCAGGCTCGTGAAGATGCTGTCGCGGCCGAACATCGTCATGAACCACGGGAGCCCGGCCGCCGGCAGGCTCCGCCGTCCCGCGGTGAGGGGTGAGAACCGCAGCGCCGCCAGGTCGACGAGGCTGCGGTGATAGGTGACCTCGAGCGACCGCCGGTCGGTCTCGAGCGTCGGCGCGTCGCGCAGCCACCGGTCGAGGTCCTTCTCCATGTTCGGCTTCGCCCGCCGGACGCCGGCACCGTACTTGGGCCGATCGTGGTGGTCGCCGACGCCGAGAACGGCCGTGACGACGTCGACGTCGGTCGACCACTCGCCGTGCGGCTCGATCCGCGCCGTGAAGGTGAGCCCGCGCTCGTCGATCTCCGCCGGCTCGCTCGCCGAGATCTGGGTCGCTCGCGCGTACGTGCCGCGCTCGTAGCCGAGGATCAACCGATCGCCCTCGACCGTTGCCGTGTAGCTCCCCTTCTTCCGCAACGCGTCCTTGACCTCGAACAGGTCAGCGAAGTCGGCCGCCGCCTCCAGGCGGACCGTCAGCTCGACCGGCTCGGCGTCGTGGTTGAGGATCGTGAGCTCCTCGTGGAACCCGAGCCCGACGGCCCGCTGCCGGATCACGGAGAGCTTGGCGTCGACGTACACGGTGCCCGTGCCCGGGACGAGGAAGAAGCGGGTCTCGAAGTAGTGCAGGTCGTCGGTCGACAGCGCGTTCAGCCGCTGGCCGTCGATCGTCAGCACCCACGTCGAGAGGAACCGCGTGTCGAACGAGAACAACCCCGTCGGATCCGTCGAGGACGCCTCGATGTCGCCGCGGTCGTCGCTGACCACGAACGTGTTGCCGTCCAGGATCTTCACGGAGCCCGTCATCGGTCGTCTCCCCCCGCGGCGCGGCCCGACCCCGGCGGGCCGGGGAACAGCCGCTGGAAGCGAAGGAGCAGCTCGACGTCGCCTGCACCGGCTATCTCACCCCGGAGGATCGCGGCCATCGCGTTCGCCTCGCCGGTGACCAGGCGTTCGAACGTGTCCCTCGGAACGCGGACCCGCGCGTCGCCGGAGACGTTCCGGTGCGACACGTCCACGTCACCCCGGTCGATCGAGACGATCCAGCGCTCGATCCGTTCGCCGTCGTCGAGCTCGAACCGGATCGTGCCCTCGGCCTGCGCGAGCAGGGGCTCGTGCGTCCGCTCGCGAAGCTCCTCGAAGAACGCCGTGATCCGATCCGTCATGGGTGGGTCTCCGCCTTCAACGTCGTCTCCTCTCTTCGCGAGCGCGAGCGCTTCCACCATCGATCGAAGCCGACCGAGAGCAGGACGATGACGACCAACGCGATGGTGGCGGCCCGATCCTCCGCGAGGGTCGTCGTGGCGAACACGACCAACGTCACCGACGACGTCAGCAGGCCCAGGATCAGCGGAACGAGCCGGGCGCCGGTCTCGCGCCGGATGCGGAGGTGCGCGATCGTCACCAGCGCGAAGATCATCAGCGCCACCGCGCTCCCGATCGACGCGATCGCGCTGAGGTCGTATCCGATCGCCAGCAGGATCGTCAGCCCCACCATCACGAGCATCCCGACCGGCGCGCGACCGACCATCCGGGCCATCACGGGCGGGAACTGCCCGGTCTCGGCGAGCTGGACCGAGATCCCCGCGACGGGGTAGATCCCCGAGTTCGTGGCGCCGGCGGTCGCGAAGAGCCCGGTCACGCTCATCAACCAGAACCCCCACCGTCCCAGGGTGGGCTCGGCGGCCACGGCGATCGCCGTGCCGCCCGAGGCGATCACCTCGTCCACGGTGAGGGTGCCGAACACGCCGAGCGCGACCGCCACGTACGTCACGGTCGCGATCCCGAGCGCGAGGTACATGGCGGGAGGGAGCTGCTTGGTCGGATCGGCGAGATCCTTCGCGGTGAACGTGACCACGCCGAAGCCCAGGAACGCGAAGAACGTCAGCGCGACGCTGGAGACGATGAGCCGCACGGACGGGTACCCCGAGGGATCGAGCAGCGAGGGGTCCATGTTCCAGATCGTGATCACCGCGAACCCGAGCAGGATGCCGACCACGATCCACACGATCACGGTCTGCACCCGCGCGACGGCATGTGACCCGACGACGTTCAGCCACAACATCGCGAGCAGGATCACCGCCGCGAAGACCTTGACCCATACCGCCGGGGCGTCGTCGCCCAGGAGCAGCGAGGACGCGTAGCTCCCGAACGAGACGGCCACGAGCGCGGTGATGACGATGTTGACCGCGTAGGTCAACCAGCAGACCGTCCCCAGCACGTGGCCCTCGCCGAAGCCGCGGGCGACGTACTCGAGCAGCCCGCCGGCCGAGGGGTAGCGGGCGCCGAGCTTCGCGAACGAGTACCCCTGGAAGCCCGCGATGACGCCCGCCAGGACGAACGAGATCCAGACGGCGGAGCCCGCGACGGCGCCGGCCTCGCCGAGCAGCGCGAAGATCCCCGCCCCAACCATCGCGCCCACGCCGATGAAGGCGGCCTGCCGAACGGACATATACCTGCGCGGTTGCTCCACCGATGTCCCCTCTCCCGCGCGCGGGCCACCGTCGTCAGTCGTCACGAGCGGACCCCTCGACGTGGCGGCCGTCCCGCGACCGCGACCACACGAACCAGCCGACGCCGCCCAGCGCGGCCACGAGGAAGATCAAGATCCACGGTGGATCGTCGGTTGCGTTCGAGGACGCGGCGGCGGCGAGGTCGTCCACCTCGTCCTCACCGGTCGACCCGGTCGGTCCCGTGACGGCGGTGGGCCCGGTCGGTCCGGTCTCCTCCGTCGGTTCCTCCGTCGGTTCTTCGGTCGGCTCCTCGGTCGGTTCTTCGGTCGGCTCTTCGGTCGGCTCTTCGGTCGGCTCCGAGGTGGGCCCGGTGGGTTCCGGGGGCTCACTCGGCGACGGCGACGGGCCCGGCACCTCGAGCCCCAGCCTCTCCAGGATCCGGATGATCACCAGGAGCAGCCGTCCCGGCTCTCCGTCTCCCGGGGGGGCAGTCGGCTCCTCCGAGGGTTCGTCCGTGGGTTCGGGCTCCTCGGTCGGCTCCTCCGAGGGTTCGTCCGTGGGTTCGGGCTCCTCGGTCGGCTCCTCGGTCGGTTCGGGCTCCTCGGTCGGCCGCTCCTCCGTGGGTTCCGGTGTCCGTTCCGGCGTGGGCCCGGTCGGCCTCGAGGTCGGACTCCCGAGCCCGTCGGTCGGGAGGCCGGTGACCCCGGTCGGCAACGCCTCCGAGATCCTGTCCCGCGTCTCCTCCGTGCAGGCTCCGACGAGCAGCGCGAGAACGAGGAACACGCCGAGGAGCCGGACCGGGCGGCTCATCCGAAGGAGACCCCCCCGCGGTGGCGCGTCGCGCGCTTCCCGACGACGGCCGGCGGGGGGGATCACGCGGAACTCCTCGATCGAGCCAGGCGCGGGGTCGCCGGCCGGCTCACGCCAGGACCGCCGCGCCGGTGAGGACGACCACCGCGACCACGGCGAGGATCGCGAGCAGCGGCCACACCCATCGCAGGTAGCGACCGTAGGGCACGCGCGCGATGGCCAGCCCACCCATGACGACCGCGGACGTCGGGATGAACAGGTTCATGAGGCCGTTCGCGCTCTGGTACGCCGTCACCACCAGTTCGGCGGGGACGTCCACGAACGCCGCAAGCGGGGCCATGATCGGCATGGCCACCGTCGCCAGACCCGACGAGGACGGGATCAGGAACGACAGCGGCAGGAACAGCCCGTACATCACGACGAGGAAGGCCGCCTGGCCGACGTCCCCGAGCGCGACCTCGGCCCAGTGGAGCACCGTGTCCGTGATCTCGCCGTTGTTCATGATCACCGTGATCCCGCGGGCGATCCCGATGATGAGCGCGACCCCGAGGAGGTCACGGGCGCCGTCCACGAACGTCGACGTCAGGTCCCCCTCCTTCATCCGGTCGATGAGCCCGATGACGATCGCGAACAGGAGGAAGGACGCCGTCATCTCCGGGAACCACCACCAGAGCGTGGGGAGCGGGATCCCGAGGTCCTCCCAGGGGATGACGCCGTACATCATCACGACGAACGCCAGCCCGAAGACGA
>DATBMU010000032.1:0-12211 GCA_036554665.1 Actinomycetota bacterium | reverse complement strand
GCTCAGCTTGCCACCGCTCCCGTGGCCGAGCGTGACGCGCTCGCCGGGCGGCAACGGGACGGGACAGCTCAGCGCGAACTCGCGGACAGCCGCCGAGAGGTCCTCGCTCACGCCGTGACGTCCTCGCGCCGCCGGCCGGCGAGGAAGTACGCGGCGCAGGCGCCCTCGCTGGAGACCATGGGAGCCCCGAGCGGCGACTCCGGCGTGCAGAGCGTGCCGAACGCCGGGCAGTCGTGCGGCTTCGCCCGGCCGATCAGCACGTCGCCGGCGATGCAGATCTCGGACTCGGAGGCGGGGACGCCCTCCGCGCTCGGGAACCGCACCTCGGCGTCGTGCATCCGGTACGCCTCGCGCAGGCGCAGCCCGCTCTTCGGGATCACGCCGATCCCGCGCCACGCACGGTCGCACGACTCGAACACCTCGTTCACGACGGCGAGCGCCGGCCGGTTGCCGTCGCGCACCACGGCGCGGACGTACTGGTTCTCCACCTCGTGGCGGCCCTCCTCGAGCTGCGCGACGACCATCCGGATGCCCTCGAGCAGGTCGAGCGGCTCGAAGCCGGTCACGACGATCGGCACGGAGTAGTCCCGGGCGATCGGCTCGTACTCGGTCCACCCCTGGATCGCGCACACGTGACCCGGCGCCAGGAAGCCCTGCACGCGGTTCCCCGGCGACACCAGGATCGCCATGATCGCCGGCGGGACGAGCACGTGCGCCACGAGCAGCGCGAAGTTCTCGATCCCGAGCTGCTTGGCCTGCTTGACCGCCATCGCGTTCGCCGGCGCGGTCGTCTCGAACCCGACCGCGAAGAACACGACCGTCTCGTCCGGGTTGCGGCGTGCCACCTCGAGGGCGTCGAGCGGCGAATACACGACCCGGACGTCGCCGCCGGCGGCGCGGGCCTGGAACAGGTCCTCGCTCGAACCGGGGACGCGGAGCATGTCGCCGAACGAGCACACGATCGCGTCGGGGCGCTTCGCGATCGCGATCGCCTCGTCGATCAGCGCGAGCGGCGTCACGCAGACCGGGCAGCCCGGCCCGTGCACGAGCTCAAGACCCTCGGGCAGGAGCTGGTCGATCCCCTGGCGGATCAATGTGTGCGTCTGACCGCCGCAGACCTCCATGAGCGTCCACGGCCGCGTCACCGTGCGCGCGATCTCGTCCAGGAGCGCGCGCGCGATCGTGTCGTCGCGGTACTCGTCGAGGTACTTCACCGGGCCGTCCCCATCGGGCCGGGTCGGTAGTCCTCGGCGCGGACGCCGTCCGCCGTCTGGGGCAGGTCGATGTCCTCGAGGTTGCCCATCTCGGCCAGCAGCTCGTAGGCGCGCGCCGCCTCCACCTCGTCGACCACCGAGATCGCGAAGCCGACGTGGATCACGACGTAGCTCCCGAGATCGACCTCCGGCGCGTACTCGAGGCACGCGCTGCGCGTGATGCCCCCGAAGTCGACGGTCCCCATGCGGATCCCGTCCTGCTCGAACACGTCGACCACCTTGCCCGGGACCCCGAGGCACATCGGCTTCCCCCTACCCCGCCAGGCTCGCGTTCGCCACGAGCACCTGTCCGAGCGCGATGCCGCCGTCCCCGACCGGCGCCTGGCGCGGCAGGAAGACCTCCAGGCCGACGGTCTCCAGGCGAGCCACCAGGTCCGCGGTGAGCAGGTCGTTGTTGAAGACCCCGCCCGACAGGCAGACCCTCCCGAGGCCCGTCATGCCGCGGATCGCGCGCACGACCTCCAGCGTAGCCGCGGCCATCGTTCGGTGGAACCGGCCCGCGACCTCGCCCGCCGGCCGTCCGCGACGGAGGTCCTTCACGACCGCGACGATCAGCGGGCGCGGGTCCAGGAGCACCCCGCCGTTGCCCGCGACGACGTCGAAGCCGTACTCGCGCGTGGCGCCTCCCTCGGCGGCCTGCTCGAGCAGCATCGCAGGCTGGCCCTCGTACGTCGCGACGCCGACGAGGCCGGCGAGCGCCGCGACCGCATCGAACAGCCGGCCGACGGAGGACGTGGTGGGAACACCCACCTCCGACCGGATCTGCCGGAGCACGACCTCGGCCTCCTCGTCGGGTGCATCGAGCACCGTCAGCGCCTCGTCGCCGACCCCGGCGGCTTCGGCGTGCGAGAGCGCCATCCGCCAGGGGTTCCGCACCGCCGCGTCCCCGCCGGGGAGCGCGACCGAGCGCAGGTGCCCCGCGCGTTCGGCCGTCGCCGCGTCGCACACCAGGAACTCGCCTCCCCACGCCGTCCCGTCGGTGCCGAGCCCGAAACCGTCGAACGACACGCCGATCACCCGGCCCTGGAGCCGGTGCTCGGCCATCACCGAGGCGACGTGCGCGTGGTGATGCTGGACGGCGACCGTCGGCAGCTCCAGGTCCTGGGCGAACCGCGTCGTCTGGAAGTCCGGGTGCAGGTCGTGCGCGACGAGGTCGGGCGCGACACCGAAGACGCACCGGTAGCGGTCGAGCGCGGCCGCGTACGAGGCCATCGACTCCTCGGTGTCGAGGTCGCCGATGTGCTGTGACAGGTACGCGCGGGTCCCGTTCGTCAGGCAGAACGCGCCGAACAGCTCGGCGCCGGTGCCGAGCGTCGGCAGGCTCTGCACCGGGAGCTCGATCGGCGTGGGCGCGCAGCTCCGGGCCCGGCGCATCACGACGAAGCCGCCACGCCAGACGCGGACGAGGCTGTCGTCGTAGCGCGAGACGATCTGGCGATCGTGGACGAGGAACGCGTCGGCGATGCCGCCGAGGCGCTCCCGCGCCTCGTCGTTGTCGATGCAGATCGGCTCGTCGCTCCGGTTGCCGCTCGTCAAGACGAGCGGCACGTCCACCACACGCAGGAGCAGGTGATGCAGCGGCGTGGAGGGCAACATCGCTCCCTGACGCCGGTGGCCGGGAGCCACGCCGGGCGCGAGCGTCCCGCGGTCGCGGACCAGGACGATCGGCGCCCGGGGCGAGCGCAGCGCGGCCTCCTCGTCCTGCGACAGGTCGAACCGCTCCCGCGCGTCCGCGGGGGTCGCGACCATGACCGCGAACGGCTTGTCCGGCCGGGACTTGCGTCGGCGCAGCTCCGCGACGGCCTCCGCGTTCGTCGCGTCGCACGCGAGGTGGAACCCGCCGAGTCCCTTCAGCGCGACGACCTTGCCGTCGGCGAGGAGCCGGGCGGTCTCGACCACCGGGTCACCGGCGATCGGCGCGCCGTCGGCATCGAGGAGCTCGAGCTTCGGACCGCACACCGGACACGCGACCGGCTCGGCGTGGAACCGCCGGTTCCCGGGGTCGCGGTACTCGCGGTCGCAGGCCTCGCACAGGGGGAAGTGCCGCATGCTCGTGCGCTCGCGGTCGTAGGGCAGCGACTCGATGATCGTGAACCGCGGGCCGCAGTCCGTGCAGTTGATGAACGGGTAGCGGAAGCGCCGGTCGCTCGGGTCGAGCAGCTCCGCCAGGCACGCATCGCAGGTCGCGACGTCCGGCGCGATCAGCCGGTCGCCGCCCGGCCGGTCCACGCTCTCGTCGACCTCGAACGTCGCGAAGCCGGCCGGCTCGACCTCCTTCCAGCCGATCCCCTCGACGCGGGCGAGCGGCGGCGCCTCCTCGTTCAGCGCGCGGCAGAAGGCGTCGAGCGCCTCCGCCGGACCCTCGGCCACGATCTCGACGACGCCGCTGCGGTTGCGGACGCGGCCGGTCAGACCCGCGCGGTTCGCGATCCGCCACACGAACGGACGGAAGCCGACGCCCTGAACCACGCCGCGGACCTCGACCTCGCGCGCGAGGACGCCATCCGAGGTGGGTTCGGACCCTCTACCAGCCACGACGGAACCTCCCGTGCCCGTTCCTGGCGTCATCGTGGTTCCGCCCCTCCATCGCGAGTGGGGTCGGTCGGCCCCTCCGCGGGGGAGCGTTCGACCTCCGCGCCGGCGCCGCCGACCAGGTCGCTCGCCTCGGACACGATCGCGCCAACGAGGTCCGGGAGCGCCCGCCGGACCGCGTCCGAGAGCCCGGCGCCCGCCGACGTCCGCTCCGCCTCGACGCCGAGCACGATCACCCGCGGCGTCGGACCCATCGCGGCCGCGAGGCCGACCGCCTCGGCGACCCCGAGCCCGTGGGAGGACAGCGAGGACCGGATCTCGGCGGGCAGGCCGTCCGCACCCGCCTCGGCCCGAACGATCTCGCCGGGCGCGCGACCGGCTCCCGGTGAGCGGATCGCGTCGACCACCACGACGGCATCGGCGCCCTCGAGCAGATGGACGATCCCGAGCGGCGCGGCCTGCGGGACCACCTCCACCCCGAGCGCCTCGAGCGCATCGCGGGCCCGCTCGACGGCGACCACCCCCGCGGCATCGTCCCCGACGTCGGGGTTGCCGCACCCGATCACGCGCACGAGCACCGCTCGGGGCCGCCTCAGGACCGCGTGATGTCGAGCCTGAGGAAGTGGGTCGCGCAGCTGATGCAGGGGTCGTAGTTGCGCACGACCATCTCGCACAGGCGCGTGAGCTCCTCGTCGGGGCGGTCGATCACGTCGGGCAGGAACGCGCGCAGATCCTCTTCCATGTGCCGGAGGTTCTGCGACGTGGGCGGGATGATCTTCGCCTCGACGATCGTGCCGTCCTCGGCGACGTCGTAGCGGTGGTAGAGCGTCCCGCGCGGCGCCTCGGTCATCCAGCTCGTCCGCCCGGCCCGCGGCTGCGGCTCGACCATCGGTGGGTCCGGCGGGGTGTAGGCGCCGATGATCCGCATCGACTCCTCGATCGCGAGCGTCGTCTCGGCAGCCCGAGCCGCCATCGAGAAGAACGGGTCGGACTCGGGCACGCGGAGGCCGGCGCGCTCGGCGACCTCGCGGGCCACCGGAGTCAGCAGCGGGGCGTTCAGGTTCACGCGCGCGAGCGGCCCGAGGAAGTACGGCGTCTGCGTGTCCGTCATGAGCGAGTGCAACGCGTTCGAGTGCTCGACGTGCACCTCGTGCGTGACCTGCTCGTACGTCTCGGCGTCCCAGCTCCGCCCGCCGGTGGAGGCCATGTCGCCGACGTTGATCGGGTACTCGTCCTCGTTCACCATCGAGACCATCTCGGCCGGGCGTGGGAACGCGGGGGCCGGCAACGAGGCGACGAAGTCGGCGATCCCCGGCATCTGCCCGAGCGCCCACTCCAGGCGCGGGAGGAAGGGCTCCAGGTCGCGCCGCCTCGGCGCCTTGGAGAACCCGCCGACCCGCGGCGAGACCGGGTGGATCTCGCGCCCGCCGATCGCGGCCATCAGGTCGTTGCCGACGCGCTTGATCTCGAGCGCGGTCTTGACGAGCTCCGGCTGGACCTTCGCCATCTCGATCGCGTTCGGGAAGCCGAGGAAGTCGGGCGCGGCCAGCAGGAAGATGTGCAGCACGTGGCTCTCGATCCACTCCCCGCAGTCCAGGAGCCGGCGGAGCTCGTGGGTGCCCTCGGGCCCCTCGACCTCGAACAGCCGCTCGAGCCCGTGGATCGCGCTCATCTGGTACGCGACCGGGCAGATGCCGCAGATCCGGGGCACGATGTCCGGCACCTCGTGATACTGCCGGCCGGCGAGGAAGGCCTCGAACAGCCGGGGCGGCTCGTAGATCTCCAGGCGCAGGTCGGTGATCTCACCGTCGTCGACCGCGATGTGGAGGGCGCCCTCACCCTCGACGCGGGCGATGACCGGGACCTCGACCGATCGATGCGTCATCGAGCCGCCACCTCCCCCCGCTCGAGCTCGTCCGCGGCCTCCCGGAAGGGCGGCGCCCACCCGGTGATGAACCGGAACCTGGCCGCCGCGTCCTCCTTCGACAGGCCGAGCTCGATGAACCGACGGCCGAGGGCATCGGTGTTGCCCGGCGCCTGCGCCGGGCCGAAGCACCCGTAGCACCCGCGGTCCAGGCCCGGGCAGAGCGCCCCGCAGCCGGTCCTCGTGACGGGGCCGAGGCAGGGCTCGCCCTTGGCGACGACGACGCAGACGTAGCCGCGCCGCTTGCACTCGACGCACACCGGCGTGGTCGACACGCGCGGCACCGCCCCCTGGAGCAGCGACGCGATCGCCCCCAGCAGCTGACCGCGGTCCACCGGGCAACCGGTCAGCTCGAGGTCCACCGGCACGTAATCCGAGATCGGGTGCGAGTCCTCGAGCGACTTCACGTACTCGGGCGTCGGGTAGACGGTGCGGACGAACTCGTCGTGCTTGCCGGTCGCGTTGCGCAGCGCCTGGACGCCGCCCGACGTCGCGCACGCGCCGATCGTGATGAGCACCTTCGACTCGCGCCGGATCTCGCGGATCTGCTCCTCGAGCTCCGGCGTCGACACGGAGCCCTCGACGAGGGTCACGTCGTATGGCCCCGGCTCGATGTGGCTCGAGGCCTCGGCGAAGTTCACGATCTGGATCGCCCCGGCGAGCTCGAGCAGCGCCTCTTCGGCGTCGAGGAGCTGCAGCTGACACCCGTCGCACGAGGCCATCTTGAAGACCGCGACGCGCGGCTTGCCGTTGTCGCTCACAGCTCGCGCACCTCCATCAGCTCGCGGATCGCGTCGTAGCGGAAGACCGGGCCGTCCGAGCAGACGAACCACGGACCCAGTTGGCAGTGGCCGCACAGCTGGACCCCGCACTGCATGTGGCGCTCCATCGAGGCCCAGATCCGCTCGTCCGGCACGCCGACCTCCATCAGGCCCTTGCCCGCGAACCGCATCATGATCTCGGGCCCGCACATGAACGCGGTCGTGCGCACCGGCTCGATCTTCGCCTTCGGGAAGAGCGTCGTGACGACGCCCTCGTCGTAGGGCCACGACGCGTCGGCCTCGTCGACCGTGAGGTGCAGCTCCACGTCGAGGCGCTGCATCAGCGACACCCACTCGTCGAGCTGGTCCTTGTAGGGCAGGAGGTCCGGCGTCCGAGCGCCCATCAGCAGGATCAGGCGGTGGTAGCGCTCGCGGTTCCGCATCGCCCACTCGATCGCCGGGCGGACGGGACACACACCCACGCCGCCCGCGATGACCAGCAGGTCGCCGTCCATCGCCTCGTGCAGCGGCCACGGCCGGCCGAACGGTCCGCGCACGCCGATCTCGTCGCCGGGGCCGAGCCCGCGGAACACGTTCGTGACGCGTCCGACGTGCCGGATCGTGTGGCCGAGGCGGTGCGTGTGCGCCGGGTCGGACGAGATCGAGATCGCGACCTCACCGACACCGAAGACATAGAGCATGTTGAACTGCCCCGGCTCGAACGTGTACCCCTCGCCGTCGCCGTCGCGCCATCGCATCCAGTACGTCGCCGACTCCGGCGTCTCGGGCACGACGCGCTCGATCACCGCGATCCGCACGGGACCGCCCTCGGGCTGTCCGGCTCGCACGTCCCGGTACTCGGTCATCGTGGGGGCTACGCTCGCTCGCTCACGCTCGCTCGCTCCCTGAGCCCCCACACCCCCTGCCATCGTCATGCCGACACCACCTCGACCTCGCCGTCGGTCGCTCGGATCGCCGCGATCTCCTCGGTGACGTCGATCCCGACCGGGCACCACGTGATGCAGCGTCCGCATCCGACGCAGCCGGACGTGCCGTACTGATCGATCCACGACGCGAACTTGTGCGTGAGCCACTGCCGGTAGCGGCCCTCGTGCGTGTGCCGCACGACCTCCCCCGCCGCCCACGAGTACTCGGCGCTGAAGCACGTGGCCCACTCGCGCGTGCGGGTCGCGACGTCGCCGGACAGCGAGACGCCGTCCACGACGTCGTGGCAGAAGCAGGTCGGACAGGCGTTCGTGCAGTTCCCGCAGGCCAGGCAACGCTCGGCGACGTCGTGCCACCTCGGATGCACCCGGTTGCGGTAGAGCAGGTCCGGCATGTCCGACGTGTCGAGCTCCCGGCCCATCCGCGACGCCGCGCCGGCCGCGATCCGCTCCGGCGCGCCGGACTCCTCGGCCGTCGCGTCCCGGGTGGTGACCGCCGCGAGGAGCTCCTCGCCGCGCTCGGTGCCGACCTCCACGACGAACCCGTCGTCGAGCTCGGACAGCGCGAGGTCGAAGCCCATCGTGCAGCGAGGGCCGGTGTTCATCGACACGCAGAAGCAAGTGGCGCCGGGCTCCTCGCAGTTCACGCCGACGAAGACGGCGGCCTCGCGGCGGCGCCGGTAGGCGGGGTCGAGGTCCATGAACACGCGGTCCTGCACCGCGATCGCGGCGAGGTCGCACGCGCGCAGGCCGACGAACGCGAACGGGCCGCCCTCCTCCGGGTGCGGCTCCACGCGCATCCCGTCCCCGTTCCTCGAAACCGTCGCGAGCACCTCGCGCGCGGGGAAGAGGTAGCGCTTGCCCGAATCGGGGCCGTGCGCCCAGCCGAAGAGCCGGTCGTCCTCGCGACGGGTGAGCCGGTACGCGCCCGGCGCCTGCTCCTCGCCGACCCCGGCGGGCAGGTCGTCCGCACCGTCGATCCGGTCGAGCACGATCGCGCCGTCCCGAACCGTGGGTCCGATCAGCTCGTAGCCGGCCGCGACCAACGAGTCCAGCAGCGCGCCGAAACCGGGTCGATCGAGGTACCTCACGCCGGTCACCTCCACGGGCCTCCCGCCTCCACGGGAAGCCTCCCCGGCCGACCCTAGCGACTCCCGGGACCAAGGGCACGCGAACCTCGGGACGAAGGGCTCGTCGTCGCGCGGAGCCCGCCGCGGCGTCGTCGCGTACGCTTCCCGCCATGCCGCCGGGGGCCCTGCTCACGGACCTGTACGAGCTCAACATGGCCGCGAGCTACCTGCGGCGGGACATGCGGCAGGAGGCGACGTTCAGCCTGTTCGTCCGCGCGCTCCCCCGCAACCGCGGCTTCCTCGTCGCCGCCGGTCTCGAGCCGTGCCTCGGGTTCCTGGAAGGGTTCGGGTTCCCCGAGGAGGACCTGGACTACCTCGGACGCGAGCTCGGCTTCCCCGACGACGTCCTCGACGCGTTCGCGGGGCTCCGCTTCGAGGGCGACGTCTGGGCCGTCCCCGAGGGGCGCGTCGTCCACGCGAACGAACCGCTGCTCGAGATCACGGCGCCGATCGCGGTGGCGCAGCTCGTCGAGCCCTACCTGCTGAACCAGATCACGTTCCAGACGACGATCGCGTCCAAGGCCGCGCGATGCGTCGTCGCCGCCGACGGTCGCGACGTCGTGGACTTCTCGCTCCGGCGCACGCAGGGCCTGGACGCCGCCGAGAACGTGGCCAGGGTGACGTCGATCGTCGGGTTCTCCGCCACGAGCAACGTGGAGGCCGCCCGCCGGTTCGGCCTGCGGGTGGCGGGCACGATGGCGCACTCGTACATCGAGTCCTTCGAGACCGAGGCCGAGGCGTTCCGGACCTTCGCGCGCGACTTCCCCGGGCGGACCACGTTCCTGGTCGACACCTACGACACGCTGAACGGCGTCCGGACTGCCGTCGACGTGGTGCGCGAGCTCGGCCTCTCGGAGAACCTCGGCATCCGCCTCGACAGCGGCGATCTCGACGCGCTCGCCCGGCAGAGCCGCGCGATCCTCGACGACGCCGGGCTCACCGGCGCCCGGATCTTCGCGAGCGGCGGCCTGGACGAGTTCGAGGTCGACCGCCTCGTGCGCGCGGGCGCTCCGATCGACGCGTTCGGCGTCGGGACGCGGATCGGCGTCTCGGCCGACGCGCCCTACCTGGACTCCGCGTACAAGCTCGTCGAGTACGACGGGCGCCCGATGATGAAGCTCTCCTCCAACAAGACGTCCGCGCCCGGCCGCAAGCAGGTGTTCCGCGGGGCCGAGGGCGACACGATCGGCCTCCGCGAGGAGCCGCTCCCCGACGACCACGAGCCGCTGCTGGTCCCCGTGATGCGCGGCGGTGAGCGGAGCGGACCGCACCGCCCGCTCGACACGGCCCGTGCCCTGTTCCGGGCCGACCTCGATCGGCTCCCGGAGCCGGCGCGGCGGGTGGTGGACCCAAAGCCCCTCGAGCCCCGCATCTCTCACGCGCTCGCCGAGCTGACCGCGAGGGCGCGCACCGATGCGCTCCGCCGCGCCGGCGTCGTCTGAAGGCAACGCGCCGGTCGGAGCGCGGCTACGCCGTCGCGATCAGACCGCGCCGGCGCCGGATCCGGCGATCGACCGAGGCGAACAGGTAGTCCACCGCGACGCCGATCACCACGATCACGACCATGACCGCCAGGATCAGTGAGGTGTCGAAGGACGCCCGCCCCAGGAGGTGTCCGAGCCCGACGCCGCCGGCGATGATCAGCTCCCCGGCCATCAGCGCTCGCCAGGCGATCGCCCACGCCTGCTGCAACCCCGCCCAGTAGCCGGGGACGGCGGCCGGCAACACCACCCGCCGATAGAGGGTCCAGCCGCGAGCGCCGAGGGTCCGCCCGGCGCGCACCAGGGTCGGGGGAGCCTGGCGGAGGCTGGCGGCGGTCGCGATCGCGATCGCCGGGAAAGCACCGATCACCACCACGAACAGCACCGCGCGCTCGCCGAACCCCAGCCACACGGCCGCGAGCGGCAGCCAGGCGATCGACGGCAGGGCCTGGAGGCCGGTCATGAGCGTCCCGACGCTCCGCTGGACGGGTCCCGAGGCGGCCATCGCGATCCCGAGCAGCGTGCCGATCACCACGGCCGCGGCCATGCCGATCGCGAGCCGGAGCAGGCTGCGCTGCGCCGCGACGAGCAGCCCGCCCTCGCCGAAGAGGTTCGCGGTGAGCTGCTCCCACACGTCCCCCGGCGAGGGGAGCGCCCAGTCGGGAGCGAGGTCGCTCGCGGCGACGGCCCACCAGACCAGGAGGATCGCCGCGACGAGCGCGACCCTAGGCCAGATCTGTGCGAGCAACTTCCTCGCGCGCAGCGCGCTCCACCTCCTTGACGAGGTGCTCGTGGATGTCGACGACCACGCGGCTGAGGAGCGCGTCCTCGAGGCGCCGGGGGCGCGGAGACGTGATCCGGTGCTCCTCGATCGGGGTACCCGGCCGGGCCGACAGGACGACGACCCGGTCGGCCAGCAGGACGGCCTCGCGCACGTTGTGCGTCACGAAGACGAGCGTGTTGCCGAGCTCCGTCCACAGCGACTGCAGCTCCTGCTGCAGGATCTCGCGCGCCTGCGCGTCGAGCGAGCCGAACGGCTCGTCGGCGAGCAGCACGTCGGGGCGGCAGACGAGGGCGCGCGCCAGCGCGGCCCGCTGACGCATGCCGCGCGAGAGCTCGTGCGGCTGCGCATCGGCGAACTCCGAGAGCTCGACCTTGGCGAGCCATGCGTCCGCGCGGTCCCGCATCTCCGTCGCCGGCAGCCGGAGCATCCGCAGGCCGAACTCGACGTTCGCGCGCACGCTCATCCAGGGGAACAGCGCCGGCTCCTGGAACAGGAGCGCCCGGTCCGGCCCGGGCCCCGCGATCACCCGGCCGTCCAGGAGCACCTCGCCCGCATCCGGCGTCTCGAGCCCGGCCAGCAGGTGCAGGATCGACGACTTCCCCGATCCCGACGGGCCTATCAAGCAGACGAACTCGCCCGCCTCGACGTCGAGCGTGACGTCCTCGATCGCGGGCACGACGTCCCCCGTGGCCGAGCGGAACGACTTGCTCACCCCCCGCAGGGAGAGCTTCGCGACGGCCCCGTCGGCGTCGGGAACCACCCTCAACGATCGGGACGCGGTCACGCGGGAGCCTCCACCGGACGGAGTCCCTCATCGTTGAGGACGTGGTTGAGAGCGTCAAGCCGGTACGCCCCCGCGAGCCCGCGCGGGCGTTCGCTCGACAGGCCGACCGTGTACGCCTGCTCGGCGACCCGCGCGAGCGACGCGGGGAGCGGGTCCCACGTGAACTCCAGCTCCGCCCAGGCCGCGTCGAGCACCCCGGGCTCGAGCGCGGGGCCGCCGGTCGATGCGAGCTGCCCCGCAACGATCTCCTTGGCCCGGTCCGGCTCGTCGCGGCAGAGGAGGATCGCCCGGACGTTGGCTTCGACGAGCGCGCGCACGACGTCGGGATGCTCGCCGAGGTAGGTCGTCGAGACCACGAGGTTCGTCGCGAGCAGCTCGCCGGGCGGCCAGAGCGAGGACTCGTCGACGAGCGGGAACGCGATCCCCCGGTCGGCCAGGGACGCCGGGTACGGCTCCGGCAGCCAGGCCGCGTCGAGCCGGCCGTGCTCGAGGAGCGGGCCCGCGTCGAACCCGCCGAGCCCGACCACGGCGACGTCCCCGCCCTCCTCCCGCGTCCGCAGCCCGTGCTCGTGCAGCCACGCGCGCAGCGCGACCTCC
>DATBMU010000006.1:0-12379 GCA_036554665.1 Actinomycetota bacterium | reverse complement strand
CGTCGCGGGCGGGCTCGAGCTCCGCCGCGGCCGTGCGCAGGCGACGACGCTCGGGATCCTGCACGGGTTCGTCCCGAACGAGGGGGACGCGTGGTCCTTCACCGAGGACCGGCTCCACCGCTTCCTCGAGGACGCGCTCGCCACCGCGACCGCGCGACCCGACACGCCCGTGCCGACGCCGACGCTGTTCGAGGTGGTCGGCGCGGGTCCTCCCGAGCTCGCCGCCGAGACGATGGGCGGGTACCTCGAGGCCGCGCGGCTGCTCGGCCGGCGGACGGCCGAGCTCCACCTCGCGCTCGCGAGCGACGTCGAGGACCCGGTGTTCGCACCCGAGCGGGTCACCCCGTTCTACCAGCGCTCGCTCTACCAGTCGCTCCGCGCGATCGCGAACGGCACGTTCCAGATCCTCCGCTCGCAGCCCGACCTGCCCGGGGGCGAGATCGTGCTCGAGCGGCAGCCGCAGATCCTCGAACGGCTCCGGTCGGTGCTCGACGTCCGGATCACGGGGGCGCGGACCCGGATCCACGGCGACCTCCACCTCGGCCAGCTCCTCTACACCGGCCGGGACTTCGTGATCATCGATTTCGAGGGCCCGCCCCCGAAGTCGATCGGCGAGCGGCGGATCAAGCGCCTGCCGCTGGTCGACGCCGCCGGGATGATCCGGTCGTTCCACTACGCGGCGCACTCCGCAGCGCGCGCGGTGGAGGTCGTGGAGCCCGACCGGGTCGGGGCGATCGCCCCGTGGGTGCGGCTGTGGTACGTGTCCGCCGCCGGCGCATACCTCCGTGAGTACCTGGACGTCGTCGATGGGGCGCCGTTCGCGGCCGGGTCGCCCGAGGAGGTCGAGATCCTCATGCACGCGTTCCTCCTCGAGAAGGCCCTGTACGAGGTCGCGTACGAGGCGAACAACCGGCCGGAATGGCTGCCGATCCCGGTGGCGGGCATCGCCGACCTCCTCGAGGCGCCGGCGTGACCGGTCCCCTGCGCGAGCTCGCGAGCGCGTGCGGTCTCCAGACGAGCTTCCGGGACACGACCGGGCGCATGCGGACCGCCGAGCGTGAGTCGGTGCTCGCGGTGCTCGCGGCGCTGGGCGAGCCGGTTGGCGGCTCGGGGGACGCGGCCGAGGCGCTCGAACGCCGCCGCGCCGACCGGGCCCAGCGGCTCCTCGAGCCGGTGACCGTCGCCTGGGACGGAGCCCCACCGCCGATCGAGGTGCGGCTGCCGGCTCGCCGCCCTAAGCGGCTGCTCGCCCGCCTGGAGCTCGAAGGCGGCGGGGAGCGGTCGTGGTCGGTGCGCACCGACGACGTCTCGAGCGATGGGCGAACCGCCACGCTCCGGATCGACACGGCCGTGCCGCTCGGCCGGCACGCGCTGACCGTCGAGGCGGGGCGCCGGGTGGGGCGCTCGACGATGATCGCGGCGCCCCGGCACGTCATGCCGTCGGGCCGGCCGAGGGACTGGGGCGTGTTCCTCCCGCTGCACGCGCTCGTGACCGAGCGGACCTGGGGGATCGGCGATCTCTCGGGGCTGTCGGAGCTCGCCGGCCTGGTGCGGGGGCTCGGCGGCGGGCTCGTGGCCACGCTGCCGCTCCTGGCGGCCTTCCCGGGCGAGGCGAGCCCGTACCGGCCGGCGAGCCGGCTGTTCTGGAACGAGATCTACCTCGACCTCGGCCGGGTCCCCGAGGTCGAGCGCGACCCGGCGATCCGCCGGTACGTCCGCTCGAGCGCCTTCGAGCGGGAGCTCGCGTCGGTGCGCGCGGGGGATCTCGTCGATCACGCCAGGGTGCTCGCGCTCAAGCGTCGCGTCCTCGAGCGGGTCGCCGGTGCGCTCGAGGATCCACGGGCTGCCGCCTTGCGCCGGTTCCTGCGTGAGCACCCCGACGTGGAGACCTACGCGCGCTTCCGCGCGGCGGGGGAGCGGTTCGGGCTCGACGTCCGCCGATGGCCGGCCGGGGCCCGTGCGGGCCGGATCCGCGCGTCCGACGTGGATCCCGTCGCGCTCGGGTACCACCGGGTGGCCCAGTGGCTCGCCGAGGAGCAGGTGGGCGAGCTCGGACGGACCGCGCTCGAGGGCGGGGCCGGCCTGTACCTCGACATGCCGCTCGGCGTCCATCCCGACGGCTACGACGTCTGGCGGCACCCGACGACGTTCGCGACAAGCGTCTCGGTCGGCGCGCCTCCGGACGACTTCTTCCCGAAGGGCCAGGTCTGGGGGTTCCCGCCGCTGCACCCCGAGCGCGTGCGCGAGGACGGGTACGCGTACCCGCTCGCGTGCCTGCGTCATGCGTTCCGGCACGCGGGCGTGATGCGGATCGATCACGCGATCGGGTTGCACCGCCAGTACTGGGTGCCGGAGGGAGCGTCGGCCGATCGCGGCGTGTTCGTCCGCTACCCGGCCGAAGAGTGGTACGCCGCGATCTCGCTCGAGGCCCATCGCACCGGCACGGTCGTGGTGGGCGAGGACCTCGGGACCGTGCCGGGCGAGGTGCGACGGGGGCTGGCGCGGCACCGGCTCCTGCGCAGCTACGTCCTCGAGCTGGAGACCGTGCCGGAGCGGCCGGTCCCCGTCCCGGCGCCGACCGCGGGATCGCTCGCCTGCGTGAACACGCACGACCTGCCGACGTTCGCCGCGTTCTGGCGAGGCGCCGACATCGCGGAACGGCTCGAGGCCGGCCTGATCGACGCAGCCCAGGCCGAGGCGGAGCGGCGACGCCGAGGAGCGATGCGCGAGGACCTCGCGCGCGCGCTCGTCGACTCCGGCGTCCTCGAGCCGGCCGACGCCTCGGACGAGCGCGCCGTCCGCTGGGCGAGCCACGTCTGGCTGGCGTCCTCGCCGGCGCGTCTCGTCGTGGTCAACCTCGAGGACCTGTGGGGCGAGACCCATCAGCAGAACGTGCCGGGGACCTCCGACCGGCCGAACTGGCGCCGTCGCTCGGCGCGCTCGCTCGAGGAGCTCCGACGGTCCCCGGAGGTGCTCGAGCTCCTGCGGCTCGTCGACGCGGCCCGGCGGGAGGCAATCGTGACCGAGGGGGACGCGGCGTGAGCCCGGTCCGGCACGACGTCTCGCTGCTGTCGGACGAGGACGTCTACCTGTTCAACGAGGGCACGCACGCGCGCCTGTACGAGCGGCTCGGCGCCCACCCGATCGAGGCGGACGGGGAGCCCGGAACGGTCTTCGCCGTCTGGGCGCCGAACGCCGACGGCCTCTCGGTGATCGGAGACTTCAACGGCTGGGACCGGCGCCACGACCCGCTGCAGCCTCGCGGCTCGAGCGGCATCTGGGAGGGGTTCGTGCCCGGCGTGCGGAGCGGCGACGTGTACAAGCTCCACGTCGCCTCGCGGGTCGGCGGGTACCGCGTCGACAAGGGCGATCCGTTCGCCGCCCGCTGGGAGGTGCCGCCGCGGACGGCGAGCGTCGTCTGGGACACCGCGTACGCGTGGGGCGACGACGCGTGGATGCGCGCGCGCGGCCGGGCGAACGCGCTCGACGCGCCGATGAGCGTCTACGAGGTCCACCTCGGCTCGTGGGCTCGCGACGAGCAGGGCCGGATGCTCGGGTACCGCGAGATCGGCCACCGCCTCGCGATCCACGTCAAGGCGCTGAACTTCACGCACGTGGAGCTCCTCCCGGTGATGGAGCACCCGTTCTACGGCTCCTGGGGCTACCAGACGACCGGCTACTTCGCGCCGACGAGCCGCTACGGGACGCCGCAGGACCTGATGGCGATGATCGACCACCTGCACCGCGAGGGGATCGGCGTGATCCTCGACTGGGTGCCGTCGCACTTCGCGTCGGACGAGCACGGGCTCGCGTTCTTCGACGGCACCCACCTGTTCGAGCACGCGGACCCGCGGCAGGGGTTCCACCCGGACTGGGGGAGCTACATCTTCAACTACGGCCGCAACGAGGTCCGCAGCTTCCTGCTCTCGTCGGCGACGCACTGGCTCGATCGCTACCACGCCGACGGCCTGCGCGTGGACGCCGTCGCGTCGATGCTCTACCTGGACTACTCGCGGAAGCCAGGAGAGTGGATCCCGAACGAGCTGGGCGGCCGCGAGAACCTGCGAGCCGTCGAGTTCCTGCGCGGCCTGAACTCGGCGCTGTCCGCGAGCTTCCCGGACGTCCAGACGACGGCGGAGGAGTCGACCGCCTGGCCCGGCGTCTCCCGCCCCGTCGAGTCGGGCGGGCTCGGGTTCGGGATGAAGTGGGACATGGGGTGGATGCACGACACGCTGCAGTACGTCTCGAAGGACCCGGTCCACCGCTCGTTCCAGCACGACACGATCACGTTCCGGATGCTGTACGCGTTCGACGAGAGCTTCGTGCTGCCGCTCTCGCACGACGAGGTCGTGCACGGCAAGGGCTCCCTGATCGCGAAGATGCCCGGCGACGATTGGCAGCGCTTCGCGAACCTGCGCCTCCTGTTCGCCTACCAGTTCGCGCAGCCCGGCAAGAAGCTCCTGTTCATGGGCGGCGAGCTCGCCCAGTGGGGCGAGTGGAACCACGAGACGTCGCTCGATTGGGACCTGCTCGCGTACGCGCCCCACGAGGGCGTCCGGCGGCTGGTCGCCGACCTCGCCCGCCTGCACCGTGACGAGCCCGCGCTGCACGAGCTCGACACGTCGCCCGAGGGGTTCCAGTGGGTGGACGCGTCGGATCGGGCCGCGAGCGTCCTCTCGTTCCTGCGGACGGGCATGACCGCTCGCCCCGTGCTGTTCGTCGCGAACTTCACGCCGGTGCCTCGTCATCGCTATCGCGTGGGGGTTCCCGTCGGCGGGCGGTGGATCGAGCTCGCGAACACGGACGCGGAGGCCTACGGGGGGAGCGGCCAGGGCAACTACGGCGGGCTCGAGACCGACGAGGTCCCGATGCACGGCCGCGAGCGGTCCCTCTCGCTCGTCCTTCCGCCGCTCGCGGCGGTGTTCCTGACCCCCGAGGGGCGCTGAGCGACCCGTGACGGGCGCGGCATGAGGGTCTGGCCGGGCGCGCCGTCTCCCCTCGGCGCGACGTGGGACGGCGAGGGCGTGAACTTCGCGCTGTTCTCCGAGCACGCCACGGCCGTCGAGCTCTGCCTGTTCCAGGGCCCCGAGGAGGGGCGGGAGACCGCGAGGATCCCGCTGACCGAGCGCACCGACCTCGTCTGGCACGCGTACCTACCGGACGTGCGCCCCGGTGCCCGCTACGGGTACCGCGTGCTCGGGCCCTACGCGCCGTCGGAGGGCCATCGCTTCAACGCGAACAAGCTCCTGGTGGACCCCTACGCCAAGGCGATCACGGGCACCGTCTCGTGGGACGACGCCCTCCACGGCTACACGGTCGGCCACCCGGACGCGGACCTCTCGTTCGACGACCGGGACAGCGCGGGCCACGTGCCGAAGGCGGTCGTCGTCGACACCGCGTTCACCTGGGGCGACGACCGGCCGCCGCGGGTCCCCTGGAACCGGACGGTGATCTACGAGTGCCACGTCGAGGGGATGACGAAGCGCCACCCCGGCGTCCCGCCCGAGCTCCGCGGCACGTTCCTCGGGATGGCCTCGGACCCGATCGTCGACCACCTGCGCTCGCTCGGCGTCACCGCCGTCGAGCTCCTGCCGGTCCACCAGTACGTGGACGAGCGGGCCCTCGTCGAGCGCGGGCTCCGCAACTACTGGGGGTACAACTCGATCGGGTTCTTCGCGCCGCACGTGGCGTACGCGACCGGCTGGGGAGGCCAGCAGGTCGACGAGTTCAAGTCGATGGTGAAGGCGCTGCACGGGGCCGGCATCGAGGTGATCCTGGACGTCGTCTACAACCACACCGGCGAGGGGAACCACCTCGGCCCCACGCTCTCGCTGCGTGGGATCGACAACGCCGCCTACTACCGCCTCGATCCCGAGGACCGCCGCCACTACACGGACTTCACCGGGACCGGGAACAGCCTGAACATGCTGCACCCCAGGACGATGCAGCTGATCATGGACAGCCTTCGGTACTGGATCGGCGAGATGCACGTGGACGGCTTCCGGTTCGACCTCGCCCCGGTGCTGGCGCGCGAGCTCTACGAGGTGAACCGGCTCGGCACGTTCTTCGACATCATCCAGCAGGATCCGGCGATCAGCCGGGTGAAGCTCATCGCCGAGCCGTGGGACCTCGGCGCGGGCGGGTACCAGGTCGGGAACTTCCCGACGGGCTGGGCGGAGTGGAACGGCCGCTACCGGGACTGCGTCCGGCGCTTCTGGCGCGGCGACCCCGGCCAGGTCTCCGAGCTCGCCTCCCGCCTGTCGGGCTCGAGCGACCTGTACGAGGCGAGCGGTCGACGCACGTACGCGAGCATCAACTTCGTCACCGCGCACGACGGGTTCACGCTGCACGACCTGGTCTCGTACGAGCGCAAGCACAACGAGGCGAACGGCGACGGCAACCGGGACGGGACCGACGAGAACTGGAGCCGCAACTGGGGCGCCGAGGGACCGACGGGGTCCGCGCGCGTCAACGCGATGCGCGAGCGGATGAAGCGCAACCTCCTGGCGACGCTGGCGCTCTCCCAGGGCGTCTCGATGCTGCTCGGCGGCGACGAGATGGGGCGGACGCAGCGCGGCAACAACAACGCGTACTGCCAGGCCGGTGAGGTCTCGTGGATCGACTGGGACCTGGCAGCGGCCGACCGGGACCTGCTGGCGTTCACCCGGGATGTGCTCCGGATCGTCCGCTCCAATGCGGTGCTCCGTCGCCGCACGTTCCTGACCGGCCGGACGATCGGCGAGGGCGGCGCGAAGGACCTGTCGTGGCTCCGCGCCGACGGGGGGGAGATGACCGACGGGGACTGGGCCGATGCGGACAACCACGTCCTCGGCATGCTCCTGCACGGCCGCGCGACGGACGAGGTGGACGAGCGCGGACGCCCGATCTTCGGCAAGACGATCCTGATGCTGCTCAACGGCGGCACGCGGTCGCGGACGTTCGCGCTCCCGCGCGTCGACGACGACGCCGGGACGTGGAAGATGCTGATCAACACGGCGCAGCCCGGTCAGCGCGTTGTCCGGGGACGGAGCGTGAACCTCGTCGCGCACTCCCTCCAGCTGTTGCGCCTGGAGGACGAGGCCTGAGCCCGCGTACGATGGGCTGCATGGCGCGGACGGTCGCCTCCTTGGTCGGCGGATCCTGGCTCGAGGACGCTCCGGGTGGCGTGCTCCCGGTGTCGAACCCCGCGCGGCTCGAGGAGGCCGTCGCGGAAGCGAGGCTCGGCGACGCGACGACGTTCGTCGAGGCGTGCCGCGCCGCGCGGGAGGCGCAGCCCGCGTGGGCCCGCGTCCCGGCGCCCGTCCGCGGGCGCGCGATCCAGCAGCTCGGGCGCCTGGTGGAGGACAACGCGGAGGCCCTCGCGCGGATCCTGACGCGCGAGATCGGCAAGCCGATCCGCGAGGCGAGGGGCTCGGTGCAGGAGGTCGTCGACACCTGCAACTTCTTCGTCTCCGAGGGGCGGCGCCTCTACGGGATGACGGTCCCGAGCGAGCTGCCCGACAAGCAGCTCTTCACGTTCCGCAACCCGGTCGGCGTGGCCGCGATCGTGACGGCGGGCAACTTCCCGGTGGCCGTCCCGTCCTGGTACCTGGTCCCGGCGCTGCTCTGCGGCAACGCGGTCGTCTGGAAGCCCGCGGAGTACGCGCCGGCCACCTCGGAGGCGCTCGCGCAGCTGTTCGTCCACGCGGGGTTCCCGGCCGGCGTGTTCAACATGGTGCTCGCCGATGGACCGACCGCGTTCGAGGGGCTCGAGCGCGCCCTCGGCGAGGGGCTCGTCGACAAGGTCGGGTTCACCGGCTCGACCGAGGTCGGCCGGCGGATCGGCGAGCTGTGCGGGCGGCACCTGCAGTCGCCGTGCCTCGAGCTCGGCGGGAAGAACCCACTCGTCGTGATGCCCGACGCCGACCTCGACCTCGCCGTCGAGGGCGCGCTGTTCAGCGGGTTCGGGACGGCTGGCCAGCGGTGCACGTCGCTCGGCACCGTGATCGTGCACGCGTCGGTGCACGGCGACTTCCTGGACCGGTACACGGGTGCGGTCGAGACCGCCGCGATCGGCGACCCGTTCTCCGACGTCCTGTACGGACCGATGATCAGCTCGCGGTTCTGCGACCGCTTCCTCGGCTGGCTCGACTGGGTCCGGCCGCACCACGCCATCAGCGGCTCGACGGGCACCGGGCGGATCACCGCGTCGAACCCGCGGGCCGGGTTCGCCGGCGTCCCTGAGGCGGGGCTGTTCGTGCACCCGACGATCGTCGACGGCGTCACGGCCGACGACGACCTCTACAAGCAGGAGACGTTCGGCCCGATCGTCGGCGTCGCGACGTTCGAAGACCTGGACGAGGCCCTCGCGCTCGCGAACGGCCACGGATACGGGCTCTCGGGCTCGATCTACACGAACGATCCGAAGACGGTGTTCCGGTTCCGCGAGCGGATCTCGGCCGGGATGGTGAGCGTGAACAACTCGACCTCCGGCGCCGAGGCGCACCTGCCGTTCGGAGGCAACGGGCGCAGCGGCAACGGCTCGCGTCAGTCGGGCGTGTGGGTGCTCGACCAGTTCACGAGGTGGCAGGCGATGAACTGGGACTACAGCGGCCGCCTGCAGAAGGCTCAGATGGACATCGCCGACCTCTCCGGAGACCCCTCGTTCCGGCTGGACGAGGGCTGAACGAGCGGTGACGACGAACGACCTGACCGTGGTCCGCGCCGGACGCCTGGTCGACGTCGCCGCCGGCGAGGTGCGCCGCGCGCAGGTGATCGCGATCCGCGGCGACCGGGTCGAGTCGGTGACGCCGGACACCGGCACCTATCCCGACTCCGCCCGGCACCTCGACCTGTCGCGCCACACCGTGCTGCCGGGGCTGATCGACTGCCACGCGCACATGATCGGCGAGCTCGAATCCGGCCAGGGATACGCGAGCCTCGTGCAGCGCACCGGCGCCCAGGAGGCGATGACGGGCGTCCGCAACGCGCGCGACACCATCCTCGCCGGGTTCACCGCCGTCCGCGACGTGGGGACGTTCCGCGCGTTCGTGGACGTCGCGCTGCGCGACGCGATCGACGCCGGCGACGTGCTCGGCCCGCGGATGTTCTGCGCCGGCGCGTTCGTCACCTGCTCGGGCGGGGGCGGCGACGTGACGGGCCTTGCGCCCGACGTCGACGAGGTCGTCCCGCGCGACCTCCGGTTCGGCGTGGCGGATTCCGCCGACGAGGTCCGCGCGGCCGTCCGACGGATCCTCCACGGCGGGGCGGACTTCGTCAAGGTGATCGCGACGGGCGCCGTCCTGACGGAGGGCACGAGCCCCGGCGCGCCCGAGTTCAGCGAGGCCGAGATCCGCGCGGCCGTGGAGGAGGCCTCGCTCTACGACACACATGTCGCCGCGCACGCGCACGGCGCCGAGGGCATCAAGCGAGCGGTCCGCGCCGGCGTCCGTTCGATCGAGCACGGCTCGCTGATGGACGACGAGGCGATCGCGATGATGGCCGAGGCCGGGACGTACCTCGTGGCCGACGTCTGGGAGGGCGACTGGATCGCGGAGCAGGGACGGCTCCATGGATGGTCGGCCGCGGTGCTGCGCAAGAACGACGAGACCACCGAGGCGCAGCGGGAGGGGTTCGCGAGGTGCGTCGAGGCGGGGGTCCGGCTCGCCTACGGGACGGACAGCGGCGTATACCCGCACGCGATGGTCGCGAGGCAGTTCGCCACGATGGTGAAGCTCGGGATGACGCCGATGGAGGCGATCCGGAGCGCCACCGTCACCGCCGCCGAGCTGATCGGCTGGCGCGACCGCGTGGGCGCGATCGAGCCGGGGCTGTTCGCCGACCTGATCGCGATCGAGGGCGACCCGCTCTCGGACGTGGAGCTCCTGAACGACGTGGCCGTGGTCGTCAAGGGCGGGGAGGTCGTGCTCGGCCCCTGAGGCCGACTCGCCCGCCCACGATCCGCAGCGGTAGGCTGTCGCCGGTCCTCGGCGAAGGAGCGTTCCGGATGAAGACCTGTCCCTACTGCGCGGAAGAGATCAAGGACGCGGCGATCCGCTGCCGCTACTGCCACTCGTGGCTCGTCGACGAGATCCCGGCCGGCGCCGAGACGATGCCTCCGAAGGCCGCCGCCGAGACCGAGCCGGAGCCCGCGGTCGACGAGGCTGCGGTGGTGGCGCCCGTCGCGGCCACGGCCGCGATGGAGCCGGTGACGACCGAGCCCGAGCCGGTCATGGCCGAGCCGGAGCCGGCCCCGGAGCCGGTCGCGACCACTCCGGTCGAAACGCCGGCGGAGACCCCGGCCGAGACCACGGAGGCGGCACCCGCGGAGGCCCCCGCCGAGGCGAAGATCGAGTTCACCCACACCGGGTCGCGCTACCTCCTCGGGTACGGTGGCGACTTCTTCGGGATCTGGGACCGCAACGCTCCCCAGCAGCCGATCGAGCGGTTCCCGCGCAACGACCAGGGCTGGGCGAGCGCGTGGGCCCGCTACTCGGCGATGGAGACCAACTGGATGGACCTGCGCACGGGGCAGAAGTCCGGCTGAACGTCGGGGGCTCCCAGGCCCCGCTGTTACGCTTCACCGCGATCCCGCGGGCGTAGCTCAATGGCAGAGCTCCAGCCTTCCAAGCTGGTGGTGCGGGTTCGATCCCCGTCGCCCGCTCTCACTCCATCCCAACCGTGACGGGACCTTCGTCCGTGGCCCGTGGCGCATCCGCATCGGTAGGTTGCCCTACGGAATCCTGTAGGGGGCTTGCGCATGCGAGGGGATCCGCGCCGCGAGCCTGGGTCGCCCGGCGGATCTGACGCCGGGATCTCCCAGGCTCGATCCTCGCGCACCACGGTTCCGCGTCGCTTCCGCTCGCGAACCGTGATCCTCTCGCCGCGGGCTCGGCCGCCGCCCGGGTCCCCATCCGGCCGCCGCCGAGGGACCCTTCGCCCCCTGAGAGAGCGCGAACGATCCTCGAGACCACCTCGTGGGAGACCCGACGCAGCGGCCATTCCACCGTAGCACTCCCCGGGCCTTCGGCTCCGATCGGAGCGCGGCTCGGACCAGACGATTCCCGATCCCGCCGTGCGTTCGGCGTGATGGGAATCACTCAACGACAAGGAGAGCACCATGAAGCGCTTCGTAGTGGCGCTGATCGCCGGCGCCTCCGTCTTCACGCTCGCGTTCGGCGCGGCCGCCGCGCTGAACGTGAACGGCGAGGTCATCCAGGCGGGGGCGACGTTCGATGTCGTGTGTGATGCGGACGGCATCGAGGTCGATGGCTGGGGACTCGAGACGGACACCTCGCTCGTCAGCTACGTCCGATTCGCCGGCGTCGACACCGCCTGCGACGGTGCGGCGGTGTTCGTTAACGTGATCGGGCCCTTCAGCACCGAGATCATGGAGGGGGGACCGGTGACCGTCCCCGGGGGCGGGACCGTGCAGGTTCCGTTCGACGCGCCGGTCAACGCCGCCGACATCTACGGGCTCCAGGTCTTCATCGAGGGCTAGGGGTGATGGGTGGTGGGTGGTCCCTCCGGTTCTGCGGAGGGACCACCTCCCGGTTGATCCGGTGGATGCGATGAGCGAGCGGAGGGTTCGGGTCCTGCCGTTCCTGTTGGTGCTCGGCGGGCTCGGGGCATGGTTCCTCCTGCTCGGCCCTGCCGGACTCGGCGGTCCGGCTTCCTACGTGTGCGTGAGCGGAAGCAGCATGGAGCCGGGGTTGGAGACCGGCGACCTGGCCATCGTTCGACACTCCGACCGCTATCAGCGGGGCGACGTGGTCGCGTTCCGGATCCCCGAAGGCGAACCCGGCGAGGGGGGTCTCGTCATCCACCGGATCGTGGGCGGCTCGTCCGAGACCGGCTTCGTGACGCAGGGCGACAACCGGCTAAGGCCCGACTCGTGGCGCCCCGCGGAGAACGACATCGTCGGCAACCTCTGGGTCACGGTTCCCGGCGCCGGGCGTCTCCTCGCGCGGATGCGCGAACCCGCGATGGCCGGCGCCCTCGCGGCGTCCCTGGCCGTGTTCACCGTCCTCCTGCGGGGCGAGGACGCCGGTCGACGGCCACGCGCCCTGTCGATGCCTGGGGTCTCCGCACTCCGTTCGCGAGATGCGTGGACGCTCGCGGAGCTCTGCTCGCGGTACGCCGCACCGGCGGGACGGCAGGCGGGTGCATCAGCGCGCCCAGTTGGGAGACATCGAGTCTCGAGGATGGTTCAACCGTGAGGCCACCGCTCCGATACGCGATCCCCGCCGCGCTCGTCACCGGACTCGTGCTGGTCGTGGCGGGTTCGGCGTCGTCGTTGCTCGTGGAGGGCGGGACGATCCAGGTGCTCCACCTCCCCGGTGGTGCCGGGATCGCTTCGGACCCGGTCGGTGCCGTCGTCGACATCCGGCCCGACCCGATC
>DATBMU010000118.1:0-16280 GCA_036554665.1 Actinomycetota bacterium | reverse complement strand
CGCGATCAACGCGTCGTCGACCGGCCGGCCGAGCCGGATCTCGGCGACCACGCGCTGGAACTCGCCCGCCGAGGGCTCCCCGATCTCCTTCGACACCGTGTCGAGCGCCTGGAGGAACGAGTAGCCGGCCCGCAGCGAGCTCGCGAGGATCGCCATCGTGTCCGCGAGCTGCTCGAGCAGCGCGTTGCGACGCTTCTTCTGGGACCGCAGGAGCCAGAAGTACGGGATCAGGCCGGCGAGCGCGGCGATCAGCAGCACGAAGATGACGTTGAGCAGGAAGATCGCGGCCACCACCGCCCCGACGAGGGTGCACACCACCGTCATCGCGACGAACTCGCCCGCCATGATCGGCATCCCGGCGCGCTCCAGGCGCTCGTCGAGCCTGGCGCTGAAGCCGGTCGCGACCGCGAAGCGGCGCCCGACCTGGGCCATCGCCTCGGGCATGTACGCCGTCGAGGAGGTGGCCGCCGACTCGTCCGTCGTCTGCGCACCCTTGCGGCCGAGCCGTTCGGCGAGCTTGCGCTCGCGCCGGGCGCGCGCCCGGGAGCCCATCAGGAACGTCGTCACGAAGAAGACGGTCAGGAAGCTCGCGGCCAGGACGGCCAGGAGCGCGAAGTCCGAACCCCAGAAGGAGGCCGTCACGCCGCTCGACCCCCCGGGATCGGAGCGAAGACCTCGGACGCGATCTGGATCCCGCGCTCCTGGAGACGTTCCACGAAGTGCGGCCGCAGGCCCGTCGACTTCAGCGTGCCGAGGAACTTGCCCTCGGCGTCGACGCCGGCGCTGTAGTCGAACAGGAACAGATCCTGCAGCGTGATGACCTCGCCCTCCATCCCGACGATCTCGGTGACGTGGGTGATGCGGCGGGTGCCGTCCTTCATGCGGGACTGGTGGATGATCAGGTTCAGGGCCGACGCGACCTGCTCGCGGATCGCGCGGATGCCGAGGTCCATCCCGGACATCAGGCACATCGTCTCGAGGCGGGCGAGCGCGTCGCGCGGCGAGTTGCTGTGGATCGTGCTGATCGAGCCGTCGTGGCCCGTGTTCATCGCCTGCATCATGTCCAGCGCCTCGCCACCACGCACCTCACCGACGACGATGCGGTCCGGGCGCATGCGCAGCGCGTTGCGGACGAGGTCGCGGATCGTGACCTCGCCACGGCCCTCGATGTTCGGCGGCCGGTACTCGAGTCGGACCACGTGCGGCTGCTGGAGGCGGAGCTCGGCCGCGTCCTCGATCGTGATGATCCGCTCGTCGTCCGGCAGGAACGAGGAGAGCACGTTCAGCGTGGTCGTCTTCCCGGCGCCCGTCCCGCCGGACACGAGGATGTTCGTGCGCCCGCGGACGCAGGCCTCGAGCAGCTCGACGACCTGGCGGGACATCGTCCCGAACCCGACGAGGTCCTCGGCCTGGTACGGGTCGGCCGAGAACTTCCGGATCGTGAGCGCCGGGCCGTCCACCGACAGCGGCGGGATGATCGCGTTGACGCGCGAGCCGTCCGGCAGGCGGGCGTCGCAGTAGGGGGAGGACTCGTCGATCCGGCGGCCGATCTTCGCGACGATCTTGTCGATCGTGCGGCGGAGCTGCGCGTCGTCGTGGAACTTCGAGCCGGTCCAGTACAGACGGCCGGCGCGCTCGACGTAGATCGAGTCCCAGCCGTTGGCCATGATCTCCGTGACCTCCGGGTCGCGGACGAAGGGCTCGAGCGGGCCGAGGCCGAGGACGCTGTCCCCGATCTGTCGGACGATCAGGAGCTTCTCCTGCGCGGAGAGGCCGGGCTCCTCCTCATCCAAGAGCTCGCGCAGGCGCTGGTGGACCAGGCCCTCGAGCTCGGTGTCCGACATCGAGGCGTCGTACAGCCGCGGCCCCAGCACCTCCACGAGCCGCTCCTGCACCCGCATCCGGATGTCGGCGATCCGGTCCTTCTGCTGCGCCTTCGCGAGACGGTCTGCGAGCGACATCCAGGCCTCCTAGTTGCGGCGGAACAGGCCCCGGCGCCGCCTCGGCTCCAGGTCCTGGTCGACCGATCCGTTCCCGTTCATGTCGGGCTCGCCCCCGGTGAACCGCTGGGCCAGCTGACGGATGCTCAGCGACACCTCGGCGTTCGGCTCCTCCAGGTAGACGGGACGGCCCTTGTTGAGCGACATCGGCACGAGGCGGCTCGACGGGATCATCGTGTCGACCTCGATCTTCATCACGCGCTCCACGTCGCCGGCGTCCAGGCCCACCTTGCTGTCCGCGCGGTTCAGCACGATCCGGAAGCGGTCGCGCGGGAGCCCGATCGTGAGCAGCGTCTCGAGCGCCTTCGACAGGTGCTTCACGCCGACCACGTCGAGCCCGGTCACGAGGCAGATCGCGTCGGACAGGTCGAAGCAGGCGAGCGCGAGGTCCGTGTAGTCGGCCGACGCGTCGACGACGACGTAGCCGAAGTTCTGACGCAGCACGCGGAGGTACTTCCCGACGGCCTCGCCGGCCGGCGGCTGCATCGCGGGGTCCGGCACCGCGCCGAACCCGAACAGGTGCTCCCCGAACTGCGCGGCGTTGATCATGACCGTGTCGCGGTCCGCGCCCTCGCCGAGCGAGATCAGGTCGTTCACCTGCTTGTTGGGCTCGGTGCCGAAGTAGCTGAAGACGTCGCCCATGTCGACGTCCAGGTCCACGACGGCCGTGTCCTTGCCCGAGATGTCCGCGATCGCCGCCCCCAGGTTCGTCGTGAGGAACGTCTTGCCGGTCCCGCCCTTGGAGGAGAAGACCGAGATCACGACCCCCCGCTGCGACGGCTTGGCGAGCGAATCCCCGCGCATCTGGCGGAGGCTTTCGGCCCACACGATCGCGCGCTCGACGGCGTCGCGGATCTCCTCGCTGCCGTGCGACAGGTCGACGACGTCGCGGATGCCCGCGCGCATCGCTGCCGGGAGCAGGCCGTTGCCCGCCCGCTCCCGGACCAGGACGATCGCGGTCATCGGCGCGGTCCGGCCGACGAACTCGGCCAGGCCGAGCGCGTCGGGCTCCTTGACCTCCGGCGACAGGACGAGCACGTCCACCGGCTCGCCGGTCTCGACGAGGATCTCCTCGGCCGCCGTGACGGACTGCACCCAGCCCACGTCGTCGGCCTCGACCTCCAGGGCCCGCGCGATCGTGGTGCGGAACGTCTGGGGCGTCCCGACGGCGATGACCGACTGCGGCACGGTCACGCCTCCGCGTTGCCGTTCGCCGGAGCCTTCGGGAGGAAGATCTGGGCGGCCGTCAGCGGGTCGAGCTGGACGCCCTCCTCACCCGGAGGCAGCAGCGACAGGTACACGAGGCCCTGCTCGAGCGCGTAGACGAACTTCTGCGCGTCCTCGGGCTGCAGGGCGAGGATGACCTGGATCGAGGACGAGGCGGAGGCGTCCTGCTGCTGGCCGAGGGCGTTCTCCTCGACCTCGCGGATCACGCGGAGCACCTCGACGTCCGGCACGAGGACCACGGTCGTGTCGAACCGCGGGGTCTCGCCCTGCTCGGGGAGCGGCTGGAACTTCTTGTTGAGCCGGATGATGTCGACGCCGGTGAACGTGGTGTAGATCGACACGTGGTCGCCGCCGGCCAGCGTGCCGGAGATCGCCCGCGGAGCGTCGAGCGCCACCGTCAGGGCCTGGAAGCCCTCCGGGATGCTGAGCGTGCCGCCCGGGATCTCGCCGCCCTGGACCCGGCCGACCGGGATCTGCTCGCCGGCGAAGATGAAGACGCTGTTCCGGCGGTTCTCGAGCTGCGAGATCTGCGTGACCGCGTCCGCGACCACGGCCTCCTGCGGCAGCTCGAGCGCGCGGAACTGACCCTCGGCGATCAACAGGTTCAGGTCGCTGTTCGCCGGGATGTCCACGTTGGAGACGACGACCGTCACGAGGTCGCCGCCCTCACGCGCATCCTGCTTCACACCGCGGGAGTACAGGAACACGCCCACGGTCGCGAGCGTGGCCAAGATCAGCGCCAGCACCACGACGAGCCCTCGTGACCTCATCCGTATCCCCCTTGTTCTCCGAGCGACGCGGGCGGCGCCCGACGCCCCCGACCCCGACACGCCCCGGGCGTTCCCAGGGCGTCGTCGAACCCAGGAGGGAGCCTGGTCATCCCGACGTCTCGCCGACGGTGGTTCGTCGGCCCCTCGCTCCCCCCTCGCTCGAGGGGAGAGTGAGCGGCCGACGAAGGCCGCTCGCGTGCTTTACAGGCCGGAGAGGTTGGACTCCGCCTCGGTGAACACGCCGGCGATCGCGAGGCCCAGAGCCGTCGCGGCCGCCACGATCGCGATCGCGATAAGCACCAGGAGGAGGCCGTACTCAGTGGCCACCGCACCGTCCTCACGGGGGAACCGAGCGCGAACCGCGTTCACGCCCGCCATAACGATCGAGAGCATCCCTTGCACCTCCTTCCAGCATGCGTCGCCGTCTTGCCGATGGCTGACCGTGCGATCCTCACGTTAGGTGCGCGACCCGCGGCCGGGTATTCCGAGTTCCACGGAGCACGCGTGCGTCGTTCTACGTACGGCCGGAAACGTACGAGCGCGCCCGGGAACGGCCCGTACGATGGCGCCGTGTCCGAACCCGGCGCTCGGGACGGCATCGACGGGCCCGGCGTCCGCCTGTCCGCCGTCTGGGTCGCGGCGGCGCTCCTGCTCCCGCCCGCGATCTCGCTCGCGTCGCGGCTCACGACGATCGATCTCGCGTACACCGTCCGCGCCGGCCAGGTCATGCTCGCGACCGGGGACGTCCTGCGGGTTGACCTGTTCACGTTCACCGCGCACTGCGATCCCTGGCTGAACCAGCAGTGGGGGGCGCAGGTGATGCTCGCCGGCGTGTTCGGCGGGCTCGGGTGGCTCGGGCTGGCCCTCGTGCGGGCCGCCCTCGCGGCCGCGGTGGCGGTCTTCACGTACGGCGCGTGCCGCGCCTACGGGGCCGAGCGGCGGCCGGCCGCCTGGTTGACGCTCCTGTCGTGGCTCCCGCACCTGGGCGGCCAGCTCCGGGCGCAGTTCTTCGGGCTGCTGTTGTTCACGGTCGCCCTCTGGCTCGTCGCCGAGCGGGTCAAGCACCCGCGACGGCTCCCGTGGGCGATCCCCCTCCTACTGGTCTGGGCGAACCTGCACGGCAGCTTCCCGCTCGGCGTCGTCGTCCTGGCCTTCGCGTGGATCGAGGACCGGGTGGCGGGGCGCAGCGGTCGGGGCACCGCGGTCGTGACGGTGCTCGCGACCCTCGCGACCTTCGTGACGCCGTTCGGACCGCGCGTGTGGCCGTACACGATCGAGCTGTCCTCCGACCCGCTGATCCGGGAGCTGATCCCCGAGTGGCAGCCGCCGTGGACCTCGATCCCGATCGGCATCCTCTTCTTCGCCACGGTCGCGATCGCGATCGCGGTGTTCGTGCGGAACCGGCGGGAGCTCGCGTGGCCCGCCTGGCTGCAGCTCGGCGTCTTCCTGGTCCTCGGCCTGTCCTCGATGCGGTCGCTGTTCTGGTGGCTCATCGTGCTGGCGATCACGCTCGCGCGGCTCCCCTGGGCCCGGCGTCCCGCGACGGCGGATCCTCGCAACCGCCTCAATGTGGCGCTCGTCGGGGTCTTCGCGCTCCTGCCGCTGATCGCGGCGGTCCGGTGGCTCCCCTACGGCGGCAACGACGCGCCCGAGCACCTGCTCGGCTTCGCGCCGGAGCCGCTGACCGCCGAGCTTCGGGAGATCCTGGAGCCGGGCGAGCCGTTCGCGAACCCGCAGGCGTGGGGCTCGTGGTTCGAGCTGACGCTGCCCGACCATCCCGTGTACGCCGACTCGCGCATCGAGGTGGTCCCGGACGACGTCCTGCGATCGTCCTTCACGATCCAGCGCGCCGACCCCGGCTGGCAGGAGGAGCTCGACGCGATCGGGATGCGGGTCCTCGTGATCGACCGGCTGACGCAGCCGGACCTGGTCGACGCGATCGGGTCGAACGACGCGTGGCGCGAGGTCTACGCCGACGAGGACGGGATCGTGCTGGTGCGCGAGGGTCGGGATCCGGTCGAACGGCTGCCGCCCTGCCCGCCGTCCTGAGCTCCGAAGGGCGCCGGGCTCCCGGACGGTGCCGGGCTACTGGACGGTGCCGACGGACACGAGGCCGTTCTGGGCCGCGACGCGGATCGCGGCGACGCGCGTGCCGACGCCGAGCTTGCCGTAGATCCGTCCGAGGTGCGTGGTGATCGTCCGCTCCCGGACGCCGAGCCGGCTCGCGATCTGCTTCGCCGTCAGCCCCTCGGCGGCCACGCTCAGCACCTCGCGCTCGCGCTCGGTCAGCCGGGTCTCGATCTCGCGTCGCTGCTCGAGACCGTCCGCGATCGCCCCGACCCACTCGTTCGGCGGGCCGGCGAGGATCAGCTCGCCGTCGACCGCGCGGCGCAGCGTCTGGAGGAACTCCACCGGGTCGACGGTCTTGTCGACGTAACCGTCGGCCCCGAGGAACAGCGCGCGCGAGATCGCCATCGCGTCCGAACGGGCGCCGCAGGCGAGCACCGCGAGGGCTGGGAACCGCTCCCGGATCGCGCGGATCAGCCAGTAGGCGTCGTGCTCGCCCTCCAGGCTCATGCCGACGAGCACCACCATCGAGGTCCGCCGGATCCTGCCGAGCGCGAGGAGCGTCTCCTCGGCGGTCCCGGTCTCGGCGAGCACCTCCAGGTCGGGCCGGTCCTCGATCAGCATCGCGAGCCCGGCCCGCACCACGGGCAGCGGATCGACCAGGATCACCCCGAGCCGACGCTTCCGAGGCTCGAGCTCGGTCACGCGCTCGGCCCGTTCCGATCCAGGTCTGCTCGTCATCTCACTCCGCGACGTACGGGAACCTGCGTACGGTCCTTCCTGGTCTATCGGCCGGGCGGGGCGGCGGCTGAACCCGCCGCGCTTAGGAAGCCGACCACGCGTGGGCCCGCGGTCGCGGCTCAGCCGAGGTCGATCAACCCGAGCGATGCCGCGCGCGCGAGCGCCTGCACCCGGTTCGCGGCCCCGAGCTTGCGGTAGAGCTTCGCGAGGTGGGTCTCGACGGTGCGCGGCGACAGCCGCAGTCGCGTGGCGACCTGCTTCCCGCTCAGCCCGAGCGCGACGAGCTCGAGGATCTCGAGCTCCCGCTCCGTGAGATGGGCCTTGGCTCCGGAGGCCTCGCGCGTCTGGCGGGCGAGCCGTCCGAGCGCCGCGAGCGCCGCGCGCTCCTGGTCCCGCGAGAACACGCGCTCGCCCCGGGCGATCCGCCGCAGCGCCTCGGCGACGAAGCGCACGCCGGCGGTCTTCTCGAGGAAGCCGTCGACGCCGACGCGCATGCTTTCGAACAGCGTCTGCTCGTCGGAGAGCCCCGTCAGGACGAGGATCCTCGCCGGGTGCCCCTCGGCGCGGATGCGGCGCGCGACGTCCAGCCCCTGCAGCTCCCCCGGGAGCGCGAGGTCCAGCACGATCACGTCCGGGTCGTCGGCGAAACACGCCTCGAGCGCGGCCTCGCCGGTCTCGACCTCGCCGATCACCTCGAGCCCGTAGGCGTTCTCGCACGCGAGCCGGACGACGCCGCGGATCACCGCATGGTCCTCGACGATCAGAACGCGAGCCGGCGCGACCGCGTCGGGCTCGGTCGGCAGCACCGCGGCGGCCTCCCCCATCTCAGGCGGGATGCCCCGAGGTCGGCGCGAGCCCGTACCGCCAGGCGAGCGTGACCGCCTCGATCTTCGAGTGGACCCCGAGCTTGGCGAGGATGCTCTTCACGTGGCTCTGCACCGTCAGGGCGCTGATGCCCAGGTGCTCGGCGACCTGGGTCGTCGTCCGCCCGGCGGCGAGCGAGCGCAGGATCTCGGTCTCGCGCGGCGTGAGGCGCCGCAGGAGCCGCTCCCCCTCCGGCGCCGAGTGCGCGCTCCGCAGCTGCGCGAGCACGGGGGCGAGGTCGCGGACGGGCATCACGAGCTCGCCGGCGGCGGCGCGGCGGACGACGTCCATGAGCTCGTCCACGGCGCTGGTCTTCGGCACGTAGCCGCAGGCCCCGGCCGCGAGCGCGTCCGCGATGACCTCGGGGTCCTGGAGCGCCGTGAGCACGACGACCTTGGCGTCGGGCGAGAGCTCGCGGATCCGGCGCGTCGCCTGGATCCCGTCGACGCCGGGCAGATCGAGGTCCATCAGGATCACGTCGGGCTGGTCGTCGGGGCCGACGTCGACGAGGGCGATCGCCTCCTCGGCGTCGCGGGCCGCCCCCACCAGGCGCACGTCAGGCTGCCGCTCGAGCAGCATCGCGACGGCGTCGGAGAAGACCTCGTGGTCGTCGACCACGAGGACGCGCGTCATCGCGTCCGGGACGGGCTCCATGGCTTCGGAAGTTGCATCGGTCCCGGACGCACGGAACCTGAGCGGCCGCTACCGCGTGGCGCCCACCGGCGAAGCGGCCCGCCGGCGAAGCGGCCCACCGGCGAAGCGGCCCTCGGCGTGACGGGCGCCGGCCGTAGACTTGGCGCGCGGTGATCTGCCCCTCCTGCGGTGAACGCAACCCCGAGCGCGCCCGCTTCTGCCTGCGGTGCGGCGCGCCGCTCGGCGCACCCGTGCGCCGGGACGAGGAGCGCAAGGTGGTCACGGTCCTGTTCTGCGACCTCGTGGGCTTCACGGCCCGTTCGGACCGGGCCGACCCCGAGGACGTGAAGGCGACGCTCCGGCCGTACCACGCCGCGATCAAGAAGGTGCTCGACGGGTTCGGCGGCACGCTCGACAAGTTCGTCGGGGACGGGGTGCTCGGGGTGTTCGGGGCCCCCACGGCCCACGAGGACGACCCCGAGCGCGCGATCCGCGCGGCCTTCCGGATCCAGCAGGAGATCGGGACCCTGAACGAGGGCGACGGCGCCCCGCTCGCGGTCCGGATCGGGGTCGACACCGGGGAGGCCGTGGTGGCGGTCGGACCCGGCCCCCAGGTCGGCGAGCGCGTCACCGGCGAGGTCGTCACGCTCGCCGGCCGCCTGCAGGCGATCGCGCCCGTCGGCGGCATCGCGGTCGGCGAGGCCACGCGACGGGCCACGCGCGAGCGGTTCACCTTCGAGCCCGTCCCGACGCCGACCGAGGCCGACCCGCCGGCGTGGCGACCGGTCGAGATCTCGCGCTTCGTGCGCGAGACGGCGAACACCCCGTTCGTCGGGCGGACCGAGGAGGCGTCGGTCCTGCGGACGACGTACCGTCGCTGCTCCGGCGAGCCGTCCGTCCAGCTCGTGACCGTGACCGGCGAGCCGGGCGTCGGCAAGACGCGGCTGATCGCCGAGTTCGCCGAGCACCTCGACGCGCAGCCCGAGCTGATCCGCTGGCGCCAGGGCCGGAGCCTGCCCTACGGCGAGGGCGTCGGCCTGTGGCCGCTCTCGGAGATGATCAAGGTCGAGGCCGGGATCCTCGAGTCCGACCCGCCGGACGAGACGCGCGCGAAGCTCGCCCGCTCGGTCGAGTCCTCGGTCACCGACCCCACCGAGCGCGACTGGATGCTCGCGCGGCTCGAGCCGCTCGTCGGCGTCGGCGAGCTCTCGGGCGCGGGCGATCGCGCCGAGTCCTTCACCGCCTGGCGGCGGTTCTTCGAGGCGCTCGCCTCCCAACACGCGCTCGTGCTGGTCTTCGAGGACCTGCACTGGGCCGACGACTCGCTCCTCGGGTTCATCGAGCACGTCGTGGACTGGTCGACCGACCTGCCGATCATGCTCCTGTGCGCCTCGCGCCCCGAGCTGTACGACCGGCGCCCCGGATGGGGTGGCGGCAAGCGGAACTCCGCGACGATCTCGCTCCCGCCCCTGTCCGACGCGGAGACCGCGATGTTGATCTCCGGCCTGCTGGACCAGGCGGTCCTTCCGGCCGAGACCCAACGCGCGCTGCTCGGACGGGCAGGCGGGAACCCGTTGTTCGCGGAGGAGTTCGTCCAGATGCTGACCGACCGCGGGATCCTCGAGCGCGGCCGCACCCTGCGCCTGTCGATCGACGCCTCGATCCCGGTGCCCGAGTCGATCCAGGCGATCATCGGCGCGCGGCTCGACACGCTGCCGCACGAGACGAAGTCGCTCCTGCAGGACGCCTCGGTCCTCGGCCGGGTGTTCTGGACCGGCGCCGTCGCGGCGATCGGCGGGGTGGAGGTCGCCGAGGCGCGGGAGCGGCTGCACGAGGCCGCGCGGCTCGAGCTGATCCGGCCGATCCGTTCCTCCTCCGTCAAGGGCGACGAGGAGTACGCGTTCTGGCACCTGCTCGTCCGGGACGTCGCCTACGCCCAGTTGCCGAGGGCCGAGCGCGGCGCGAAGCACCGCGCGGCCGCCGCCTGGCTCGAGGAGGCCGCGCGCGATCGCCTCGCGGACCAGGCGGAGGTCCTGGCGTACCACTACGGCGAGGCCCTCGAGCTCGCGCTCGATGCGGGCTCCGGCGACGCGGCCGAGCTCCGCGACCTCACGGTCCGCCAGCTCGTCGTGGCCGGCGATCGCAGCGCTCGCGTGGACGCGGGATCGGCCGAGCGCCACTACCGTCGCGCCGTCGAGCTCCTGCCGGACGCGCACCCGGAGCGACCGCGAGCCCTTGCCCGGCTCGCCGAGGCGGAGACCACGCTCGGCCGCTTCAGCGAGGCCCGGCGCCGCTTCGACCTCGCGATCACCGGGTTCCTCGCGGCCGACGACATGGTCGCCGTCGGCCAGACGCTCGCGCTGAAGACCCGCGCGCTGCACAAGCTCGGCGACCTGAAGGAGACCGGCCAGCTCCTGCGCGAGGCCGTCTCGATCTTGGAGCGGGAGCCGCCCGGACCCGCGCTCGCGCGCGCGTACTCGCGCTCGGCCGGTCACATGCTCGCGATCGGGAGCTTCGAGGAGTGCCGCGACTTCGCCGAGCGCACGCTGCGGCTCGCCGAGGACCTGGGCATGGAGGAGGAGGTCGTCCGGGCGCGCCAGAACCTCGGCGCGGCGAGGTGCGAGCTGGGGGACGCCGGAGGCCTCGCCGACCTGTGGGCCGCGCTCCGGCTCGGGCTCGACCTCGGGATCGGGGTCGAGACCGCGGTCTCCTACGGCAACCTCGCCTACCAGCTCTGGCTGCTCGACGGGCCCGCGATCTCGCTCCAGGTGTGGGACTCGGCCGTGGAGTTCGCGCACGTCCGCGGGTTCAGCACCGAGGAGTACTGGAGCAAGTGCGGCCAGCTCGAGGCCCTGTACGACCTCGGCGAGTGGGACCGGGTCCTCGAGACGGCGCGCGACATCGAGGCGTGGGACCGCGAGGAGGGCGGCGGCCAGATGCGCACGTTCGCGCAGTTCTACCGGGCGATCGTGCTGGCGCGCCGCGGCGAGCTCCAGGCGGCCGTGCTGGTCGAGGAGGAGTTCCTGCCCCGCGTCCGGATCCTCCAGCGCGCCGAGTTCCTCGCGCCGGCACTCACGTTCGGCGCCGTGCTCGAGCACATCCGCGGCCACGACTCGACGGCCGCGGACCTGCTGGAGGAGTTCGCGCGCGTCACCGAGACCCACGCCTCGTACCGGCTGCAGTTCCTCCCGGATGCCGCCCGGGTCCTCGCGGAGTGCGGGCACGTGGACCGCATCGGCGAGCTGCTCGAGGCCGAGGATCGAGCGCTGACCGCCAGGACGCATCACGCGGTCGCGACCGCGGGAGCGATCCTGGCGGAGGCGCGCGGCGACCATGCCGGCGCCGCCGAGCGGTACGCCGCGTGCGCCACCGCCTGGCTCGGCTACGGCTCGCTCCCCGAGCGCGCCTTCGCGCTGCTCGGCGAGGGCCGCTGCCGGCGCGCGATCGGCGACCCGGCGGCCGAGGCGACCCTGCGCTCGGCGCGTGACGTCTTCGATGCCCTGGGCGCGTCGCCGATGATCTCGGCGGTCGACGGGCTCCTCGACGACGCGGCCGCCGCGATGCCGTGAACCGGCTCGCCGGCGAGACGAGCCCGTACCTGCTCCAGCACGCGGGCAACCCCGTGGACTGGTACCCGTGGGGCGACGAGGCGCTCGGGCTCGCGCGCGAACAGAACAAGCCGATCCTCCTGTCGATCGGCTACGCCGCCTGCCACTGGTGCCACGTGATGGAGCGCGAGTCCTTCGAGGATCCGGGGACCGCCGTGCTCATGAACGAGCACTTCGTCTCGATCAAGGTGGACCGGGAGGAGCGACCCGACCTCGATGCGATCTACATGGACGCGGTGCAGGCGATGACGGGTCACGGCGGCTGGCCGCTCACCGCGTTCCTGACCCCGGACGGCAAGCCGTTCTACGCCGGCACGTACTTCCCGGACGAGGCCCGGCACGGGCTCCCCGCGTTCCGCGCGGTGCTGACCGCGATCGCGAACGCGTGGGCCACGCGGCGCGAGGAGGTGGAGGAGCAGGGGGCGCGCGTCGTGGCCTCGATCTCGCGGGCCGCGATGCTCGGAGCCTCGCGCGAGGAGCTCTCCGAGGACGTTGCTGCGCAAGCCTCGAGGGCGCTCCGGGCGGCGTTCGACCCCGCGTGGGGCGGCATCGGCGGCGCGCCGAAGTTCCCCCAGCCGATGACGCTCGAGTTCCTGCTGCGCCGGCACCTGCGCGGCGACCCCGACGCGCTCGCCATGGTGACCACGACGCTCGATCGCATGGCGGCGGGAGGGATGTACGACCAGGTCGGCGGCGGGTTCCACCGGTACGCGACCGACGAGCGGTGGCACGTCCCGCACTTCGAGAAGATGCTCTCCGACAACGCGCTGCTGGCCCGCCTGTACCTCCGCGCGTTCCTCGTGACCGGCGCCGAGCGCCACCGCCGGGTCGCCATGGAGACCTGCCAGTACCTCCTGCGCGAGATGCGGCAGCCCGGTGGCGGGTTCGCGACCTCGCAGGACGCCGACAGCGAGGGCGTCGAAGGCCGCTTCTTCGTCTGGTCGTGGGACGAGCTCGTCGCGATCGCCGGCGAGGACGCCGCGGCCGCGCTCGGCGCCGCCCCCCACGGCAACTGGGAGGGGACCAACGTGTTGTGGGTCCCAACTCCCCTCGAGGCGGTCGCCGAGGAGCGCGGGATCGACGTCGCGGAGCTCGAACGGGCGGTGGAGGCCGCGCGCGCGGAGCTGTTCCGGACGCGCGAACGGCGCGTCCGCCCGGCGACCGACGACAAGGTGCTCGCGGCGTGGAACGGGCTCGCGATCTCGGCGCTCGCCGAGGTCGGTCGGGCCCTCGGCGAGCCTCGCTACGTGGAGGCGGCGGTCGGCGCCGCCGACTTCGTCCTGTCGAACCTGCGCGACGACCGCGGCCGGCTCCTCCGCTCCTGGCGGGCGGGGCGAGGCGGCCGCCCCGGGTTCGCGGACGATCACGCGCTGATGGCGGACGCGTGCCTGACCCTGTACGAGACCACGTTCGAGCTCCGCTGGTTCACGGAGGCGAGCGCCCTCGCCGGGGAGCTGATCCGGCTCTTCCACGACGCCGAGCGGGGCGGGTTCTTCCAGACGGGCTCGGACGCCGAGACGCTCGTGCTCCGCCCGAAGGACCTGTACGACAACGCCGTCCCGAGCGGGAACTCGGCGGCGGCCGACGTGCTGCTGCGGCTCGCGCACCTCACCGGCGAGCCCGATCATGAGCGGATCGGCACGTCCGCGCTCCGGCTGGTGCGCGACGCGATGGCCGGCGCCCCGAGCGGCTTCGGCCATGCGCTCTGCGCGCTCGACCGCTTCCTCGGCCCGGTGCGCGAGATCGCGGTGGTCGGCGATCCCGCGGCCGAGGGGACCCGCGCGCTCGTCGAGGAGGTGACGGTCCGCCGGTGGTTGCCGAACCACGTGCTCGCCGTCGCCGACCCGGGCGACGCCGCGGCCCGGGCCGCCGTCGCGCTCCTGCTCGACCGCCCGCAGCTCGAGGGCCGGCCGACCGCCTACGTCTGCGAGCGCTTCACCTGCCGGCTGCCCGTCACGGACCCGTCGGCGCTGGCTCGACAGCTGTCGTCGTCCTGACGTTCGACCGGGCCACGAGGTAGACGACCGGGATCGCCCCGGTGAGCAGGTTCCGGGTCACGAGCGCGATCTGCACGGGGACCGTCCCGTCCGTCAGCAGCTCGAACGTCACGGCCGTGAAGACGATCACGGCCACCCCGAGCCAGCCGAGCGCGCGCCGCCCCTCGACCAGCGCGAGCGCCGTCCACGGCAGCAGCCACAGGACGTACGGGTAGGAGTAGATCGGCGAGCAGAACAGCAGGACGGCGACGCACGCGAGCGACGGCGCCCCCACCTCGACCGGGGCGCCGCGACGGGCCGCGCGGATCCACACGGCCGCCACGCCGAGCGCCGTCGCGCCGAGGAGCGCGAGCTTGGCCCAGGCCGGAGCGGTGCCGACCCGCGGGCTGTCCCGGACGTTCTGCACGCGTTCGTCGCCGACGATCCACACGATCGCGCCGACGGTGCTCTCCGCCTCCCATCCGGGCGTGTGGCGCTGGGTGGCGACCTGGCCGAGCGCCCCGACGCCGCCCCACGACACCCACAGGAGCGTCCCGACGGCCAGCGCGCCGACCGCCCAGGCCAGCGCCCGTCGTCGCCCCCACACCACGAGGCCGGGCACGAGCACCACCGGCCACACCTTCGCGAGGATCGCCGCGGCGAGCAGGGCGCCGCCGGCCCGCTCCCGCCGCCGCCACGCGAGCGCGACCGCCCAGGACGCGAGCGCGACCGGCAGCAGGTCGAGCGTCGTGTACATCGGCACCAAGACCGGGAGGCTCGCGCCGAGGTACGCGGCGGTCGCCCGGGCTCCCCATCCCCACAGCAGCGACAGCGCCACCGCCGCGTCCAGCGCGAGCGTCAGCCACAGCACCCGGATGCCGGTCGACCCCTCCTCCGGCGTGCCGACGAGCACGATCGCCACGAGCGAGACGGGCGGGTACTCGACGTCCCGGTCGCGGTACGGACGCCCCGGGTCCGTCGCGATCTCGGCGAAGCGGTCGATGTAGCCGCTCGTCGAGTCGCCGTCGGCGAGGTCCGCGACCACGGAGATGCCGACCACGACGCGCACCGTGATCGAGAAGACGATCACGCCGGGGACGACCCACCGGGCCAGGTCCGCCCAGGGCGTCCGCTCGCGCGCGTCGGTGCTCACCGGCCGAGCCTAATCCGGCCCCGGCCCGCCCCTTGACAAGGACACGTGGTAAGCCGTAACTTACCGTAAGTCATGGTTTACCAAGAGGCGACGGCGAGGGTGCTGGACGCGCTGGGCGATCCCACCCGGCGGGCGGTCCTGGAGGTCCTGCGCGGCGGGGCGCAGCCGGTCGGCGAGATCGCGAGGCACCTGCCGGTGAGCCGGCCGGCCGTCTCGCAGCACCTCCGCGTCCTGAAGGAGGCGGGGCTCGTGCGGGATCGGCAGGAGGGGACGAGGCGCCTGTACCGCGTCGACCCGGAGGGGCTCTCGGCGCTCCGCGCGTACCTGGAGCGCTACTGGGACGTCGCGCTCGAGGCGTTCAAGGAGGCCGCCGACGCGGCGGCCCGGGAGGGAGGCAACGCATGAGCGGGACGGAACCGATGAGCACGGTCGAGCCGATCCGCAGCTCGGTCTCGGTGCGGGCGACCCCGGAGCTCGCGTTCGAGCTCTTCACGGCGCGCATGGACACCTGGTGGCCGCTCGACACCCACTCCCGCGCAACGAGCGACTTCGAGGGCGAGGGCGTGAAGGTCGAGCGCGTGGAGTTCCAGGGCAGGGTCGGCGGGAAGGTCCTCGAGCACCTGTCCAACGGCGAGGTCCTGCCGTGGGCCGAGGTGCTCGTGTGGGAACCGCCCGGTCGCTTCGTCCTGTCCTGGCACCCGTCGTTCAGCGCCCGGCCCCCGACCGAGCTCGAGGTCCGGTTCACGCCGGAGGGCGGGGGGACGTTGGTGGAGCTGGAGCACCGCGGCTGGGAGCGCCTCGGCGAGATCGCCGAGGAGGCCCGCGCCGACTACGGCACCGGGTGGATCCGGGTGCTCGGTCGGTTCCGGGACGCCGCGGACAAGGAGGTGGCCTGATGCACGCGCAGATCGGAACCGAGCTCTCGAGGCTCCGGACGTCGGAGCTGATCTCCCTTGCGCAGGTGGGACGCATCGTGCGCTCTCCGCGCCGGCGCCGGATCCGCCGGCCCGTCCGGCGAGCGGCCGACATGTGACGTGCGGTCGAGGCGGGCCACCCCGGACGCGACGGTAGACTGCCGCCTCCGCGAGACGCCGAGGGAGGCCCGCCATGACCACCGCCACGTTCGTCACGTCGATGGGATCGTTCACCGTCCGGCTGATGCCCGAGCACGCCCCGAAGACCGTCGCGAACTTCGTCGATCTCGCGACCGGCGGACGGGACTGGACCGACCCGCGCGACGG
>DATBMU010000097.1:0-32217 GCA_036554665.1 Actinomycetota bacterium | reverse complement strand
GCGGCCGGGACGAGCACCCCGCGGAGCTCTTGTCCACGCTGGAGGCTCTCAGGGCGGCGAACCTCGCCCTGTGGCGACGGACGCCCGAGGGCGATCGCGCGCGGTTCGGAGTGCACGCCGAGCGCGGGCCCGAGAGCTACGAGCTGACGTTCCGCCTCATCGCCGGGCACGACCGGTTCCACCTGGCGCAGGCCCGGCGCGCGCTCGACGCCATCGGCGGCTGATCAGGCTCGGCGGATCCGCTCCTCGAACTCCGGGAAGTACCGGCCGATCACCGACACGTCGAAGCGCTGCAGGATCGACTCCTTCGGCTCGCGCTCGAGGAGGAACTCGAAGCACGCTCGGAGGAACGCCTCGGGCGAGGCGTAGCCGTCGCCGAGACGCTCGAGGTCGGCCGGGTCCACGGTGACCTCGTGCTCGGTGCTCGAGGCGCCCTCGTCCACCCGGACGCGGAAGCTCCCGGCGCCGAGCGGTGTGACGGCGATCTCGGACACTGCGGCCACCCACCGGAGCGGTATCGTACGCGGCTCCAGGAGGTCGCCCCGTGCCCGAGGTCCTCACCGACGACGCCACGCTGTACTGCGAGGTCGACGGCGACGGCGAGCCCGTCACCGTGCTCGCCCACGGCCTCACGAACAACCGGAACGAGCTCGCGGCGTTCACGCCGCTCGTCCCGGGGACGAAGGTCCGCTTCGACTTCCGCGGTCACGGGCGTTCGAGCAGCCCGGCGACCGGCTACCGCTTCGGGGACTTCGCGCGGGACGTCGACGCCGTGGCGAACGCGTTCGGAGCCACGGTCGCGATCGGGACATCGCTCGGGGCGGGCGCGATCGGGAACCTCGTCTGCCGGGTGCCCGATCGGTTCGAGCGGATGGCCTGGCTCCTGCCCGCCGGTCTCGACCGGCCGTTCTCCCTCGCGGGCCGCTACCACGCGCTCGCCGGCGACCTCGAGGGCGCGGCTCCCGGCGAGGCGCTCGAGGTCGTCCTGAACGATCCCCGGCGCGCGGCGGAGTACCTCGAGACGCCGTGGCGGCTGGACCTCGATCGCGTGCTGTGGCAGCACGACGACCCGGACGGCCTGGCCCGGGCCATCCACGGCGTGGTGGACGACTGGCCGATCCCCGATCGAGAGCTGCTGCGAGCGGTCTCGATCCCGACGCTGATCGTCTGCATCGAGGGTGACGAGATCCACCCGGCCGAGCTCGGGAGGCTCCTGGCCGAGCTCCTGCCGAACGCCGAGCTGATCGAGTTCGCCGATCAGGACGAGCTCTTCGCGAGGCTTCCGGAGCTCGTCGCGCGGGTGTCCTCGTTCATCGCGGGGGACGGATGACGCGGATGGAGGACGGGATGAGCGAGCTCGAGCGGTTCCGCGCGGCCAAGGACGCCTTCTTCCGCGACGATCCACGCTCGCCACTCACGCCTTCGCAACGGGCGTCGTTCGGAGGGCTCGCGTACTTCGAAGAGGACCCCGCACTCGAGGTCCGGACCGAGCTCGAGGTGAGCGGGGTCGACGTCGACGAACCGATCGTGATGCCGACGACGACCGGCGAGCAGCGCGAGTACCGACGGGCGGGCATCGTGCGGTTCGAGGTCGACGGAGCGTCCGCGCGGTTGACGCTGTTCGGGTCGCCGGAGACGGCGGAGCTCTTCCTGCCCTTCCGGGACTCCACCAGCGGGAACGAGACCTACGGCGCGGGCCGGTACCTCGAGGTCGAGCCGCCGGGTCCGGACGGGATCGTCGAGGTCGACTTCAACCTGGCCTACAACCCGTATTGCGCGTACAACCCGGAGTGGAGCTGTCCGATCCCGCCCGCCGAGAACCGGCTCTCGGTCCCGATCCGGGCCGGCGAGCGCAACTTCCCGGGGACGGACGGCGGCTCCGAGGGGTCGGGTACCCTCTCGCAACGATGACCGAGGAGCTCTCCTCCACCGACGCCTACGCGCGGTCGTGCGAGGCGGTCGTGACCGCCGTGACCGAAGGCGGCGTCGTCCTGGACCGAACGGTGTTCTACGCGCGGGGCGGCGGACAGCCGGGCGACACGGGCGTGCTTCGGTGGGACGGCGGCACGGTCCGTGTCGTCGACACGTTCAAGCGGGAGGGAGCGCTCGTGCACGCCGTCGAGGGCGAGCCGCCGGCGGAGGGCGTGCCGGTCGTCGCCGAGATCGACTGGGGGCGCCGGCACATGCTGATGCGGACGCACACGGCGCTCCACGCCCTGTCGGGCATCGTCTTCCGCGACTACGGCGCCAAGGTGACCGGCGGCAACATGGAGCCGGGCACGGCGCGGATGGACTTCGAGCTCGAGACGATCGGTGCGGAGTTCGGCCGCGAGGTCGAGGACGAGCTGAACGCCGAGCTGGAGGCCGACCGTCCCGTCGCGGTGAGCTTCCTCCCCAGGGCCGAGGCGCTCGCCGATCCGGACCTCATCCGGACCAAGGTGAACCTGATCCCCGAGTCGGTCGACCCGATCCGCGTGATCGACATCGGAGGGCTCGACAGGCAAGCGGATGGTGGGACGCACGTCCGCTCCACCGGCGAGGTCGGTCGCGTCCGCGTCGTGAAGACCGAGAACAAGGGCAAGGGCTTCAAGCGGATGCGGATCGAGCTCGTCGAGCGCGACTGACTTGTCGAGCGCTCCCGGGGACCCCGCGCGTCCGGACGTCGTCGGCGGCCTGCTCGCGGCGGCCGCGTCCCTGCTGTTCGGCACGGTCGTCGTCCTCGGCAAGCGCGTGCTCGAACGCGGGATGTCGGTCGAGTCGATGCTCGCGTTCCGCTTCGCGGTCGCCGGGCTGCTGCTGGGCGCGGTGGTGCTCGCGCTCCGGCGACCCCTGCTCGCCGAGCCGGGCGAGCGCGTCGGCCTGGCCGCGCTCGCGCTCTTCGGGTACGCGGTGGAGGCGACCTTCTTCTTCACGGCCTCCAAGCACGGCACGGTGGCGGCCGTCACGCTCCTGTTCTTCACCTACCCGGTGTTCGTGACGCTCGGCGCGTGGGCGATCGGGCGCGGGGCGCCGGGACGCCCCACGCTCGTCGCGCTCGCGTGCGCGCTCGTCGGATCCGCGATCGTCGTCGGCACGGGTGCCGGTCTGTCGATCGAGACCGCGGGCGTGGTGTTCGCGCTCGCGGCGGCCGTGACGTACAGCGCGTACCTCGTCGGCACCGACCTCGTGCTCCGGCGGACGAGCCCGCTCACGAGCGCGGTCTGGGTGAGCGTGGGCGCGGCGACCGGCCTGTTCGTGTTCTCGGCGCTCTCGGGCCGGTTCACGATGCCGGTCGTGGCGGCGGACGGCTGGGCGATCCTCCTGATGGGCATCGCGACGGCCGGCGCGTTCGTGTGCCTCCTCGGCGCGCTCCAGCGGGTCGGCGCGGTGCGCACGTCGATCATCTCGGCGACCGAGCCGCTGTCCGCCGCGCTGCTCGGGTTCCTGTTCCTCGGCGAGTCCGTGAGCGCCGGCACCGCGCTCGGTGGCGCCCTGATCCTGGCGGGCGCGGTGATCGCGAGCCTCGCCCGGGCCGCCACGCCGCAGGAGCAGCAGATCCCCTAACGGGGTCCTGGACCCGGCTTGGCCGGGCCTTAACCCGCGGCTCCCTAACCTCGAGGGCATGACACGGACGCTCCGGCTCGCGCTGATCCTGCCCCTGCTGCTCGCCGCCTGTTCGAACGCGGTGGAGCCCGAAGCGACGCCCGACGGTTCGACCCCCGCGTCGACGCCCGAGGGCACCTCCGGAGAGGATCGCGGCGACGGAGGGTCGGGGGCCGACCGGAAGGTGGACCCGCGCGACGAGGGGCTCCTGGTGGGCCTCGGCGAGTGGGCGTTGACCCTCGAGGCGGCGGTCATCCGGCCCGGCGAGGTCACCTTCCAGATCGAGAACCGCGGGACGATGGCGCACGGGTTCGAGATCGAGATCGAGGGCGACTCGAGCGGCTCGGGCAGCGGCGACGGGCTCAAGGCCGAGACGAACCTGCTCCAGCCCGGGGAGTCGACCAGCCTGACGCTGCACCTGCCCGCCGGCCTCTACAAGGTGGAGTGTCTCGTCGACGGCCACGACGACATGGGCATGGAGGGGTTCCTGGAGGTTCGCAGGGACGCGCCGCTCGTCACCCCCGCCGGCGGCGGCACGAGCGGAGCGGCACCGACGGTGTCGATCGTGGACTTCGCGTTCACGCCGGGCGACCTCCGCGCCGAGCCCGGGGCCGAGGTGACCTGGACGAACGACGACCCGACACCCCACACCGTCACGGCCGACGACGGATCGTTCGACTCGGGCACGCTCGAGGCCGGCGCGACGTTCTCGGTCACGGTCGACGGCAACGGGCCGATCGCCTACGCGTGCGCGATCCACCCGAGCATGACCGGCACCGTGGTCGTCGGCTGATCAGGTCGCCAGGACGACGCCGAGCGTCGCGAGCGCCAGGTAGATCCCCACCCCTCCCGCCACCAGCATGAGGCGGAGCGATCGCTGGATCGGCGACCGGCCGAACGCGTAGTAGGCGACCGGTCCGAGCACCGGGACGGCGATCACGGCCGCCATCCATCCGATCCGCCGCGCGTTGGGCACGGCGTCCTGCCGCGCGAGGTCCCAGAGCGCGATCGAGACCCACGCCGAGTACAGGATCAGCGGGAGCACGTACGCGTACATCCCGACGAGGATCCCGAAGAAGCCGGTGGCGAGCGGTATGCCGAGCACGGTGACCTCCTGTGAGACGTCGGACGACGCGGGCACGTCGAGCTCGCGCGCGTCGCGGATCTGAACGCGTTGGGGGACCGAGACCTCGGCGATCGCCGGGTTCGGGGGCGCCGCGTCGGCGGCGGGCATGCTCTCCTGCGGCGGCGGCGCCGGGTAGGTGCGCCAGTCGCCGACCTCGAGCTCGCCGGCGCTCGCCTCGAGGAACCGCGTGAGCGGGCCGATCGCCGCGCCGACGGAACCCCCGGCCATCGGCCGGAGCCACGAGTCGCAGCCGTGCCGCCACTCGATCGCCACCGGCAGGCTCGTCGAGAACGCGTTGTCCTCGAAGCAATCGCCGCCGGCCGCCGGTGCGACGAGCGCGAGGTCGGCGTCGCCCGTCCCGCGGACGAGGTTCGCGCGGACGATGTTGCCCTCGGTGAGCCAGACCCGCTCGTCCGGGGAGGGCAGCAGCGCGATCCCGAGGTTCACGTGGTCCTCGACCAGGTTCTGCGTGACGAGGTTGTCGCGGCCGCCGTTGACGACGATGCCCATCCCGAGCGCCGGGTACTGGAGCGCCTTGGCAGGGGCGTCGACGTTGTTGTTGTCGTGCACCCAGTTGCCGGCGATGACCGCGTCGGCCTGGGGCGCGAGCTCCTCGGAATCGAGCGTGTTCGGCACGATCCCGGCCATGTTGTCGCGCCACTCGGAGTTCACGACGAACAGGTCGCCGCCGGCGTTCGTCCCGCTGAACCCAAGCGCGTTGCCCTCGGCGAGCACGTCGGTCACCACGGCGTGGCACGGCCGGCACTGACCGACGTAGAAGCCGGAGTCCGGGTGGCCGCTCGCGTACGAGTGATCGAACTGCCCGTAGACCGAGTCGTACGCGTACAGCCCGTAGTCACCGTCGTTGTGCGCGGTCAGGTACGAGCCCCGGTAGCCGAACACGCTCGACCAGAGGAAGCCGTTGAGCAGGTAGTTCCGCGCGGTGAGGTTCTCGATCGCGACGCCGTCGGCCTCGATCACCGCGATGCCGTTGTCGAGCTCGAACCTGCCGTCGAGGATCGTCTCGTTGCGGTCGAGACCTCGGATCGTGACGAAGGGGGTCGTGACGACCACGGCCTCCTCGTAGACGCCCGGTGCGATGAGCACGAGCCCACCGGGCTCGGCCGCGTCGACCGCGGCCTGGATCGTCGGCGCGTCCTCCGGGACACGGATCGTGGCGCCCGGCAGGGTCGGCGGGTCCTCTCGACCGGGTCCGACATCCGAGAAGCTCCCGGGGATCGGGGCGTCGCCGACCAGGACCACCCCGGTCATCCCGACGCCGGGCGCGCCGTGGAGCGAGCAGTGGAACGGGACCGCGCCCTCCACCCCGAGGGTCGCCTCGAACGCCTCCCCCGGCTGCAGCACCTCCGAGGCGAACGAGCCGTCGTCGGCGACGACGTCGTGGGGGCTCCGCCCGGCGTTCGTCCACCGGACCGAACCGCCGGCGGGAACGCGGACGATCCGCGGCGCGAACACGTTGTCGAGCATCTCGACGGTCCGTTGGCCCCCGTCCTCGGTCGCCGTGGCGGGGGGCGGGAGCGCGAGGAGGACGACGGCGACGGCGAGGGCGACCCGGAGCGGGGGGCGCATCGGCGCGCAGGGTAGCACCGGTTCACGCCGCGACTGCGGAGCGGTACCGTGTGCCCGTGAGCCCCGAACGCCTCTCGGCCCTCGACGCGTCGTTCCTCTACCTCGAGCGTCCCCCGATGCACATGCACGTCGCGGCGCTATCCGTTCTCGACCCCTCGACCTGCCCCGGAGGGCGGCTTCGGGTGGAGGACGTCGCCGCCGCGATGACGCACCGGCTGCACGTCGCGCCCCGGTTCCGGCAGAAGGTCCTCGCGGTGCCGTTCGACCTGGGGCTGCCGCTGTGGGTCGACGACGCCCAGTTCGACCTCGACTTCCACGTCCGCAGGGCCGCGCTCCCCGCGCCGGGCGGTCGCCGGGAGCTCGCCGACGCGGTCCAGCGCGTGCTGTCGCGTCCGCTCGACCGGACGAAGCCGCTGTGGGAGCTCTACGTGTTCGAAGGCCTCGAGGACGGGCACGTCGCCACGCTGATGAAGGTGCACCACGCGATGATCGACGGCCTGTCGGGGATGAACCTGGCGGCGGCGATGTACGACCTGTCCCCGAGGCCCCCGGCGCCTCCCCCCGAGCCCGCGTGGAACCCCGAACCCGAGCCCTCGCGCCAGGACCTGTTCGAGGAGTCGCTCCGCGACCTCGTCCTGCATCCGATGCGGGCCGTCTCGGCGGCGATCGAGAACGTCCGCCGGGCGCCGGCCATCGCGGCGCTCGACCTCGGGACGGTGATGTCGGGGGTGCGGAGCATCTTCGACATGGGCGCGCGGCCGCCGTCGCCGCTCGACGTCCAGATCGGTCCGAACCGGCGGTTCGCGACGGCCGAGGCACCGTTCCAGCGTTTCAAGGAGATCAAGGACTCGCTCGGCGGGACCGTGAACGACGTGGTGCTGACCGTCGTCGGCGGGGCCCTGCACCGCCTGATGAAGGCCCGCAAGGCGCCGACGAGGGGCCGTTCCCTCCGCGTGCTGGTGCCGGTCTCGGTCCGCGGAGGCGAGGACCAGCCGCTCGGCAACCGGGTCGCGCCGGCGTTCGTCGACCTCCCCATCGGCTCCATGTCCCCGGAGCGCCGGCTCGCGATCGTCCGCGAGGGGACGCAGCACCTGAAGGGATCGATGATGGCGATGAGCGCCGACACCATCATCGGGCTCGGCGCGTACGCGCCGGGTGGACTCCTCGCCGCGGCCGCGCGCGCCGCGAGCCGGGGACCGTGGTTCAACCTCGTCGTCTCGAACATCCCGGGGCCGCAGCAGCCGATGTACCTCGCCGGCGCGCGCCTCATCGCCACCTATCCGTCGATGCCGCTCGGCGAGAACTCCGCACTCTCGATCGCCTGCACGTCGATCGCCGGGACGATGGCGTTCGGCCTGACGGGGGACTGGGACGGGATGCCCGACATCGACGCGCTCGCCGTGGCGCTCGACGATGCCCTCGCCGAGCTCGCCAAGGCGGCGGGCGTCTAGGCCACGCTCGATCCGCTCGTCCGGTCGGGCTCGTCCGCGGCGGGCACATGCTCGAGCCACTCCTCCACCGCCGCGAGCCACCGATCGGGGGCTTCCATCTGTGGGACGTGGCCGACCTTGGGGAGCAACCGCATCTCCCAGCTCGGATGGCCGGACAGGGCCGCTTCCGCGTACCGGAGCGGCACGAGACGGTCCTCACGTCCGTGGATCACGAGCACGGGGCACGTGACCGCGTCCAGGATCCAGCGGGCCGCCTCCGGTCGGCGACCGAGGGCGACGAGCGAGCGCGCGGCCTCGACGAAGGCGGCGCCCGCGTCGTCGTTGGCCTGGTGCCGGACGAGCTGCTCGACGTGCGCTCGAACGAGGTCGGGGTCGATCCGTGAGGGGTCCGTCGCGACGATCTTGAGCCCCAGCCGGATCGCCCGCTCGGCCTCGAGGCGGCTGATGCGCTGACGCGACACCCACTCGCCGACCCGCGGGAGCTGGTAGAGGCCGAAGCCCGCCATCACGATCGGAGCGGGCACGGCGCCCCACACCCACGGGAACACCGAGTTCGACAGGACCAGACCCTCGACCGACGCGGGCTCGAGCGCCGACTGCAGCATCGCGATGCCGCCGCCCATCGAGTTCCCGCAGAGCACAACGGGCCCTCCGCCGACGACCTCCCGGAGGAACCGGGACACGAGCGTCCGGTTGTCCGAGACGCGGCTCCTCCGCCCGGCGCGCGGCGTCCGTCCGAACCCCGGGAGGTCGAGCGCGAGCACGCGGCCGTGCTCCGCGAGCCCCGGGCCCACCGCGAGCCAGGACAACAGCGACCCGCCCAGGCCGTGGACGAGCACGAACGTGCGCGTCCCCGAGCCCTCCCAGGTGACGAAGTGGGTCGGGCCGTCCAGGTCCACCCACCGGCTGTCCGGCATCTCGATCGTCATCTCGCTCCCGTCTCGCGCCTCCCATGATGCGTCGCCTCGGCGGGAGTGACGACCTCGCGCCGCGCCCCGACGCCGTCGGCCGACCAACTGGACGGCAGGGAACCGGAAGGTCCGGGCGGAGCTGCCGGGCTAGACTCCGACGATGGCCGTCGTGCGCCTGCGACCGCCCCTCCGAGACCTCGCGGAAGGCGAGCGCGAGGTTCCCGTGTCCGGCGCGACCGTCGGCGACGCGCTCCGCGACCTCGAGCGGGCGCACCCCAGGCTCGGCGGCTGGGTCCTGGACGACCAGGGCCGCGTCCGGGAGCACGTCGCGGTCTTCCTCGACGGCGAGCGCGTGGGCGGCGACGCCACCCTGCCCGAGACCGCCCGGCTCGAGATCGTCGGGGCCGTCTCGGGAGGTTCCGGGTCGGCGGAGGTCCTCGTCGGCACCCGCAAGGGCCTGTTCGTGCTCCGTGGCGAGCGCGAGGGGCCGATGGAGGTGGCCGCGCGCGCCTTCCCCGGCAGCGCGGTCGAGTACGCGATCCGCGACCCGCGCTCGGGGCGCTACCTGGCGAGCGTGACGCACGGGCAGTTCGGCCCGCGGATCTTCGTGACGGATGACCCGTCGGGTGACTGGGAGCAGAGCGACGGCCCTCGCCTTCCGGGCGGCGAGGACGCGAGCGTGGTCCGCATCTGGGTCATCACCCCCGGCGAGGAGGACGGGCTCCTGTACGCCGGCGTCGACCCCGCCGCGCTGTTCGAGAGCCGGGACGGCGGGCTGTCGTGGCAGCCGAACCGCGCCTTCTGGGAGCACCCGGGCCGCCCCGAGTGGGTCCCCGGGCTGGGCGGCCTGATGGTGCACACGATCTGTCCGTGGCCGGACGACCCGAACCGGCTCGCGCTCGGCGTCTCGGCGGTCGGCGTCTTCGTCACCGAGGACGCCGGCTCGACGTGGGAGGTGGGCAACGCGGGACTGCAGCCCCGGTACCTCCCGGAGGAGGCCTGGGACCAGCCGTTCGGGCGGTGCATCCACAACATGCACCGGGCCTCGCTCATGCCCGAGCGGTTGTTCATGCAGTTCCACGGCGGCGTCTACCGATCCGACGACGCCGGTCGCTCGTGGACGAGCATCGCGGGCGGGCTGCCCTCGGACTTCGGGTTCCCGCTCGTGATCGACCCCGCCGATCCGGACTCGGCGTTCGTGATCCCGCTGAACTCGGACCAGGATCGGGTCACCGCGGAGGGGCGGGTACGGGTCTTCGAGACCCGGGACGCCGGCAGCTCCTGGGCGCCTCGGTCCGAGGGCCTGCCGCGAGCGGGGTTCCTCACGGTGCTGCGTCAGGCGTTCGGCCACGACGGGCGCGACCCGCTCGGCCTGTACTTCGGCGCGACGTCGGGCGACGTGTTCGGATCGCCCGACGGCGGCGCCAGCTGGAGCAAGCTCGCCGAGGGCATCGCGCCGGTCCTGTCGGTCCGCGTCGCCTGAGGATGTCGGCGCCCCGGCGCCCCCTGTGGACCTGTCCCCGATGCGGGAACCGGTTCGTCACGCCCAACATGTGGCACTCCTGCGTCCGGGTGACGGTCCGGGACCATCTGAAGGGGCGCCCGCGCGAGCAGGTCGAGCTCTACCGCGAGATCGGCCGGATCGTCCGCTCCTTCGGTCCGGGCGTGAGGAACGTCTCGTCGAGGTCGCGCACGGGTTGGATGGCCCGGGTGCGGTTCGCCGGGGTCAAGTTCCGCCGCGATCACGTGCTCCTTTCCTTCTGGTTGAAGCGCAAGGTGGCGAGCCCCAGGCTGAAGGCCGCGTACCTCGGCCGCAGCGATTGGGTCTACGACACGCGGGTGACCTCGCCGGCGGACCTGGACGCCGAGCTCCTGGGCTGGCTCCGCGAGGCCTACCTCGTGGGGCGGCAGGAGCGGTCGCCGGATGGGTAGGCGTGCCGAACCGCGCCGCCTCGGGGAGCGAACGGTGCGTGACGGACCCGGGCGCAGGGTGCACCAGCCTCGCGATCCGGGGGGCAGGCACGGTTGGCGGTCTCCACATGGTCTCCACGTGGGGACGCCTTTACAGGTCTGGGGGGCCTGGGTAGGATGCCAACCGAAGGCCCGGGGAGGCCCGTTTCTTCGCGCCCCGGCCCATGTCCGCGAACAGGAAGGGTCCCGAAGACCTCCGGTGGGTTGGCGCTCGCCGAGGCTTCGAGGAGGAGCGTGAGTAGATGCCAGAACCTGCACGACCGCTCGGCACGGATGACGCCGACGACCTGAGGCTGTACCTCGAGGCCGCGGCGCGCGAGCCCCTCCTCACGAAGGAGGAGGAGGTCGAGCTCGCCATCCTGATCGAGCACGGCAAGGACGCGGAGGAGCGGCTCCGCGCCGGCCGGCTGCGTTCGGAGAAGTCGATCATGAAGGCGCGCCAGGAGGTGCGGAAGGCCGAGGCCGCGCGCCAGCGGTTCATCATGGCGAACCTCCGCCTGGTCGTCTCGGTGGCCCGCAAGTACCAGGGCCAGGGGCTGCCGCTGCTCGACCTGATCCAGGAAGGCAACATCGGCCTGATGCGCGCCGTCGAGCTGTTCGACTGGCGCCGCGGCTTCAAGTTCTCGACGTACGCGACGTGGTGGATCCGTCAGGGGATCACCCGCGCGATCGCCGACCGCTCGCGCTCGATCCGCCTCCCGGTCCACATCCACGACCGGCTCCGCAAGCTCAACCGAACGCGGTTCCAGTTCGCGCAGACGATGGGCCGCGAGCCCTCGCGCGAGGAGCTCGCGAAGGCCCTCGACACCACTGTCGAGGAGATCGACGACCTCACCGAGATGGGCCGCCGCGAGCCGCTCTCGCTGCAATCGCCCGTGGGCGAGGACACGGAGCTCGGCGACCTGATCGAGGAGGTCGACTCGGACGCCCCGTTCAACGAGGTCGAGGACGCGCTTCTCCGCGAGGAGATCGGCACCGCCGTCGATCGGGTCCTCGACGAGCGGGAGCGTCACGTCGTGGCGCTCCGCTACGGCCTCGAGAACGGGCAGCCGCTCTCGCTGCGCGAGACCGGCAAGGTGCTCGGGCTCTCCGGTGAGCGCGTGCGCCTGATCGAGCGCGAGGCGCTACGCAAGCTCCGCGACTCGAACCTGATCTCCGCGGTCGCCGCTCCCTGAGAGGAGCGAGCGGGCCACGCACCGACCGGACGAGGGCCGGCCCGGCGTGTCGGTGATCGTCGATCCGCTCGGGCTCCCCGGCGACCTGGTCGTCCCCGACGGCGCTTCGGCCGTCGTCGCGTTCGCACACGGGAGCGGCTCGAGCCGGCGGTCGCCGCGGAACGTCGCCGTCGCGGTCGCGCTGAACGCCTCCGGGCTGGGGACCCTGCTCTTCGACCTCCTGTCGCGCGAGGAGGGCGAGGATCGCGCACGCGTCTTCGACATCGGGTTGCTCGCCGGTCGGCTCGAGGCGGCGGCTCGCTGGGTGCGTGGCCGTCCCGAGGCCCGGGCGTTGCCGCTCGCGTTCTTCGGGGCGAGCACCGGAGCGGCGGCCTCGATCGTCGCCGCGGGCTCGCTGCGCGAGGAGGTGGCCGCGGTGGTCTCGCGCGGCGGCCGCCCCGACCTGGCGGGTGACGCGCTCGAGCTCGTCACGGCGCCGACCCTCCTGATCGTGGGTGGGGCCGACCGCGAGGTGCTGGCGCTGAACCGCGAGGCGCAGCAGCGCATGCGCGCCGAGACGGCGCTGGAGGTCGTGCAGGGCGCCGGGCACCTGTTCGAGGAGCCGGGTGCGCTCGAGCGGGTCGCGGGGCTCGCGGCCTCGTGGATCCTCGGACACCTCCCGGGATCGGGCCGGATCCCGTAAGTCCTGGCCGGTCTCGCTGGGATAGGGTCGATCGGACGCCGAACAGGAGGCCACGGGTGTTCGTCCATCCCTCGATCCTCAACCCCCTTCCCGGCAAGGAAGGGCTGCTGATCGACTCGATGCACCGCTTCGGGGAGGCCGACGGCGCGATCCCCGGACTGCGCGAGGTCCACACGGTGCGGGACCGTCGGACCGGGACGCTCGTCGGGCTCGCGATCTGGGAGTCGGAGGAGGCGTTCGAGGCCGGCGTGCCCCGGATGCGGGCGGCGGTCGACGGGGACGATCTCCTTGCGTGGGAGCGGGGAGTGCCGGAGGCGTACGTGCTCGAGCCGGTCTGAACGGGTGGCAAGTACGGGGATCGGCGGGGTGTGCGTCGCCCGAGCGGGCTCACGAGCGCCGGCGCGCCTCGTCCACCTGCTCCTCGATGCGCTCCATCAGGAGCTCGGTGAAGCGCTGCGTGTCCTGGGTCGAACGCGGATCGCCCTCGGCCCGCATCGGCGACCCGAAGACGATCGCGACGGTCGGCCGCCAGGGTCGCCGGAAGTGCAGGCCCTGCTGCGGGTAGCGCCGGTGCGTTCCCCAGATCCCGACGGGGACGACGACGGCGTCGCTGCCGAGCGCGATCCGAGCGACCCCGGTCCGTCCGCGCTGAAGCCCGTCCTCGGGTGACGGGTTGACCCGCCCCTCCGGGAAGATGCCGGCGAGGGCCCCAGACCGCACCGTACGGATCGCCTCGTCGAGCGCGTGCACGTCGCCCTCGCCGCGATGGAGCGGGATCTGTCGATAGGTCCGGAGCGCCCATCCGAACGCCGGCTTCGGGAAGAACTCGGCCGCGACGAGGAACCTCGTCATCCGCAGCCCGGATCTGCCCACGACGAGCGCGAGCACGACCCCGTCGAGCGCGCTCAGGTGATTGCTCGCCACGATCGCCGGTCCGGTGGGGGGGATCCGCTCCGCGCCGACGACCCGGATCCGGAAGAAGAGCCACATCACCGCGCCGACGACGGCGATGCCGAACCGCCACCACCCGTTGAGGTCGCCGCGCCGAGCCATCCGCCGGGATGCTACCGACGGATGGCTCGGTCCGGCCGTCAGCGTTCGCACGCCACCGTGCTCTCGCCGTTGATGCACGCGTCGCCCCCGTACCCACCGTTCAGGGTGTCGTCGCCCGACATCCCGTTGAGGTGGTCGTCGGCGTCGTTCCCGAAGACCCGGTCGTCACCGCTGCCCCCGGCGAGCGTGTCGTCGCCCATGTTGCCGGTGACGAGGTCGTCGCCCGGGCCGCCGGCCTGCCGATCGTTCCCGCCGTCGCCCTGGAGGGCGTCGTTCCCGGGTCCCCCGTCGAGCCGGTCGTCGCCGTTCTGCCCGAGCAGGTAGTCGTCCCCGCTGCCGCCGCGCAGGACGTCCGCGCCCGCGTCGGCGCCGCCGCCCGTGAGCTCGTCGTTCCCCGCGCCGCCGAGCTCGAGGTCCGCGCCGTCCCGCCCGTAGATGCCGTCGTTCCCGGGCCCGCCGGAGATCCGGTCCTCGCCGTCGCCGCCGGACAGGAAGTCCTCGCCCGCGCCCCCGCACACCAGGTCGTTGCCGCCCATGGCCTCGACCTGATCGTTCCCGTCGCCGGCGAGGATCACGTCCCGACCGTCGGTCCCCTCGATCACGTCCGGACCGGACGTCCCGCGGATCGTCGGCTCATGCCCGAGGCAGCGCTCGTCGTCTCCGGCGTGCGCCACTCCGGTGGAGACGAGGCTCAGCGCGCCCGCCGCCCCGACCACCAGGAACCTCCGGATCTTCGTCCAGGTCATCTCGTTCACCTCCCTCTCGTGTCGCGAGATGCCGTCCTCGCGACCGTAGGGAGGGGGGTTCTGCGCGGAACCGGCGGAACCACGCGTGTTTGGACGGCCCACCACGTGGGAGTGACGAAGCGTCAGTCGGTGGGTTCGAAGAAGACCGCGAGCTCGGTGCGTGAGCGGAGCCCGAGCTTCGCGTACGCGTGCGAGAGGTGACCCTCCACCGTTCGGACGCTCACCGACAGCGTCCTCGCGATCTCGCGGTTGGTCCGGCCGGCGGCGGCGAGTCGGACCACCCGGAGCTCCGCGTCGGTGAGCTCCTCCGCGGCGGCCCGGCGACCGCTGATCCGCGCCAGCTCGTCGCGGACGCGCTCGGCCCAGATCGCCGCCCCGAGCGATCCGAAGAGCGCGAGCGAGGACTCCAGGGCCTCGCGTGCCGCCCGCTTCTGCCGATCGCGGCGACGGAGCGTTCCGAGCGTGAGCAGGGACCGAGCGCGCTCGAAGGGCAGGGGCAGCTCGGCGGAGCGCTCGACCGCGGATCCGGCCTCGACGAGCGCCGGCCCCAACGCGCCGTCCTCGGCGAGCAGGAGCGCCCGGCAGCGCGCCGCCGCGGCGAGCGCCGAGCGGCGACCGAGCGCGGTCCCTCGTCCCTCGAGCCAGCGGATGCGACGTTCCGCGGCCGATCGATCGCCGCAGGCGATCAGCGCCTCCGCCTCGTCCGCGAGGAAGGGGAACGCCGCCGGCTCGCCGATCCCCATCTCGGTCGCCACCTCGCCGGCCGCACTCAGGTGCCGGCGAGCGAGCTCGACGTGTCCCAGCGAGAGCTCGAGGACGCCGAGGGCTCCGGTCGCCCAGAGCTCCGCCTCGCGATCGTCTCCCGCGCGTTCGAGCGCGAGGGCGGCCTCGGCTCGCGCCTCCTCCTCCCGGCCGGCGACCGCCGCGAGGTAGGCGAGGAGTGCCAGCTCCAGCCCGTCTGCCACGCCCAGGCGGTGCGCGAGCTCGCGCGCCTGCCGCGCGAACCCGTCGGCCCGTTCCCAGGCGCCGTCGCGGAGCTCGAGCATGGCGAGGCCGACGAGAGCCGACCGGCGCGTCACCTCGTCGCCACGTTCGCTCGCCGCGCCGAGCGCCTCCTCGAGCCGGGCCCGAGCGAACCCGTGATCGCCGAGCGCGATCGCAGATCCGGCCAGCACGAGGTCGGATCGAGCGGTCTCGGAACCATCGGTCGGCTCGCCGCCGGCCGCGAGCGCATCCGGTCCGACGCCGCGCCAGAGCGCGATCCGGGCGAGCGTCGTGCCGGCGGATCGCGCGAGGCGACGATCGTCGATCGCGTCCGCCCGCTCCACGGCCGCCCGGGCGTACCGCTCGGCGAGGGCGAGCTCGCCGCTCCTGATCGAGAGCTCGGCCAGGTCGCCGTCCACGGAGGCGGCGACGGGATCCGCGGGAGCGGCCTCGGACCCCGCCGCGACGAGCGAGCGGCGCGCGTCGCCGATCGCTCCGCGTTCGAGCTGGATCTCGGCGAGGCGACGCAGGGCCTCGGCGCGCTCGGACCCGGGCGCCGACAGCTCGAGGGCGCCTCGGACGTGCTCCTCGGCGACGTCGGTGTCGCCGGCCACGAACCGATGGTCGGCGGCCTCGAGCCGTCGGCGCCGGACGTCGGTGCGCGACCCGTCCGGGGTCAGGCGGACGGCGTGCTCGGCGAGCTCGGCGGCCGCGACCGGCGAGCCTCGCTGCCGCGCCCGGGTCGCCGCGTCGTCGATCGCCGCGGCGATCGCCTCGTCCGAGGCGTCCGCCGAGAGCGCCAGGTGCCGGGCGCGCTCCTCGGGATCGTCCGTCAGATCGGACAGCCGCCGGTGGATCTCGTGCCGTCGCCTGCGTGAGGCGTTCGCGTACAGCACGGACCGGTAGATCGGGTGCGTGAACCGGACGGCCGAGCCCACCACCTCCAGGATGCCGGCGTCGATCGCCGGTTGGAGACGAGACGGCAGCCGGTCCCCGGGGCCGGAGGCGCGGAGGAGGTCGAGCGTCGGACGTCCGGCCGCGGCCGCGACGAGCAGGAGGTCGGCGCTCGCGGCCGGGAGCGCGCCGAGCCGGCGGAGCACGAGATCGTCGCGGAGGTTCCTCGGGATCGGCAGCGACTGGCCCGTCACGCCGCGGTCGCCACGCTCGGCCGCCCGCGCGATCTCGAGCGCGAAGAACGGGTTCCCGCCCGACACCTCCTCGAGCATCCGGGCCTCGGACGGCGGCATCGAGCGTCCCGTCCGCTCGAGGACGAGGTCCGCGAGCTCGCCCGCGTCCAGCGGGCCGACGGTGATGCGGCGGATGCGGTCCCCGTCGATCGCGTCGTGGAGCCCGAAGGGCGGCGGGGCGTCGGCGTCGCCGCCGGCCAGGACGAACCCGACCCTGCCGTCGGTCAGGCGCCGGGCCGCGAAGGTGAGCACGCGATCGGTGGCGCCGTCCAGCCATCGGACGTCGTCGACGGCCACGACGACAGGGGCATCGGCCCCCAGCGCCTCGAGCAGGCTCAGCGCGGCGAGCGAGACCGCCCGCGGCCCGGGGGGGCGCCGCCCCGCCGGCCGTCGCAGGAGCGCGATCTCCAGGGCCTCGGCCTGCGGGGGCGGGAGCTCGGCGATCGCGTCGTCCGGGGCCTCGCGGAGCAGGTCGCCGAGCCCGGAGAAGGAGAGCTCCGCGTCCGAGCCCGTGGGGCGACACGTCAGCACGCGGTAGCCGCGGCCGCGGGCGAGCCCGACGGCCTCGCTCCACAGTGTGGACTTCCCGATGCCCGGCTCACCCTCGAGGAGCAGGGCCGCCGGGCCGGTGGGGACGTCGTCGAGGAACGCGACGAGCGCGTCGCGCTCCGAACGTCTCCCGACCGCCACCGCCTCACCCTCCGGTCGCCGGGAAGCCCATCGTGCGGCCGCGATCCGGCGCGGTCAACCGCGGCCTGCGGCACTGTTCTGCTCGCGACCGGGGTGCTACAACACGCGCGGGATGGACCCACGCATCGGCACCGTGTTCGCGGGCCATCGGATCCATCGCGTGATCGGCAGTGGCGGCGCGAGCGTCGTCTACCTCGCCGAGCACCTCCGGTTGGGCCGCCGGGTCGCCCTGAAGGTCCTCGCGCCGCACCTGGCCGACGACGAGGCGTTCCGCGAGCGGTTCATCCGGGAGTCGCGGATCGCCGCCGGCCTCGATCATCCGAACGTCGTGACGGTGTTCGACGCGGGGGAGGTGGAGGGCAGCCTCTACATCTCGATGCGGTACGTGGAGGGCAGCGACCTCCGGAGGATCCTGGACGAGCAGGGGCCGCTGGAGCCGGCGCGGGCGGTGGGCATCCTCGGCCAGATCGCGAGCGCGCTCGACGCGGCGCACGCGGAGGGCCTGGTCCACCGCGACGTCAAGCCGGCGAACATGCTCGTCGAGATCCGGAGCGCGACCCGCGACGATCGCGCGTACCTGTCGGACTTCGGCATCACGAAGCGGACGGCGTCCCGGGAGGGGCTCACCCGGACCGGGCAGTTCGTCGGCACGGTCGACTACGTCGCGCCCGAGCAGATCAGCGGCAACCCCGTCGACGCGCGGACCGACGTCTACTCGCTCGGGTGCGTCCTGTTCGAGTGCCTGTCCGGGCGGGTCCCGTTCCCCGGCGAGACGGGCGTCGCGACGATCTACAGCCACCTCAACGACGCGCCTCCCACCCTCGATCCCGCGCTCGGGCTCGGGGAGGGCGTCGACCGCATCGTGTCGAGGGCGCTCGCGAAGTCGAAGGAGGCGCGCTTCGGCGGCTGCGGCGAGTTGATCGCGACCGTCCGCGACGAGCTCGGCGCGCGAGCGGCGACGACTGAGCTCACCGGGCCGCCGCCGGCCGACGACGGACGCGCCGGGGAGACGAGCGGCGGCGGGGTCCGGGGATCCCGGGTCCAGGAGCGGGCCCGGTCCCGCCGACGAGCGCTCGCGATCTCGGCGGTCGCGCTCCTGCTGCTCGCGACCGTAGTCGCGCTGGCGCTCGTGCTCCCCGGCGGCGACGACGGCACGCCGGCCGATCCCACGACGACGGGGCCGACGACGCCCCCGGGTGGTGGGGAGCCGCCGAGCTTCGTATGGGGCGATGCGTACCGGACGCAGCGGACCGGCCTGCTCGGCGCGACGATGATCGACGCGCTCGTCGACGGGGGCGTGGTGTTCGCGGTCGGGCACGGGACGTCGGCCGTCGGGGAGGACGACGCGGCCGTCTGGCGATCCGACGACGGTCGTCGCTGGGGGCGGATCGCCGTCACGTCGCTCGCCGAGGCGGGGGATCAGCGGATGCTCGCGGTGGCGTCGTTCGAGGGGACGCTCGTCGCGGCGGGATGGGACGGGTCGGACGCCGGCGTCTGGACATCCTCGGACGGGGGGGAGACGTGGGCGGCCTCGGACGATCCGGACCTCGTCGACGTGGGCGACCAGCGGATCCGTGATCTCGTCCCGATCGGCTCCGAGCTGATCGCGGTCGGGTCCAGCGGGACGGCCGGGTCGCAGGACGCCGCCGCGTGGAGCACGAGCGACGGGGCGGACTGGGCGCGGATGGAGGCGTCCGCGCTCTCCGCCGACGGGCAGCAGTTGATGTTCGCAGCTCAGGCGGTGCAGGAGGGCGTCGTCGCCGTCGGGCTGACCGACGAGCGGGGCGACATCGACGCCGCCGTCTGGGAGTACGCGGACGGATCGTGGAGCCGTTCCAACCCGGAGGCGCTCGCCGCGGCGGGGCAGCAGGTCATGCTCGCGATCGCCGGGGGCGGCGACGAGCTCCCGCTCGTCGCCGTGGGCTGCGAGGACGCCGACGTGCGGTGCGACACGGGGGCGGCCACGGCCGACGCCGCCGTCTGGCGGTGGGACGGAGCCTCGTGGGTCCGCGTCGGGGCCGAGAGCGGCCGCCTGCGGGGCGAAGGCGAGGAGACGATGCACGCGATCGTCACCTACCGCGGGAGCTTCGTCGCGGTGGGCGGCAACGGAGGGCCGCTCGGCGATCTCGACGGTGGGGTCTGGACCTCCGCCGATGGGGTCTCGTGGCGCGCCTCGGCGCAGGACGCTCCGGCGGTGACCGCGCTCGGCGGGGCCGGCGACCAGGAGCTGCGGGCGCTCGTCGCGTACTCGCGCCACGGCGTGGCCCTGTTCGGGTTCGGCGTCTCGACGGTGGACTCCGTGGAGGAGGCGAGGGTCTGGGGCGCGACGCAGCTCGAAGGTTGATCGGGCGACCTGGGTCCCGACCGCGCTCGATGGCCGCACGTCCCTGATCGAGCGCAGGAGCGACTCCCTATACTCCCGGCCCGATGCATGCGCAGGAGCTCCTGACGTTCGCGGCCGAGCGCTACGAGGAGTTCGTCGCCGCGCTCGAACGCATGGTCAACGTGGATTGCGGCTCGTACACGCCCGGGGGCGTGAACGAGATCGCCGACCTGTGCCAGGAACGGTTCTCGGACGGTGGGTGGACCGTCGAGCGGCGCTCCCACGTCCCGACCGCCGGTGCGTCACAGCTCGGCGACCTGGTGATCGGCCGGCTCGAGGGCGGCGGGGGGCCCCGGGTGCTGCTCGTCGGGCACACCGACACGGTGTTCGACCCCGGCACCGCGGCCGCCCGGCCGTTCCGGATCGACGGCGACCGCGCGCTCGGCCCCGGTGTCTCGGACATGAAGGCCGGGCTCCTCGCCGGCTTCTTCGCGGTCGACGTCCTCCGGCAAGCCGGCTCGAGCGGTTTCGGTCGCATCACCTACGTCTGCAACCCCGACGAGGAGATCGGTTCCCCGTGGTCCCGCGAGGCGATCCGGGCGGAAGCGACCGAGGCGGACGTCGCGTTCGTGCTCGAGGGCGCGAGGGAGAACGGCGACATCGTCTCTTCGCGCAAGGGCGTGTCCGACTTCCGGATCGAGATCGCCGGCCGGGCGGCGCATGCCGGCGTCGAGCCCGAGCGCGGACGGAGCGCGATCCTCGAGGCGGCGCACAAGACGGTGGCGCTCCAGGCGCTGAACGGACGATGGCCGGGGGTCACGGTCAACGTCGGTCTCGTCGAGGGCGGGACGCGGACGAACGTGGTGGCCGAGCGATGCACGATCGAGGTCGACGTGCGCTCGCCCGAGGAGGCCACGCTCTCGGCGGTCGAGGCGGAGGTCGAACGGATCGCGACGACGCACACCGTCCCCGACGTCTCGTCGACGGTGAGCGGCGGCGCCTGGCACCGGCCGATGGAGAAGGGGGCGGGCGGAGAGCGGCTCGCGGGCCTCGCGCGGGAGATCGCGGGCGAGCTCGGGTTCGAGCTCCGGGACGCGGCGACGGGCGGGGCGTCGGACGCCAACACGACCTCCGCCGCCGGCGTCCCGACCCTGGACGGGCTCGGCCCCGTCGGCGGGGACGATCACGGGCCGAGGGAGTGGGTCGACCTCACGAGCGTCGCGCCCAGGATCGCGTTGCTCGCCGGGTTGCTCTCCCGTCTCGACGAGGCGCTCTGACGACGGAAGGGATGGCGCTCCATGGAGATCACGACCGTGCGGCTCGAGACGCCGGAGGACCTGAACGTCATCGTCGGGCAGTCGCACTTCATCAAGACCGTCGAGGACCTGCACGAGACGTGCGCGCACGTGCCGGGGCTCGGGTTCGGCATCGCGTTCAACGAGGCGAGCGGCCCGTGCCTCACGCGGCGCAGCGGCAACGACGAGGAGCTCGTGGACCTCGCCGTCCGCGGCGCCGGCGCGATCGGCGCGGGACACGTCTTCGTGATCGTGCTGCGCAACGGCTTCCCGATCAGCGTGCTGAACGCGATCAAGGCCGTGCCGGAGGTCTGCCGGGTCTACTGCGCGACGGCGAACCCCCTCGAGATCGTCGTCGGCGAGACCGAGCAGGGGCGGGGCGTGCTCGGCGTGATCGATGGGGCGTCCCCGAACGGGGTCGAGACCGACGAGGACGTCGTCGAGCGCAAGGAGATGCTTCGGCGGTTCGGCTACAAGCTGTGATCCTCGCGCGCGGGACTACTCGCGCGTGGTGACCTTGGACGCCCGCGTGTACTGCCCGGGCGTGCGGCCGCGCGTCCCGGCGAGCGTCCAGGCCAGGAGCTGCACCGGCACGATCGAGACGGCCGACATCAGCGCGCGATCGAGGTAGCCCGTCGCCACGGGGCGCGCGCCCTTCGGCGCCTCGCCGTCGGGCGTGACCACCAGGACGTTCGCCCCGGTCTCGACGAGGTCCGCGGCGAGCCCGAGGTCGAGCCGGCGCGTCTCCGGCTCGGTCGCCATCACGATCGCGGTCATGCCGGTCCCGGCGAGCTCGAGCGGGCCGTGCCGGAACGCGCCCGCCTCGAACGACTCCGCCATCACCCCGGACTCCTTCAGGACCAGCGCGCCGAGCTCGGCCGCCGCGCGGGCCGGGCCGCGGCCGAGCACCGCGATCACCTCGCGGCCGCCGTGCCAGGACCCGAGGTCGGCGGCGGCCGCCTGCGGATCTTCGAGGAGCCGCTCGGCCGAGAGCGCGGCGCCCTCGGCGGCGGTCCGGGTGCGGTCGATCGCCGTCTCGACGCTGTCGCCCGCGAGGAGCCGGGCGATGCCCGACAGCGTGGCGAGCGCCGCCGCGAACGTCATCGTCCCCGGTCCGCGCTCCTCGCCGGCCCAGGTGTCCAGCCGGACGTCGGCGCGTCGCGCGAGGTCGTTGTCGAGCCCGTTCGTGATCGAGACGACGAACGGGCGGGTCCGCTGCTTGGCGATCTCGACCGCCAGCTTGACGATCTCCGCACTCTCGCCGGACTGGCTGACGATGACCGCGAGCGTCTGCGCGTTCAGGATCGGCCGCCGGAAGTGCACGAGCTCGGCCGTGTCCACGAGGAGCGCGGGCACGCCTCGCCCCGCCAGATCGTTCACCGCCGGGTAACACGCGTCGTAGGAGCTCCCCATCCCGGTGAAGATGACCGTGCGCGAGACCGCGCCGGCCTCACGGATCCGGTCGAGCTCGGCCCGCTGCTCGACGAGCGCCGCGGCGGCCCGCCGCATCGCGTCGGGCTGGCCGACGATCTCGGCCAGGAACGGGTCGGAGAAGCCCTCCAGAGATCTCATCCGTGCGAGTCTACGGCTCGTCGGACGGCGCTGGCGCTACCACACCCGGAACATCCCCGGCCGGTCGTCGGGTCGGCGCTGGAAGCCGAACCGCTCGTAGAACCCCTCCGCGTCCTTGGCGGCCATCAGGCCCACGAAGGCGCCCGGCTTCGCGGTGTCGCCGAGGTACCGCATCACGCCCTCCATCACGAGGCCGCCGAGCCCCCGGCCGTGGTACTCGGGGAGCACGATCACGTCCTGCACGTAGAAGTACATGCCCCCGTCGCCGACGACGCGCGCGCAGGCCACCACGTCGCCGTCGTGCAGCAGGACGCACGCGTAGAGCCCGCTGTCGAGGCCGGCCGCGAGCCCCTCGTCGGACATCTCGCCCCAGGCCACGGCCCCGCGCAGACGGCGGTATTCCTCGACCGACGGCGCCCGCTCGACGAGCTGGAAATCGTCCACGGGCGCCCAGTCTAGGACCGCATGCGGCGTGGGCTCCGACGGCGCCGGCGCGAGCCTGGCCGGCATCGGGTCGAACCCCGGCGAGGGGGTCTACCGGCCCTGTCGGGGCCCACGGGTAGGCGAGAACGTGGAGCCGGTCGGATGGAGGAGGCAACGATGGCACCCGGCGTGACGACGGTCCAGGAGGAGCACCAGCGGTTCGTTCGGCACCTCGAGGAGATCCTGGAGCTCGCGGACGCGGTGGGCACCGTGCCGCTCGACGACCTGGTCCGGCGGACGGGCGAGGTCCACGGGTTCCTGGCGCGGGACCTGATGCCCCATGCGGTCGCGGAGGACTCGATCCTGTTCCCCGCCCTGCGCGGCGGGACGGACGACGCGCCGACGGTCGCGATGACCCGGTGCCACCGGCAGCTCGCGCGGTTCACCGACGAGCTGGAGGCGCAGCGCTCGCGGCTCCTCGCCCACGCGCCGCGGGCCGACGTGGAACGAGAGCTCCGCAGGATCCTGTACGGGACGCACGCCCTGCTGAGCGCGCACTTCGCGGAGACCGACGAAGCCTTCGCGGCCTCGCTCGGCGGCACCCTGTCGGTCGAGGAGCGCGAGCGGCTCTTCGAGCGGGTCGAGCGCTACGCCGACGACGTCGCGAAGCTGCTGCGGTTCGGCGGATAGCCCGGCCTCGGGAACGTCCGGGTGCGGTAGGGTCCGCCGATGGGGGTTCTCGTGACGGCGGCCAGCAAGTACGGGTCGACGACGGAGATCGCCGCGAAGATCGCCGACACGCTCCGCGAGGAGGGCTTCGAGGCCGCCGTGGTGCCGCCCGAGGAGGTCGACGCGCTCGACGGGTTCGAGGCGGTGGTCCTGGGGAGCGCCGTCTACGCGGGACACTGGCTCAAGCCGGCCAGGGAGCTCGTCGAGCGCGCCGGCGAGGCGCTCGCGGCGCGACCCGTGTGGCTCTTCTCGAGCGGGCCGATCGGCGACCCGCCGAGGCCCACCGAGGACCCGGTCGACGTGGCCGAGGTCGTGCGGGCGACGGGAGCGCGCGACCATCGCGTGTTCGCGGGCAGGCTCGAGAAGAAGCGCCTCAGCTTCGGGGAGCGGGCCATCGTCGTGGCGTTCCGGGCCACGGAGGGCGACTTCCGTGACTGGGACGACGTCGCCGCCTGGGCCCAGGGGATCGCGACGAGCCTGCGGACCGGTCCCTGAGGATGCGCTTCGGGCGTTTCGACGATACGGCGCGCGAGTACGTCATCTCGCGTCCGGACACGCCGCTGCCCTGGATCAACTACCTCGGGAGCGAGGACTACTTCGGGATCATCTCGAACACGGCCGGCGGGTACTCCTTCTTCCGCGACGCGCGCCTGCGGCGGCTGACGCGCTACCGCTACAACAATGTGCCGCCGGACGTCGGGGGCCGGTACCTCTACGTGCGGGATCGGAAGACGGGCCGGTTCTGGTCTCCGTCGTGGCAGCCGACCGGCGGCGACCTCGAGGACTACCGCTGTCGCCACGGCCTCGGGTACACGGTGATCGGGTCGCGGCGCGAGGGGATCGAGGTCGAGACGACGTACCTCGTGCCGCTCGGGGAGACGCTCGAGATCTGGCGGGCGCGGGTCGTGAACCGCCGCGACGTGCCGGCCGCCCTGTCGTTGTTCAGCGCGGTCGAGTTCTGCCTCTGGGACGCCTGGGACGACGCGACGAACTTCCAGCGCAACCTGTCCACGGGCGAGGTCGAGGTGCACGACGGCGTCGTGTATCACAAGACCGAGTACCGGGAGCGGCGGAACCACTTCGCCTATTTCGCGTGCTCCGAGCCGCTCGCCGGCTTCGACACGCAGCGCGAGGCGTTCCTCGGCCCCTACCGCGGGTGGGACCGGCCCCTGGCGGTCGAGCGCGGGCGCTCGGGCGACTCGATCGCGCACGGCTGGGCTCCGTGCGGCTCGCACCACGTGGTGCTCGAGCTCGAGCCCGGCGAGGACCGCGAGGTCATCTTCGTGCTCGGCTACGCGGAGAACCCGGCCGACGCGAAGTTCGACCCCCCCGGGTCGCAGACGATCGACACGCGACGCGTGCGCCCCGTGATCGACCGGTACCTGCGCACCGACGAGGTCGAAGAGGCGCTCGATCGCCTCCACCGGCACTGGACGGACCTGCTCGACACCCTCCAGGTCGCCACCCCGAACGAGCACGTCGACCGGACCGTCAACATCTGGAACGCCTATCAGTGCATGGTCACGTTCAACCTGTCCCGCTCGGCGTCGTCCTTCGAGTCGGGGGTCGGCCGGGGGATGGGGTTCCGGGACTCCAACCAGGACCTGCTGGGCTTCGTGCACATGATCCCCGGGCGGGCGCGCGAGCGGATCCTCGACATCGCCGCGACGCAGCTGCCCACCGGCGGGGCGTTCCACCAGTACCAGCCCCTGACCAAGCGGGGCAACGACGCGATCGGATCGGGCTTCAACGACGATCCGCTGTGGCTGATCCTCGCGGTGGCCGCGTACCTCAAGGAGACGAGCGATCTCGGCATCCTCGACGAGCCCGTGCCGTACGAGAACGAGCCCGGCTCGGAGACGCCGTTGTCGGAGCATCTGCAGCGGGCGCTGCGGTACACGCTCGACCGGCTCGGCTCGCATGGGCTCCCGCTGATCGGACGGGCGGACTGGAACGACTGCCTGAACCTCAACTGCTTCTCGGAGGTCCCGGGGGAGTCGTTCCAGACCACCGAGAACCGGGCCGGGGGGGTCGCGGAGTCAGTGTTCATCGCGGGCCTGTTCGCGCTGGCGGCCGAGGAGCTGGCGCAGATCGCCGAGCGCACGGGCGCACCGGAGGACGCCGCCCGGTACCGGGCAGAGCGGGAGCGGATGGTGACGGCCGTGCGCGAGCACGGCTGGGACGGGGGGTGGTTCCGGCGGGCCTACGACCACGTGGGCCAGGTGGTGGGCTCGGCGAGCAACGACGAGGGGCGGATCTTCATCGAGCCGCAGGGGATGTGCATCATGGCCGGCATCGGCCTGGACGACGGGAGCGCCGAGCGCGCGCTCGGCTCGGTCGCCGAGCACCTCGCCACGGACCATGGGATCGTCCTGCTGCAGCCCGCGTACTCGGGGTACCGGCTCGAGCTCGGCGAGATCGGCTCGTACCCGCCGGGCTACAAGGAGAACGCGGGCATCTTCTGCCACACGAACCCGTGGATCATGATCGCGGAGACGCTCGTGGATCGTGGCGACCGGGCGCTCGACTACTACCTCCGCATCAACCCGTCGGCCCGGGAGGGCCTCGGCGAGCTCCACCGCTGTGAGCCCTACGTCTACGCGCAGATGATCGCGGGCAAGGACGCGCCGACGCACGGCGAGGCGAAGAACTCCTGGCTGACGGGGACGGCGGCGTGGACCTTCGTCGCGATGACGCAGTGGATCCTGGGGATCCGCCCGGAGCACGACGGTCTGCGGGTCGATCCCTGCCTGCCGAGCGGCTGGGAGGGCTTCGACGCCACGCGTCGGTTCCGCGGCGCCACCTACCGCATCGTGGTTCGGGCGCCGAGCGGCGCCGGGGGGCGGGCGACCTCGCTGGTCGTCGACGGCCGTCGGATCGACGGCACGGTGATCCCGCCGGCGGCCGACGGGTCGATCGTCACCGTGACGGCGACGATCGAGGGATAGCGCCGCCGAGGGGGAGCGCGGCCCCGACCCCGGTGATGCGCGGGCGCACCACCGGGGCCGGGTCCGAGCCCTCCCGCGTCAGAAGACGCGGATCGGAACCTCGGCGGGCGCCTCGAGCAACGAGATCAGCTCGTCGTCGAGCTTGACCAACGTCACCGAGCAGCCGGCCATGTCGAGCGACGTGCAGTACTCACCCACGTAGCTCTTGCCGACGGTGATCCCGCGGTCGGCGAGCTGGTCGTGCGCGCGACCGTAGAGCAGGTAGAGCTCGCTGATCGGGGTGCCGCCCAGCCCGTTGATCATGAGCGCGACGTTGTCCCCCTTCTTGAACGGCAGGTCGGACGCGGTCGCCTCGACGAGCTCGTCCACGATCGCGTTCGCGTCCGCGAGCTTCTCGCGGCGACGCCCCGGCTCGCCGTGGATGCCGACCCCCATCTCCATCTCGTCGTCGCCGAGCTCGAACAGCGGCGAGCCCTTGGCGGGCGGCGTGCACGAGGTGAGCGCCATCCCCATCGTGCGCGTCACCGAGTTCACTCGCTCGCCGAGCTCGACGAGCTCCTTCAGCTCCGCACCCTTCTCCGACGCGGCCCCGACGGCCTTGATCACGAAGAAGTTGCCGGCCACCCCGCGTCGCCCGACCGTGTAGGTGGAGTCCTTCACGGCGACGTCGTCGTCCACGAGCACGGTGGCGATCGTCACACCTTCGGCCTCCGCCATCTCCTTGCCCATGTCGAACGCCATGCGGTCGCCGCTGTAGTTGTTGATCAGGTGCAGCACGCCCTTGGCCGAGTTGAGCAGCTTCGTCGTCTCGAGGACGTAGTCCATCGGCGGCGCCGCGAAGACGTCGCCCGGGCAGGCCGCGTCGAGCATGCCCTTGCCGACGATCATGACGTGGGCGGGCTCGTGGCCCGATCCCGACCCCTGCATGATCGAGACCTTCGCGTCGCTCGGCGCGTCGGTCCGCATGATGAGGTTGTACTCGGGCACGTACTTGACCTTGCCGGGGTTCGCGAGCGCGATGCCCTTGAGCATCTCGGGCACGAACTCCTTCGGGTCATTGACGAACTTCTTCATGCCTCCCCTCCTCCCTCTCCCTCGGCCGCCCACACCGTGGCCAGCCGTTCCAGCATCACCGCGACCGCGATCGCTCCCGCGTCGAGCGTGCCGATGCTCCGCTCGCCCGTATAGGCGGCGCGGCCCTTCTTCGCGACCATCTCCTTCGTCGCCTCCGCTCGCTCCCGGGCCGTCGCGGCCGCCTTCGCGAGTGCGGTGGCGCCGTCCTCGCCCGCCGCGAACGACGACTCGAGGACGTCGACGGCCGGAACCAGGGAGTCCAGCAGCGTCTTGTCGCCGAGGTCGGACTGCCCTCGCTGCTTGATGCCTTCGATCGCCGCGCGGAGCATCGCGATCGTGTCCTCCGCCGTGAGCGACGTCTTGTCCGCCGCCGTCGCTCCCGCGCGCAGGAACGCCGTTCCCCAGATCGGACCCGACGTGCCACCGATGCGGCCGGTGATCACGACCGCGATCTTCTTCAGGAACGTCCCGATGTCCGTCCGATCGAAGCCGTCGAAGTCCGCGAGGACGATCTCGAACCCTCGAGCCATCGAGTAGCCGAAGTCGCCGTCGCCGACGACCGCGTCGAGATCGCCGAAGTACTTCTCGTTCTCGACCGCCGTCTCGGCCATCGTCCGCACTACCAGTTCGACACCGCCAAGACCAGATCCCGCCATCCGCACCTCCGTCTTCGTCGGATCCGTGGCTCGCTCAGCCCTCCCCGAGGCACGCCTGGAGATCCGCCAGCCCGATGTGGTCGCCGGGCTTGGCCGGGCTCCGGTTCGCGAGCACCGTCGTCGTCTCCCCGCCGGGGTCCCCGAGCGAGGTCACGACCAGCGTGGCCTCCGAGAAGTCCTCGTCCTGCGTGTAGCCGTTGACCGTCACCACGCACGGCAGGCCGGCGCCGACCGCCGCCAGCAGGCCGTTGCGGGAGTCCTCGATCACGAGCGTGTCCGAGGGGTCGGCGCGGAGCCGGTCCATCGCGAGCTCGTAGATGTCGGGCGCCGGCTTCTTCTTCTCCACGACGTCGCCGGCGAGCACGAGGGCGAACCGGGCCGCCTGCGCGGGCCCGACGACGTGCTCGAGGACGGCTCGCACCGAGGGCTCGGCCGAGGTCGACGCGACCGCGAGGTCCCATCCGGCGTCGAGCGCCTCGCCGACGATGCGGGCCACGCCCGGACGTCCCGGCAACCGGCCCTCGGCGACCATCTCGGTGTACAGCGCGGTCTTGCGCTTGTGCCAGTCGGCGAGCATCCCGCGGCGGCCGTCCTCATCCGTCGGGAGACCATGCTCGCGCACGAAGTCGTCCGTCAGGAGGCTCGCCATGCGCTCCTTACCGCCGGCGATCTCGAGCTTGCGGCCGTACTCCTCCTCGGACCAGCGGACCGGGAGGCCGAACTCCTCGAAGGTCCGGTTGAACGCCGGCAGGTGGCCGTAGCGCTCAGTGTCGGCCAGCACGCCGTCGCAGTCGAAGATCAGCGAGGTCACCATGCCTTGCCCTCGCTTCCGAACCGGCGGATGTGGCCGGCCGCCATGTCGACGACCTCGGCCCGGACGTGCTTGAACAGCGACGGTGGGTCCCACTTGTCCGCGGTCTCGGCCTCGCGGAGGAACTCCAGGTTCGACTTCATGAACCGGCGCTTGAGCGCCGTGGAGATGTTCACCTTCGCGCACCCGCGGGCGATGAGGTCGGTGAACTGGGCATCGGTCATCCCGCTGCCGCCGTGCAGGGCGATGGGGATCGGCTCGGCCTCCTGGATGTCGGAGACGCGCTGGGCGTCGAGCTTCGGCTCGCTCGCGTACCAGCCGTGGGCGTTGCCGATCGCCGGCGCGAAGCAGTCGACGCGCGTCTGACGGATGAAGTCGAGCGCCACGTCGATCGACTGGCGGTCGGGCTCGTCATCGGAGCCGATGTCGTCCTCGACGCCCTTGAACGGCTCGATCTCGCCCTCGACGTGCGCTCCGTAGCGCCGGGCCTCCTCGACCACCTCCTTGGCCTGCCGGATGTTCTCGTCCACGGGCAGCGAGGACCCGTCGAACAGCACGGAGTTCCATCCGGCCTCCAGGCACGACGTGATGACCTCGCGCTCGGGGCAGTGGTCGAGGTGCAGGCTGACCGGGACCTCGATCCCGGCCGTCATGGTCTTCCACATGCCGTAGAGCACGTCGCGGCCGATCGACTTCACGGTCTTGACCGAGGTCTGGACGATCACCGGCGCGCGGAGATCGACGGCGGCCGCGAGCACGGCCTCGAGCGTCAGGTCGTTGACGATGTTGAACGCACCGACGCCGTAGCGGTCCTTGTACGCCCGATCGATGATGTCCTTGAACGGCACGACCGGCATCGCACACCCCCTTGGGTGGGTTGGACGACGCCAGCCTAGGAGCGGGGCTCGGGGCCAACATCGGGGAGATCACCCGTGCCCCGGGACCGGGGAACCCCTACCCCGCAGCCTCCTCGCGCGCCCGGGCGACCGCCTGCGTGCGGTTGTGCGCCCCGGTCTTGCGCAGGATCGAGCTGACGTGCTTCTCGACCGTCTTGACCGAGATGCCGAGCGCGGTCGCGATCTCGCGATCCGGCGCGCCGCGCTCGAGGAAGCCGAGCACCTGGCCCTCGCGCTCGGTCAGGGCGAGGTGATCGCCCCACCCGTTCATCCGCGCGTGGAGCCGGTCGACCGCGGGCCCCGACAGCACCACCCCTCCCCGCGACGCGGCCAGGACCGCCCCGGTGAGCTCGGCCTCCGAGGCGTTCTTGCCGACGTAGCCACGGGCCCCCGCGCGGAACGCGCCCGCGACGGTGTCGTCGCTCGCGAACGCCGTCAGCGCGACGATGCTCGCGTCGGGGTCCTCGGCTCGGATCCGGGTGATCGCCTCGGTCCCGTCGCCGTTCGGCATCTTGAGGTCCATCAGGACCACGTCCGGCTGCAACGAGCGCCACGCGGCGACCGCCTGCTCGCCCGATGCCGCCTCGCCGACGACCTGGACCGGCGGCTCGGCCGCGGACAGGAGCCGCACGATGCCGGCGCGGGTCACCGAGTGGTCGTCGACGACGAGGACCCGGACGGGACGCGCGGCGTCCTCGGCCGGCGCGTCGGCCGGGAGCGGGACCCACGCGCGGACGCGCGTCCCCCAGCCCGGCGTCGAGTCCAGCTCGAGCGTGCCGCCGAGCAAGCGTGCGCGTTCGGCCATGCCTTCGAGCCCGTGGCCGTGCTCCACGCCGTCCTGGCGCAGGTGGTTCCGGTCGAATCCGACGCCGTCGTCCTGGACGAGGACCGTCACCCCGTTGGGCGCGTGAACGACGCCGACCCGCACCGAGCGAGCGCGCGCGTGCCGCAGCGCGTTGGTGAGGGCCTCCTGGGCGATGCGGAACAGCGTGTGCGCGAGGTCGGTCGGCAGGTCGACCGGCGTGCCCGCGGTGACGAGCCTGGCGTCGGCCACCCCGGAGCGGTTCGCCCACGCGAGCTCGAGCTCCAGCGCCTCCTCGAGCGAACGGCCCTCGAGCGGGGACGGCGCGAGCCCGAGCACGCTGCGGCGGGTCTCCTCGAACGCTGCCTCGGCGGCCGCCCGCGCCTCGCCGAGCGCGTCGACCGCCTCGTCGGTCCGCCCCCCGGTGATCGCGCCGTGCGCGGCCCGGACCTGGAGCAGGACCGAGACCAGTCCCTGGGCGACGGCGTCGTGGACCTCGCGGGCCATCCGGTTGCGCTCGGCCGCCGCCGCCTCCGCGCGCGCGTTCGTCTCCGCCTCCTCGTGCAGGCGCGCGTTCGTGATCGCGATCGCGGCGTGTTTGGCGAACAGCTCCAGCAGCTCGGCGTCCTCGTGGGTGAAGATGCGCTCGGGGTCGCGCGTGAAGACGACGCAGGAGCCGATGATGGCGCCCCGCCACCAGATCGGGACGCCGATCACGGCGCGGAGCGAGGCCCGGTCCTCCGGCCGGACGTGGCCGTCGGGCACCTTCGCGTAGTCGTCGAACGTCACCGGGCCGCGGCTCGCCACGACGGCCCCGGTCACGCCCTCCGTGAGCGGGAAGACCTTCCCCGACTGGCAGGCCACGCCGATGTCGGCCTCCTTGCGGTAGACGCCGGCCGCCTCGTCCACCAGGCAGATCGAGCCGGCGTCGCAGCCGAGCAGCTCGGTCGAGCGCCGCAGGATCCGCTCCAGCAGGGGTCGCAGTGAGAACTCGCCCGCGAGATCCTCGACCACCGCGGTGAGGGCGGCCGTGGGCTCCCGCTCGCGACCACTCGCGACAGGTCCTGCATCGCGGTCCGTGACGCGAGCGTCGCCGCCGAGCATGCCGCCTATCCGGTCGGGAAGGAACCTCGAGCCGACTGTAGGGGCTGGAGCCGATCCCGGCAACGCGAGGCCGAGGCCTGCGCGGCCCTCAGGTCCGGCGGCGGTACCGCGAGATCGCGAGCGGCACGAACACGGCCTGGATCGCCGCCATCCAGACGATCGCCTCGACCACCGGCTCGGCCACCGGGCCCCCGAGCATCAGCCCGCGAGCCGCGTCGATCACCGAGGTCACGGGGTTGAGGTTCACGAACGCCTGCAGCCACCCCGGCATCGTCTCGGGCGACGCGAAGGCCGAGCTCGCGAACGTCAGCGGCAGGATGATCATGAACCCCCAGGTGTTCACGGACTCCGTCGTGCGGGCCGCGATGCCGATGAACGACATCGGCCAGCACATCGTCAGGCCGAACGCCGTGACGAGCACGAACGCGCCGAGCGC
>DATBMU010000071.1:0-7964 GCA_036554665.1 Actinomycetota bacterium | reverse complement strand
CCGTGACCAGGACCATCGCGCCGACGGCCCCCGCGGCGCCGCCCTCGAAGCGGAAGCCGAGCACGACCGCGAACCCGGTGATGATCAGGATGCTCCAGACGATCCGAGCCCCGTCGGCGAGGATCCGTCCGCCGATCACCGCGGAGCGGGCGATCGGCAGCGAACGGAACCGGTCGATGACGCCGCGCTGGAAGTCGACGTTCAGCGCGAGCGCGGTGGTGAACGGCAGGAACGCCACGCTCTGGACCAGGATCCCGGGCAGCGCGAACTGCAGGTACTCGGCGCTCGAGCCGGCGATCGCCCCGCCGAAGACGTAGACGAACAGCACGAGGAACATCAGCGGCTGGATCGACATCTCGACCAGCTGCTCCGGCGTCGCCTTGATGTGGAGCAGGTTCCGCCGGGCGATCGTGAGCGTGTTCCGCACGACGTTCGCGCGGCCGAGCGTGGGGGCGAGGGTGGAGGCGCTCATGACCGGCTCCTCTCCTTGTCGTTGGTCTGGTCGGGCTCGGGCTCCTGCTCCGCGAGATGCCCGGTGACGGCGAGGAACACCTCGTCCAGGCTCGGCCGGCGCAGGGAGAGGTCGTCGACGACGATGCCCTCCTCGTCGAGGCGCCGGACGGCCCGCCCGAGCGCGGACCGGTCGTCGATCCGCACCGTGACGAGCTGCCCGTCCGTGTAGGGGGACTCGGTGCCCTCGGCGAACTCGGCGAGGATCCGCTCGGTCATCTCGAGGTCCGCGGGGTCGGCGGGCTGCGCCTGCAGCACCTGTCCGCCGACCCGCGTCTTGAGCTGCTGCGGGGTCCCGGCCGCGATCACCCGTCCGTGGTCGATCACCACGATCTCGTCGGCGAGGCGGTCCGCCTCCTCGAGGTACTGCGTCGTGAGCAGCACGGTCGTCCCGTCGGCCACGAGGGCGCGGATCATCCCCCAGAGCTCGAGCCGGCTCCTCGGGTCGAGGCCGGTGGTCGGCTCGTCCAAGTACAGGAAGCGGGGGCGGCCCACCAGGCTCGCCGCCAGGTCGAGCCGGCGCCGCATCCCGCCCGAGTAGGTCTTGACGATCCTGCCGGCGGCGTCGGCGAGGTCGAAGTCCTGGAGGAGCTCGGCCGCGCGGCGACGCGCCTCGCGCGGCCGAACGCCGAGCAGCCGGCCGATCATGTAGAGGTTCTCGCTGCCCGACAGCAGCTCGTCCACGGCCGCGTACTGACCGGTCAGCCCGATGAGCCGGCGCACCTCCTCGGGCTCGCGAACCACGTCGTGGCCGCCGACCGTCGCGCGCCCGGCGTCCGGCAGGATCAGCGTCGACAGCACCTTGATCGCGGTGGTCTTGCCCGCGCCGTTCGGTCCGAGCAGCCCGAACACCGTGCCCTCGCTCGCGACCATGTCGATCCCGTCGAGCGCCCTCGTCTTCCCGAAGCTCTTGGCGAGGCCTTCGGCCTCGATCGCGGAAGTCATCCGTCCCCCTCCTCGATGTTCGCGTACCCGGTTCGACCGCCGTCCGGCGCCGTTCTCATCGGTGAACCGGCATCGAGTGGGCATCATGCCGACCGAACGTGGTCATCTGCTGACCGGTTTCCGTGAGATGCTCGGCCCGATGCGCGCCGACCGGCTCGTGGCCGTCCTCCTGCTGCTCCAGGCGCGCGGCCGGGTCACGGCCGCCGAGGTCGCCGAGGAGCTGGAGGTCTCCGAGCGCACCGCCCGACGGGACCTCGAGGGGCTCGCGATGGCCGGCATCCCGGTGTACTCGCAAGCCGGACGGGGTGGAGGATGGTCGCTCGTCGGCGGCGCCCGGACCGATCTCAGCGGCCTCACGGCGGCCGAGGCCCGCACGCTGTTCCTCGTGGCGGGCCCCTCCGCCTCGGCGACCCCTGAGGTCAAGGCGGCGCTCCGCAAGCTGGTCCGGGCGCTCCCCGAGCCGTTCCGCGCGGAGGCGGAGGCGGCCGCCTCGGCTGTCGTGCTCGATCCGACGACCTGGGATCGGAGCCCGGTCGCGCCGCCGCCGCATCTCGAGGTGCTCCAGCGCGCCGTGGTCGAAGGGCGCCAGGCTCGGATCCGCTACGCGGGGCGAGACCGGCCCGAGAGCGAGCGCGTGGTGCACCCGCTCGGCCTCGTCGCGAAGGCCTCGGTCTGGTACCTCGTCGCCGGGACGGACGCCGGGCTGAGGACGTTCCGCGTCGGCCGCGTCCGGTCGGTGGAGGTCCTGGACGAGCCGGTGGAGCGACCGGACGGCTTCGATCTCGCCGAGACGTGGCGGTCCATCGTGGACTCGATCGACGAGCGCCGCGCCGGCTACCGGGTGAGTGCCCTCGTCGACGCCGAGGCGGTCGGGTGGCTCCGCTCGGCGCTCGGGACCCGCCTGTCGACGGGGGAGGTCGCCGGCGACGGCCGCGTCCGCGTCGAGATCCGAAGCTGGTCGGCCCACAGCGTGGCGTTCGAGCTCGCGCCGTTCGGGTCGCGCGTCGAGGTCACCGACCCGGCCGAGGTCCGGGTCTCGCTGGCCGACCTCGGCGCCGAGCTCGCCCGGCTCTACGGCCCGCCGGCGTGACGACCGTTCAGCGCGCGGTGGCCGACAGGTGCCGAGGCCGTGGCGCCCCGCCGGGGTGCTCGCCCCTCCGGCCGCCGACCGGCTCGAGCTCGGCCGGGGTCGGTGCGACCGCCTCGGCGACGATCCGCGCGGCCTCCTCGTGCGGCACCCGGTCGACGTTGATCACGAGGTCGTACAGGAGCGGGTCGTCGATGTCCTTGCCGTAGTACTTCTTGAGGTACCGCTTGCGGCGGAGGTCCTGCTCGTGGACGTACGCGGCCGCCGCGTCCGGGTCGAGCCCGCGGTACTCCCGCTCGCGCTCGATCCGGGCCTCGAGCGAGCCCACGAGCCGAACGTGGAACGCGTGCTCCAGCCTGGCGGTCACGACGTTCGCGCCTCGCCCGATCACGATGACGTGCCCGAGCTCGGCCAGGTGCAGGATCGTGTCGGCGGTCTTCCGCACGAGGAGCCAGGACGGCGGGTGCAGGCCGAACAGCTCGTCCATCAGGTCGGAGATCTCCGAGACCCGGTCCTCGGGCATGTACGCCGCGAGCCGTCGCGGCAGGTCGTGATCCTCGAGGACCTTGTCCACCAGCTCGCGGTCGAAGGCCGTCCAGGGGGGCGAGCGCCGCGGCGCCCGGGGCTGGAGCCTCGCGACCAGCTCGGCGGCCAGCACGTGCGCCCCCGTGCCCGCCTGCCGGGAGATCGTGATCGTGGGCCGATGGATCGGCACGGCGCCGGGCTCCCGGCGCGGGGGGTGCGACTGCGACTTGATGAACTCGACGGCGCTGTCCAGACCCATCGGCGTCCTCATCGGTGATCACTCCTCGGGGTGCATCCGCCACCATCGTCGCTCCGGACGGGGCCCGGCCCAGGGCCGAACGATCCTGCGACCCGGGGTCGGAGGTCCGTGCGTCCGCGTGGCAGCATGTCCCGATGGATGCGTGGCAGGTCCGTGCGGCCGAGCCCGACGAGGCGGCGCCGTGCGTCGCCGTCGCCGAGGGCCTGCCCGACTCGTTCAACGAGAGCGGGATCGCCCAGCTCCGCCGCGATCTCGGCACCGATCCCGCGATCGTCGCCGTGCTCGGCGGGGAGATCGTCGGGTTCGTCGTCACGAGGCGCAAGACGCCCGGCATCGCCGAGATCGCGTGGCTCGCGGTCGCTCGTCGGTTCCAGCGACGGGGCATCGGCACGGCCCTCATGGACGCCGCTGAAGGGGACGCCCGGGGGGCCGGTGTCCGCCTCACGGAGGTCAAGACGCTCGACGCGAGCGAGCCGTCGGCCGAGTACGACGCGGCGCGGAGGTTCTACGAGGGCCGCGGCTACGAGCTGCTCGAGACGATCGACCCCTTCCCCGACTGGGAGCCCGGCAACCCGTGCGCGATCTACGTCAAGGTCCTCGGGCCCGACGGGGTAGGGTGAGCGCATGGCCACGTCCTCGCTGTCCGACGCGTTCGCCCACCACGTGTGGGCGACGTTGCGGGTGATCGACGTGTGCCTCGAGCTCGACGCGGAACAGCTCGCGACCGCCGTGCCCGGCACGTACGGCTCGATCCTCGACACGATGCGCCACCTGGTCGCGGCGGACTCCTCCTACCTGTTCGTGACGAGCGGTGGGCGCGTCCAGCCGATCGAGGAGGAGGGCATGGAGCTGCCGGAGCTGCGGGCCGTGATGGAGGGCCACGCCGGTGCCTGGGCGCAGCTCCTCGGGGAGGACCCCGACCCGGACGCCGTGCTCGTGCGGCGGCGCGCGGACGGGTCCGAGACGCACGCGCCGCTCAGCATCCGGCTGGCGCAGGCGGTGCACCACGGGACCGACCACCGGAGCCAGATCTGCACCGCCCTCACGACGCTCGGCGTGGAACCGCCGGCCATCGACGTCTGGGACTTCGGCGAGCAGGACGGCCGGGTGCTCGAGGTCCCACCCGCGTCCTGAGGGGCCGAGCGGTGCCCCCTGCCGACGGCCTCTCTCGACGGACCTTCCTCGGCTACGCGGCCGCGGCCGGCGTGCGTGCGCTCGCGCCCTTCTCGTTCGTCCGCACCGCCGCGGGGCGGACGACGGATCTCGAGCGGTTCGTGCGGCAGCAGATGCGTCGGGCGATCACGCCGGGCATCGCGGTCGCGGTCGTCCGCGGGGAGGAGGTCGTCTGGTCGACGGCGGCGGGGTGGGCCGACCGGGAGCAGGGGATCCGCGCGACGATCGACACCGCGTTCATGCTCGGCTCGGTCTCGAAGACGGTCACGTGCGCGGGGGTCCTGTCACTGGTCGAGGAGGAGCTCCTGGACCTGGACGCGGACGTCAACGACCACCTCCCGTTCCCGGTGCGCGTCCCGGCGGCGCCGGACGCTCCGATCACGATGCGGATGCTGCTCACCCACACGTCGGCGATCCGGGATCGAGCGTCGGTGTGGGGGACGCCGTACTCGGATCCCACCCTGTACTTCCACGGTGACTCGCCGATCGCCCTCGGCGACTTCCTCCGGTCGTACCTGGTGCCCGGAGAGGCCGAGTACCGACGGGGCGCGAACTTCTACGAGCGGCGCCCCGGACAGGCGTACGCGTACTCGAACATCGCGACGGCCCTCGCCGGCTACGTCGCCGAGGTGGTCGCCGGTCGCGACTTCGGCGACCTCTGCGAGGAGCGGATCCTCGATCCGCTCGGGATGGAAGGCTCGGGCTTCCGGCTCGCCGACGTCACGACGACGGACCTCGCGATGCCGTATCGGCTCGACCGCGCGACCGGGGAGTTCGTGCCCTACTTCCACTACGGCTACCCCGACTACCCCGACGGAGCGCTCCGCGCGAGCGCCGACGAGCTCGCGAGGTGGCTGGGGGCGTTCATGCGGTTCGGCAAGCTCGGGGACGTCCGGGTCCTCGACCGCAGCACCGTGCGCGAGATCCGGCGCGATCAGATCCCCGACGTCGTGCCGTGGCATCAGGGGTTGATCTGGTACGGCGGCGCCCCCCACGGCTACTTCCGCATGGGGCACACCGGCGGCGACTACGGGGTCACCACCCGGATGTTCTTCCGACCCGACCGCGAGCTCGGCGTCATCTCGCTGACGAACGCCTCCCTCACCGGCCGGCGCTGGGACGAGTTCCGCGCGATCGACCTGAGGATCTTCGACGAGCTCTCGTGAGCGTCGCGTGACCCGACAGCCGGAGGTCCAGGCGTACCTGGATCGGGTCGTTTCGACGCTCCGCGACAGCCTCGGCGACGAGCTGGTCGGCGTGTACCTGCACGGGTCGCTGGCCATGGGGGCGTTCCACCCGGGCCGGAGCGACGTCGACATCCTGGCCGTGTGCGCGACGTCCCTTCCGCGCGAGCGACGCATGGCCATCGGAGCGGCACTGGTGGCGATCCCGACGCCGAGCCCGGGCGGCGACCTGGAGCTCAGCCTGGTCACCGAGGCCGCCGTACGGTCACGATCCGCCGTCCCACCCTTCGAGGTGCACGCGAGCACCCACGAGGAGCCCTTCGTTGTGGACGGATCGGATCGTCCGGGCGACGGGGACCTGGTGATCCACTTCGCGATGGCGCGGGCGCGAGGCCGCGCGCTCGTCGGTCCCGAGCCCGGCGAGCTCTTCCCGGAACCGGTGCGAGCGTCGCTGATCGAAGCCTTCCTCGCCGACCTCGCGTGGGCGAAGGACGAGGGAGCGGCGGCGTGGGAGGGCCACCCGATGCCCGAGCTCGCCTCGATGGCGTACCAGGTGTTGACCGCCGCGCGCTGCTGGCGATACGTGGAGACCGGCGAGCTCGGTTCGAAGGCCGAGGGCGCCGCGTGGCTCGAGCGCCGTCATCCCGATCCGGCCACGCGGGTGCTGCTCGACGCGGCCCTGGCGTACCAGCGAGGAGGCGCTCCCGATCGTCCGGACGAACGCCGGGTGCGTGGGTTCGTGGAGCGGGTGGAGGCGATGCTCCGGAGCGCGTTCGCGTAGAGGGCTTACGTCACGCGTTCTTCGCGGCGAGGAAGACGTGCCGCGAGAGCCGGCGCTCGGCGGCGAGGGACCCGGCGATCGACAGGAACCGCTGCGTCGCCTCGAAGGTCTCCTCGCCCTCGTCGGCCACCAGCGCCTCGCGATGCCGGGCCCGCGCGTCGCGCCACCGACCCGCCACGAGGGCGACGTTGTCGGTGACGTCCTCCCGCCGCAGCAGCACGAACCCCGCCGCGCGAACCTGCCGCTCGTCCTCCTCGGGCAGCGAGAAGGCGAAGTGGCCGAGGGAGGCACGTTGGGCGATCTCCGCGTCGGTCAGCATCCCGGTGACGAGGACCGGATCCGTGAACAGCAGGCGGCCACCGGGTCGGAGGAGGCGATACCAGTCGCCGAACACGGTCGAGCGATCCTGAAGGTGGTTGATCGCGTCGATGCACACGATCGCGTCGAACGACCCGTCGGCGAAGGGGAGCCCGCCCTCGGCGTCGACATGAAGGAACCGGACGCGATCGGCCGCCCCTCGTTCGTCGGCCAGCGCCGTGGCCGTCGCGATCGCCGCCTCGTTCACGTCGACGCCGGTCACCGCCACCGGCTGGGCCCGCGCCAGCTCCAGGGCGGGCCCTCCGGAGCCGCAGGCGACGTCCAGCACCTCGGCGCCAGCCAGGAGCTCGAGCCACCCGACGAACGTCCGGAGCTCGTCGGCGGTGAGCCAGCTCGTCTGTCCGAGATCCTCGCCGTACGTCTCGCGCCGCACCTGCTCTCGGACCTCGAAGCCCTGGTAGCTCGCGTCGTAGAGGCCGACGGGTTCCGTCATGTCCATCCCTCCGAGAGCACCTGAGCGTACGCCCCCGCGGATCGTCCGTGCGGCGATACCTTGTCCTGGCCGGCGACGCGCTTCGGGGGCGCGACGAGACCTGGCCCCGTCCCCGCGGCGGTGCCCCCCCCAGGCCTCTACCCAGGACCCAAGGAGCCAACAGGTCAAGATGGAGGGCCGCTTCATCGTTCTCGCGGTTCTGGTTCTTACCGGCATCGGAATTTGGCAGGCGCCTCGCATCCGGAGGCCCCGCAGGAGCGTCGGTCGAACGCGTGCGTGCGCGTCCCGGGTCGCTATCTCTCCAGCCCCGGGCGCTGACAGGACATCGCGATGAATGGACCGTGGAGTCAGTCGGACTCCACGGTCGCCCCGGTTCTCTCCACGCGGAGGCGAAGGGAAGGCCGTAGGAACGTCTCGTGTCGCAAGCGGATCTCCCTATCCGGGCTCTCCCTTCCGGGCGAGCTGCTGGCGTTGCCATCCATGCACATCTGGCAGCCAATCCTTGCCGAACGTCGCCGTTGGGCCGATGCGAGGGTCATCGGGTCCATGGCCGTCACGTAAGGCATGCACGTACGCGCGGTCCTGCTCGATCCGTGCGCGGACCTGGTCTCCTCCGCCGACCGACCCGTGACCGGGGATGACGACATCGACGTCGTCCGCCACGCCCTCGAGCAGCCGCAGCCCAACCA
>DATBMU010000056.1:0-2959 GCA_036554665.1 Actinomycetota bacterium | reverse complement strand
GGACCGGGGGTCCGCTGGGTGTGGTCGGTGCCTGCACGGTGCTCCTGCCTTCGAGAGGTACCCGAGGTATCGGCACGCCTGGCTGCGGCCTGAGCCGACCGGCTATGCTCCGGCGGTTCCGGGAGAGGGGGCCTTGATGATCGCCGCGCACATCGAGCTGTACGACTGGCTGAGGGCCTTCCACGTCGTGCTCGCCGTGATCTGGGTCGGGGGCGCCGTCGTGCTCCAGATCCTGGCGGTCCGGATCTTGCGCGAGGACGACCCCGCGAAGTCCGCCGCCTTCGCCGGCCAGGTCGAGTGGATGGGGACGCGCGTCTTCGCGCCCGCGTCCGGGCTCCTGCTGCTGCTCGGGATCTGGATGGTGATCGAGGAGCCGGCTTGGACGTTCGGTCAGGCGTGGATCCTGGTCGCGCTCGCGATGTTCGCGTACTCGTTCCTGAGCGGAGTGCTCTACCTCGGGCCGCAGAGCGGGAAGCTGAAACGCATGTACGAGATCGAGGGGCCGGCGGCCCCGGGCGCGCCCGCGCTGATCCGGCGGCTCTTCCTCGTCTCGAGGATCGAGCTCGTGCTGCTGATCCTGATCGTCTTCGATATGGTCCTGAAGCCCGGCCTCTGAGCCCCGATCAGGTCCGGCGGTAGACGCGGACGCCGAGCGCCGAGAAGACGATGAGGATCCCGGCGAACCAAGCGATCGAGAGCCACATCAGCGTCCCGAGGCTGCGGACGTCGGGGAACAGGGAGCTCTCGGTGTAGAGCTCGCCGAGCACGAGGACCCGCACCGTGTCGGCCCAGATCGTGACCGGGTTCGCGTTCGCGATCGGCTGGAGCCACGAGGGGAAGGTCTCCACGGGGACGAACACCGAGCTCACGAAGACGATGGGGAACACGATCGTGAACATCGCGGCCTGCACGGCCTCGACCGTCTTCAGGGCCAGGCCGGAGAACGCGGCGACCCACGTGAACGCGTAGCCGACGGCGACGATGCCGACGAACGCGAGGAGCGCCTCCATCGGCCCCTCGTGGAAGCGGAACCCGACGAGCCACGCGACCGCGAGCATCAGCACGATCTGGACCGTGAGGGCGACCGTGTCGGCCGCCGTTCGCCCGGCGAGCACCGCCGAGCGCGCCATCGGGAGCGACTTGAAGCGGTCGATCAGGCCCTTCTGCAGGTCCTCCGCGAGGCCCACGCCCGTCTGGAGCGCCGCGAAGATCGCCGTCTGCACGAAGATGCCGGGCATCAGGTAGTCGACGTACGGGATCGTCGGTGGCAGGACCGCCTCGATCGCGCCGCCGAACACGTAGACGAACAGCAGCACGAACATCACCGGCTGGATCGTCGAGAAGACGAGCAGGTCGGGCTTGCGGATGTACGTGGTCAGGTTCCGCTTCGTGAGCACCCATCCATCCGAGACCGCCATGCGCAGCCGCCCCTGGGTGGGCGCCGCGGTCACCGTCGTCGCGCTCACGCCGACGCCTCCTCCTTGTCCTTCTTCGCTTTCCGGCCCCGCTTCCGGTCCTCGTCTGGCTGCCCGCCGTCTTCCTCAGCGCCGTGCCCGGTCAGCGAGAGGAACACGTCGTCCAGGGTCGGCTTGCGCAGCCCGATGTCGGCGAGCCGGATCCCACCGTCGTCGAGCCGGCGGACGGCCTCGGTGAGGATCGCGGTCCCGTCGGTGCCGACGGGCACGCTGATCTCGCCCGAGTTGTTGTCCACGGTGCCGCCGCCGGGCCCGAGCCCGAGCACGGCCCCCGCCGCCTCGCCGGCCTTCGAGCGGTCGGCAACGCGGATCGCGAGGACCTCGCCGCCGACCCGGGACTTCAGCTCGTCGGAGGTCCCCTCGGCGATCACGCGCCCGCCGTCGATGACGGCGATCTGGTCCGCGAGGCGGTCCGCCTCCTCCAGGTACTGCGTCGTCAGCATCAGCGTGGTGCCGTCGTGCACAAGTTCGCGGATGATGTCCCACATCTCGAGCCGGCTCCGCGGGTCCAGGCCGGTGGTCGGCTCGTCCAGGAACAGGATCTGCGGACGCCCCACGAGGCTCGCCCCCAGGTCGAGGCGCCGCCGCATGCCGCCCGAGTACGTCTTCGCGGTCCGGTGCGCCGCGTCGGTCAGGTCGAAGCGCTCGAGCACGGTCTCGGCCCGCCGCCGGGCCTCGGAGGCCGGCAGGTGGTACAGGCGGCCCACCATCTCGAGGTTCTCGACCCCCGTGAGGTTCTCGTCGACGGCGGCCGACTGTCCGGCCAGGCCGATCACGTGCCGCAGGCGCTCGGCATCGCGGACGACGTCGAGGCCGGCGACGGTCGCCCGCCCGTCGTCCGGATGCAGGAGGGTGGTGAGGATCCGGACCATCGTCGTCTTGCCGGCCCCGTTCGGACCGAGGAGGCCGAACACGGTGCTCGGGCGGACCTGCAGGTCCACGCCGTCGACGGCCCGGACCTCGCCGAAGTGCTTCTTGAGCTGCTCGACCTGGATCGCGGCGTCGTCCATGAGCCTGGCATCCTACTGCGATGGGGCGCCTCGGCGTGGTCCCCCCCGGACGACGTCGAGCAGGTGCCGCTGGCGCGCCTCGAGGCCGCGCACGCGATCCCGATGCAGCCGCAGGCTCCCGTACCGGACATCCTCGTAGGCACGCGTGAGGGACCCGAAGTCGTCGTGGCCGGCCGGGAACGCGCTCCCCACCTCGGGGACGAACTCCGCCGGCGTGAGCGCGGGGTCCTTGGGGAGGTCCTGTTCCCTAAGCGCGAGCAGCACCTCGGCGTAGAGCCGACGCACGGTGTCGGCCGGGAGCTCGCGTCGGAACACCGGACGCGAGGCGGGGGCGACGTCCTCGGCGAGCGGCGCGCTCGAGACCACCACGCCCGAGCTCCCCGGCTCCTCGAGGCTCCCGGTCGGCCGCACGCGGCGGAGGAACCGGTACAGCGCGTAGCCGATCGCGGCGAACGCGAGGAGCCCGAGCAGCCG
>DATBMU010000031.1:0-1772 GCA_036554665.1 Actinomycetota bacterium | reverse complement strand
GCGTCCATCTCGTAGCGCGCGCTCTTGAGCGCCCCTTCGATGATGTCGAGCGTGACCGGGTCGATCTCGACCCCGGTCGGGATCTCGGCGATCTGCGGCTTGTCCGTGGTGATGGTGGCCATCGTCTCCCCTACGCCTTCGGGTTGATGAGGATGTTGAAGTTGACGTCGACCTCCGCGGCGTACCCCGGGAGGACGACGGTCGTGGAGTCGAACTCGGTCACGATCGCGGGCCCGTCGAATCGGTTCCCGGGAGCGAGCTTCGCCCGGTCGTAGATCTTGGTGGGCAGCCGCTCGCCCCTGAAGACGATCTCGTGCTCCTCGGCCACAGCGCCCGACGCGTCGGCGTCGCCGAGCTCCCCGACGGGAAGCTCGGGCTTGGGCACCGCCCCCGAGCCGATCGCGCGGAGGTTGACGATCTCCGACGCAGTCCCGGGCATGCGGAATCCGTAGAGCTGCTCGTGGAGCCCGTTGAACCGCTCCTCGAGCGCGTCGAGGCCGGCCTGGACCTCGTCGGGGTCGATCGCGACCGGGATCTCGTAGCCCTGGCGGTGGTAGCGCATGTCGGCCGTGTAGGTGATCGAGCGCGCGTCCTCCGGGATGCCCTCGCCGTCGAGCCACGTGCGCGCGCGCTCGCCGAGCGCCTCGAGGATCGAGCCGACCTCGCCCGGGTCGGCGTCGCCCAGCACGCGGATGTACGTCTGCGCGAACTCGTCGCGGAAGTCCGCCACGAGGTCGCCGATCGCGCAGAGCAGACCCGGGGCCGGCGGGACGAGGACGGGGAACGAGCCCATGATCTCGGCGACCGCGTTCGCGTGCAGCGGGCCCGCGCCGCCATAGGCAACGAGCGCGAACTCGCGCGGGTCATGTCCGCGCTGGACGGAGACGAGCCGCAGCGCGCCCGCCATGTTCTCGTTCACGATCGCCAGGATCCCCTCCGCGGCCTCCTCGACCGAGCCGAGCCCCATCGCGTCGGCGATCGTCTGCACCGCCGTCCGGGCGGCCTCGACGTCGAGCGCCATCTCGCCTCCGAGCAGTCTCGGGGGGAGATGCCCGAGGACGACGTTCGCGTCCGTCACGGTCGGCTCGGCGCCGCCGCGGCCGTACGAGGCGGGGCCGGGGTCCGCGCCCGCGGACTGCGGCCCGACGCGGAGCGCGCGGGTCAGCTCCGGCACGTGCGCGATCGAGCCGCCTCCCGCCCCCACCGTGTGGACGTTCACCGACGGAACCTTGATCCGGAAGTGGCTGATCGAGGTCTCGCGGCCGATCGTCGGCTCGCCGTTCTGGCAGAGCGCGACGTCGGTCGAGGTGCCGCCCATGTCGAAGGCGAGGATGTCGTCGAACCCCGCCTTGCGCGCCACGTAGAGCGCACCGGCCACCCCGCCCGACGGCCCCGAGAGGATGCCGTAGATCGGGTTGCGCGTCGCCTCCGCGGTCGTCATCAGGCCCGCGTCGGAGCGGAGGATGTTCACGTCGGCGGTCGCGCCGATCCCGGTCAGCTCCTGCTCGAGCGTCCGGATGTAGGTCGCCACCTTCGGTCGCACGTACGAGTTCATGCACGCGGTCAGCGTCCGCTCGTACTCCCGGAACTCCGGCAGGACATGCGACGACAGGGTCACCGGGAAGCCCGGATAGAGGCGCTCGACGATCTCCCCGATCTTCTCCTCGTGAGCCGGGTTCACGTACGAGTTGATCAACCCCACCGTCAGCGACTCGACGCCCGACTCGACGAGGTCGCGGACGATCGACTCGACCTGCGCCTCGTCCACCTCG
>DATBMU010000021.1:0-4690 GCA_036554665.1 Actinomycetota bacterium | reverse complement strand
CTCCGATGTCCGTCCGTCCCTCTCCAGAGAGCATCGAACGGACGGGGGAGGGACCTTAAGGAGCCGGCCGGCGCTCCTCCATGCCCCAGGGCGACCCGTGCTCCTGGAGCAGCTCGAGGAAGGGCACCGGGTCGAACGCCTCCGGCCCGAGCACGCCCGCGCCCTTCCACGCGCCCGTCGCGAGCAGCTCGAACGCCACGACCGGGTTGATCGCGGTCTGCCAGACGACCGGCTGCGCGCCGTCGCGGCCCCAGGTCTCCTCGGCGTCGACCACGTGGTACAGGTACACCTCGCGACGCTCGCCGTTCGCCCCGGTGCCCGTGACCCACGTCCCGGCGCAGGTCTTGCCAGTCATCCTGTCGCCGAGGGTCGCGGGGTCGGGCAGCACCGCGGCGACCACGTCGCGGGGCGAGACCTCGACGCCGCCGACCCGAACCGGCGCGGTGCGGTCCAGGCCGAGCCGGTGGATCGTCCGCAGGACCTCGATGAACTCCTCGCCGAGCCCGTACTTGAACGTCACACGCCGGCAGTCGATCCATCGCGGCACGAGCAGCACCTCTTCGTGCTCCACGTTCACGCACTCGACCGGGCTGATGCCCTCGGGGAACGTGAACGTCTCGGGCTCGCTGAACGGGGCCGTCGTGTACCAGCTACGGCCCCGCTCCCAGACCACCGGGGGGTTCAGGCATTCCTCGATCGTCGTCCAGATGGAGAAGCTCGGCGCGAAGTCGTACCCCTGCACCACGAGGTCCGCTCCGTCGCGCACGCCCACCTCGTCGATGCTCGAGAACAGGTGGTCCGCGGCGTAGCGCGCGAACACGTCCGAGAGCCCGGGCTCGACACCGCACCCGACGAGCGCGAGGAGCCCGCGTTCGCGCCACGCGGCGTCCTCAGCGAACTGGTCGTCGCCGAGCTTCTTGCCGACGAGCTCGTGCGGCCGGTCCGGGTGTGGCTCCGACAGCGACATCGCCATGTCCATGTAGGTGGCGCCGACCTCGAACGCCCCTCGGAACACGCTCATCACGAACCGCGGATCGACCGCGTTGAGGATCGCGTCGCACCCGTGCTCGCGGGCCACGGCGGCGACGGACGCCGCGTCCGACGCATCGACGCGCGCCGCGACGAACCGCCCGCGCTCGCCGTCGTACCGGTCGACCACGTGACGCGCGCGGGCCTCGTCGAGGTCGGCGAACACGATCCGCTCGTAGAAGTCGCGACGAGCCGCGATCGGCGCGATCGACGCGCCGACGCCTCCGCTCCCGACCACGAGGATCCGCATGGCGCCGGAGTCTATCGGCGGCGCGGCGAGCGTCGGTGACGCGCGGTCAGTGAGCCGGGTCGAGCTTCGCCACCGCGGCCGCGAGCCGCTTGCGTTCGAGCGTCGCGCCGCGCAGCTCGGTCTCGGCTTCCTTCAGACGGTCCTTCGCCTCGGCCCTCCGTTGCTCCGCTTCCTGCAGTAGGGCCCTCGCCCGGTCCGCCGCCTTCGCGACCTTGCGCTCCTTGGCCTCCGCGGCGGCGAGCTCGCGACGGAGCGCGCGGACCGAGCGCGCCCGGTCGCGTTCGTCCTCCTCCGACGGCGCCGCCGCCCGTGCCGGCCTGCGACCGCCGGCCACCACCGCGAGCTCTGGCGCCTCGCCGAACCCCGTCGGCGGTCGCAGGGGCTTCACGAGGCGTCCGGCCCGCAGCGCCTCGAGCGCCCGCTCGTCCACGGCGGCGGCGTCGAGCGTGGACGCGACGCTCTCGTCCTGGCCCGCGCCGCCCGCCCCCTCGCGCGCGAGGATCGCCCGGGCCGCGGCACCCAGCCGGCCGACGAGCGCCCGGCGCTCCTCGGTCGCGGCGCGGAGCGGTTCGGGGTCGCCGCCGGACATCGCGTCGGCCTGCGCGTCGCGGAGCCGCCGCCCCAGACGCTCGAGCTCGGCCACGCCCTTGGGCTCCTCCCGCGCCAGACGGTTCAGCGCCCACGCCGCGACGACCGGCTTGCGAAGCGCGCGGACCCGCTCGGCCGCCTCGCGGTCGCCCCCCGCGCGCAGCTCCTTCGCGAGCGCGTCACGGTCGGGCGTGAATCGATCGAGCGCCCCGGCGTACAGCGCATCGATCCGGAGCTCGACGTCCTCCGCCACCGGCTCAGGCACCCAGGCGCTCGGCGGCGAGGGCCGTGCCCTCCACCCGCGCGCGGATCTTCTCGAACGCGACGTCCCGCGACGTCGACGTGTCGTCGGCGAACGGCGAGAACCCGCAGTCGTCCGTCGTCCCGAGCCGGTCGAGCGGGATGCGCTCGGCGGCCGCGAGGACGCGGTCGCGGACGACCTCCGGCGTCTCGACATCCGGGTCGATGGGATCGATCACGCCGACGAACACCCGCTGCTCGGGGCGCCGGTGCTCGGCGATCAGGTCCAGCACGGAGCCGGGATCGTCCTCCCCCGCGAGCTCGACGTAGACGTTGCCGACGTCGAGCGCGAACAGGTCCGGCAGCAGCGCCGAGTAGGGCACGTCCGCGCTGTGCGTCGAGTCGCGGTCGCCTCCGGGGCAGGTGTGCACGCCGATCCGTCGCCGCTCGTCCTCCGAGAATCGGCCCAGCACGCGGTTGTTGAGCGCCACGAAGTCGCGGAGGAGCCCACCGGATGGATCGAGCTTGACCGAGAGCCGGCCCTCCGTGAAGTCGATCTGCACGGCGTGCGCGCCCGCGTCGAGCGCCCGGCGGATGTCCGTCTCGCACTCGACGACGAGGTCGTCCAGGAACGTCTCGCGCGGGTAGCCGCCGATCCCGTCCTGGGGGTAGAGCAGGCTCAGCGCGGAGGAGGCGATCACGGCCTGCTTCACGGGCACGGTCGCGTACACCTTCGCCGCCTCCAGGTAGGCGGCCGCGTAGGCGCCGAACCGGAACGGCCCCGCGGTCAGGCGGGGCAGCTGCCGCGTGTGCCCGTCGGCGAACGGGATCACGGCGCCGTCGGGCGCCAGGTCCTCGAGGTCCGTGAGCGGGTACGTGACGAAGCTCGACTTCGTCTGCTCGCCGTCCGAGATCACCGGCGAGCCGGTCGCCTCGAAGCGCTCGATCGTGTCGCGCAGGGCCTCATCCTGCAGCTCGCGGAGCCGCTCCTCGGGGATCTCACCTGCGGCGAACGCCCCCATCCCCTCGATCAGCGCGGGCGGTCGCGGGATGCTGCCGATCGGCTCGGTCGGGATCGTCATCGGGACCTCCTCCGGGGTCGAGGACGGGGGTCGAGCATAGAGGAGGGCGACGCGCGACCGCCTCCGAGCTCAGCCCCGGAGCGCGGATGCGGCGGCGGCGAGGTCCGCGCCCCAGACCGAGGCGTGGTGCGTCTCGGTCTCGAGGAGCTCGTTCGACGTCGTCACCAGGAAGCACTCCGGGCCTAGCGCGAGGTGGTATCCGCGCCGCTCGAGCCGCTTGGCGATCCCCTTCGCGGCCGAGCCCGTGAGGAACGCCGGCTTGTCGATCCGCGTGTCGAACGCCGCGGCCAGGCGCCCCTCGCCGGGCGCGATCTCCTCGAGCCAGTCGCGGAGCCCCGGCGCGAGCGTGGGGCTGTCGTAGGTGTTCTTCTTGTCGTCGACGGCGGTGGCGCGGGACCTGCTCGAGCTCATCCCGTGGACGTGCGTCGGACCGCCCACGACCAGCAGGTCGACCTCCCCGGCCCGGCTGGGATCGATCTCGGGAGTGCGCCCGGCCTCGACCTCGATCCCCTGGCTCCGCAGCGACGCCGCGATCTCCTCACCGATCACCGCGGTGTTGCCGTACATCGACTCGTAGACCACGAGCGCCTTCATCCCGTCCTCCAGGATCCGAATGGACATCCGACATCGTCGTCCCTGATCCCCGGACCGCTGGGGGCCGGAAGCCCCGCATCCCGGCGGGCCGATGGACGCTCGGTGGAGTCCGTACCCTCCGTCCGCGATCGGAGGAAGATGGGAGCGTGGAGGCTTCGTTCCCCTTCGGCTACTCCGCCCTGGTCACGCGGCTGAGCGGCGAGACCGTCAGCACGTGGTACCGAGCGTCGAAGAAGGTGGCGGTGGGTGACTCGATCGTCGTGGACGAGATCCCCTGCGTGGTTACGAAGGTCCGCGACCCGCGCCCGAAGATGGACCCAGGCTCGCTCGAGGCGGACGAGACCCTGATCGGGCCGGACGGCTGAGGTTCTAGCCGGCGAACGCGTGCCGCGCCAACCGTCGCCGGTGGCGTTCGACGACGACGCGCTGGCTCCGCGCCCGCCTGATCAGCTCGTCGAAGGGGACGTCCTGCAGCCTCGCATCCGCCCGGTCCTTCAGCACGCGCCACATGAGCGTCTTTCCCTCGATGCCCAGGCTGAGGAGCTCGGCGTCCTCCAGCGCCACCACCTCGCGCGAGCTCGAGCCCACGATGGGGGCGCGCTGACGTACGCTCGCGACGGCCCCCACGGCGAGCGCCAGCGCCCGTCTGGGCTTGCTCGGAGCGATCCGCAGTCGGGTCATGACGTTCTGGAGCACTTCGCGGTCGTGTCGGATCGACGCGGGGAGATCGTCCAGCTCGCGGTCCCGAGCCTCTCCCGCACACCGTTCCGCGAGCCGAACCCCGACGTCGGCTCCCGCGAGATGGTCGTTCAGGTAGTCGGCCAGGCGTCCGTCACCGACCGAGCGCGTCATCGTCGTGGTGTGTTCGGTCGCATACGCATCCATCATCCCCCCGGGTGGGCCCGCG
>DATBMU010000170.1:0-11142 GCA_036554665.1 Actinomycetota bacterium | reverse complement strand
AGCGGGCCCTCGGCCGTCGCGGTGATGAACGGCAGGTTGATCGTCGTCTCGGCGACCTGCGACAGCTCGATCTTGGCCTTCTCCGCCGCCTCCTTGAGGCGCTGGAGGGCCATCCGGTCGTTGCCGAGATCGATCCCGTAGTTGTTCTTGAACTCCTTGACCATCCAGTCGATGACCCGCTGATCCCAGTCGTCGCCGCCGAGCTGCGTGTCACCGTGCGTCGCCTTGACCTCGAAGACGCCCTCCCCGATCTCGAGCAGCGACACGTCGAACGTGCCGCCCCCGAGGTCGAACACGAGGATCGTCTGGTCGTGCTGCTTGTCGAGCCCGTAGGCGAGCGCCGCCGCCGTCGGCTCGTTGATGATCCGCAGGACCTCGAGCCCGGCGATCTGGCCGGACTCCTTCGTGGCCTGTCGCTGGGAGTCGTCGAAGTACGCGGGGACCGTGATCACCGCCTGCGTGACGGTGTCGCCCAGGTAGGACTCGGCGTCCCGCTTCAGCTTGCCGAGGATCTGGGCCGAGATCTCCTGCGGCGTCCAGCCCTTGCCGTCGACGTCGAGGCCCCAGTCCTTGGACCCCATGTGGCGCTTCACCGAACGGACGGTCCGGTCGGGGTTCGTGATGGCCTGGCGCTTCGCGACCTCGCCGACCAGGATCTCGCCGTTCTTGGAGAACCCGATGACCGATGGGGTCGTCCGGGAGCCCTCCGCGTTCGGGATCACGACCGGCTCGCCGGCCTCCAGGACCGAGACCACCGAGTTGGTCGTCCCCAGGTCGATCCCCACGGCTCGTGTCATGTGCGTCCTCCTGACTGCTCGCGTGCCTTGATCGCCCAGCCATGATGGAAGCTGAGCGTATGACTGTCAACCTCGTGCCTGCCCGCGGGCATCACCGGGCGGCCCATCGAGCGACGTGTCGACCGCGCCCCGGGGTATGCTCCCGCCCTGATGCTCGCCCGAGCCGCCGTGCTCCTGCTCATGTTCGCCACGGCCGCGGGTCTGGCGGCCCGGCGGGCGAGCCTGCTCACGCGGCTCGTCCGGCTCGGGCGACCGGTCGATCGGCGGGGTGACCTTCCCGTCCGCGTGGCCCGTGAGGGAACGGAGGTGCTCGGCCAGCGCAAGCTGTTCCAGCGCTTCGTCCCCGGCCTGATGCACGCCTTGATCTTCTGGGGCTTCCTCGTGCTGCTCACGACGATCGCCGAGGTGGCGGGCCAGGTCGTCGACCCCGCCTTCGAGCTCCCGTGGATCGGCGGCACGGCCTGGCTCGGGCTCGCCCAGGACGTGTTCGCCGCGGGGGTCCTCGTCGGGCTCGCGATCGCCGTCGGGATCCGGCTCGGGCAGCGGCCCGAACGGTTCGTCGGCAGCCACCGGCGCGAGGCGTACCGGATCCTGGGGCTGATCTTCTGGATCGTCGTGACGCTCTTCCTCGCGCGCGGTGCGCGGATCGCGCTCGGGCTCGCCCCCGACTGGTGGTGGACCCCCGTCTCGACGGCCGTCGCGCGGGTCTTCGATCAGATGTCCGAGGGCTGGGTCCGCGCATGGATGTGGTCGATGCTCTGGGTCCACCTCGCGCTGATCCTCGGGTTCCTGGTCTACCTCGGCTACTCCAAGCACCTGCACATCGCGACGAGCGCGATCAACGTGTTCTTCGGGAACACGAAGCCCCGCGGCTCCCTGACGCCGCTTCGGATCGACCTCGAGGCCATGGACTCCGAGTCGGTGGTCCTCGGCGCGGCGACGCTGCGCGATCTCACGTGGAAGCAGTCGCTCGACCTCTACTCGTGCACCGAGTGCGGGCGATGTCAGTCCGCCTGCCCGGCCTGGAACACGGGCAAGCCGCTGTCCCCGAAGCTGCTCGTGATGAACCTCCGCGACCACCTGCTGGACGAGGGGCCGCGCGTGCTGGAGGCCGAGGGAGCCGGCGGATCGGTGACCCCCGTGCCGCTGGTCCCCGACGTGGTCGACGACGAGGTCGTCTGGGCCTGCACCACCTGCGGCGCCTGCATGCAGGAGTGCCCCGTCGACATCGAGCACATCGACACGATCGTCGACCTGCGACGCAACCTCGTCATGGCCGAGTCCCGCTTCCCCGCCGAGGCCGGCGCCTTGCTGCGCAACCTCGAGTCGGCGGGCAACCCGTGGGGGATGCCGCAGGCCGAGCGGGCTGCGTGGGCCGACGGTCTCGGCGTCCGGGTGATCGGCGAGGGCGAACGGGCCCCCGAGTACCTGTACTGGGTCGGGTGCGCCGGCTCGTTCGACGACCGCGCGAAGGCGATCTCGCGCGCCGTCGTCGAGGTGCTCACGCGCGCGGAGGTCTCGTTCGCGATCCTCGGGGGCCGCGAGCTGTGCTCGGGCGACCCCGCCCGCCGGATCGGGAACGAGTACCTGTTCCAGACGCTGGCGGAGCAGAACGTCGAGACGCTGAGCTCGGCCGGGGTCACCAAGGTCATCGCCAACTGCCCCCACTGCTTCAACACCCTCCGCAACGAGTACCCGGACTACGGCGGCCGGTACGAGGTCCTGCACCACTCCCAGCTCATCGCGCGCCTCGTCGCCGAGGGCCGCCTCCGCCCGTCGGCGAGCGTGACGGCCAGCGTGGCCTACCACGACCCCTGCTACCTGGGACGGCACAACGACGTGTACCGGGATCCGCGCCGCGCGCTCGAGGCGGTCCCCGGGGTGAGCACGGTCGAGATGCCGAGGCACGCCGAACGCGCGCTGTGCTGCGGCGCCGGTGGGTCGCGGATGTGGATGGAGGAGCGGATCGGCAAGCGGATCAACCAGGAGCGGATGGACGAAGCGGCCTCGACGGGTGCCGACACCGTGGGGGTGGCGTGCCCGTACTGCCTGATCATGCTCGACGACGGCGCCCGGGCCCGCGGGGACGAGACCCGCGTGCTCGATCTCGCCCAGCTGATGGCGCGGTCCCTGCGGGCCGGGCCCGAGGACCCCGGTACCTCGCCGTAGTCCGTTCGCCCTCACCCGGAACGCACACGCGCGTCGCGCCCGATCCGCCCCGCTCGGTGCCTGGCGGGCCGGGCCCGCGTTCAAGGCCCCCCCGGGTTCGACCGAAAGAAGGAACTAGACCGAACGGTCACCGCATCCGCCCTGTGACGGGTGCCGACCGGTCGGTGCCCGAACGGAGGCAGGCGGCGCGGCGAGGCCGCGCCGGAGCCGGTCGGGGCCTGCGCGGCGAGCCCCGTACGCGCGGCGGAGGCCTCGACCACGGATCGGAAGGGCGTGGGAGACGTGAACGCGACGGCGACGCTCGGCAAGCCCGCGACCGACGCGGACGAGTGCCGGCGTCTGGCGGAGCTGCTGAACCTCGACGCGGTCGGCGTGGTCAGGGCCGACGACGGACGCCGGCGGGTGGCCTGGTGGGCCGCTCCCGGCACCGAGGTCGTCCCCCTCGACCGGATCCTGGAGGGCCGCGCCTCGGGGTGGATCGCGTTCCCCCGCGGGACGGATCTGGTGTTCGCGCACCTGTCGGACGGCGCGCCGGGACGCTCGGTCGCCACCCTCTCCGCGATGCTGGGGTCGCTCGCGGGCGCCATGCCCGACGAGGGCGTGGAGCTCGGGGGCGTCGCTCCCGAGGACCCGATCGAGCGCGAACGCACGCGCCTCGCCTACGCGATCCACGACGGGCTCACCCAGGTCGTCACGGCGTCGGTGCTCGAGCTCGAGTGGCACGCGCGCCGGACCGACCTCGCCGAGGGTGAGGCCGCCGAGGCGCTGAACGCCGCGGCCGCCGAGCTCCGCAAGGCGCTCGACGAGATCCGCGCCGTGCTCGCGAGCCTGTCGTCCCAGGGCGCTCCCGCCGCCCAGTCGCTCGAAGAGCTGATCCAGGGCGTGATGGAGCGATGGCAGCTCCCCGCGACCTGGTCGATCGAGGGCGACCTCCAGGCCGTGTCGAACCGGATCCTCGACGTCGCGTCGTCGGTGATCCGCGAGAGCGTCGCCAACGCCGTGAAGCACGGCGGCTCGAACGACATCTCGGTACGGGTCCGTGTGGCCCGCGGGGCCCTCGAGGTGCGCGTGGAGGACGAGGGCCGCGGGTTCCAGCCCTCGGGGACCAGCATCGACGCCGGTCACCTGGGCCTCGAGATGATGCGCCGCCGAGTGGCGGAGATGAACGGGACGCTCGAGATCCGATCGTCACCGGGCAAGGGCACGAGGGTGGTCGCGAGGCTGCCCGTTCAGGACAAGGGGTGAAGCCGTGAAGATCCTGATCGTCGACGACCACGCGCTCGTGCGCCGTGGCATGAGCCATGTGGTGCGCGAGTCGTTCAACGACGCCGAGATCGTCGAGGCGGGCACGGCCGGCGAGGCGCTCGAAGTGATGCGATCCACCGACGTGCACGTCGCGCTCGTCGACGTCCGGATGCCCGATGCCGACGGCCTCGAGCTGCTCCACGACATGAAGACCCAATGGCCCGACGTCCCGGTGATCATGCTGACGTCGTTCGACCACGCGCACTACGTACGGCGCGCGCTCTCCGAGGGCGCCGCTGGGTACATGCTGAAGGACGCGACGCCCGAGGACCTCGAGCAGGCGATCAAGGTCGCCCTGTCCGGCGGCGGCAACGTGCTCTCGCCGAAGGTGATCCAGAACCTGTTCGAGGCGATGGACGTGGGGGCCTCCGACGAGAACGGCGAGGTCCCGCATCGGCCCACGAGCGCCCTGACCCAGCGGGAGACCGACATCCTGTCGCTGCTAGCCGAGGGCAGGAGCAACCGGGACATCTCCCGCGCCCTGTACCTGTCGGAGAAGACGGTGAAGGCGCATCTCGCGGCGATCTTCCGCAAGCTCGGCGTGAGCAACCGAACGCAGGCCGCGATGGCCGCCGTCCACATGGGCATCGGACCCACGGCGCAGGCCCTGGGAAGCAGCATCGGCGTGCACAGTGCGGGGGGCCGGTAACGGCCCGAGGGGAAGGAGCTGAGCGACCGGGGGGCGACCGGCGCTCCCATCGGAGACGGGACGGGACGGCGAGACCGCGAGACGGATGATGGCTGACAAGCAGGGATTGCTCGGGGCTCGCACGTCCGAGCCGGACGACGGCTCCACCGGCGCCGGCGAGCGGGAGGCCTACGAGGAGGACTGGTACCGGAGCCTGCGCGCGCTCGCGGAGCGGCAGCAGCATCTCGCCGGGCAGGAGGACGACGAGGAGGAGCCCGAGGACGAGACGCCCGCGGACGCCGAGGCGATCGCGTTCGCGGAGGCGGCCGGCGGCTCGGCCGACGTCGTCCCGGACGCCGGGCTCGAGGAGTTGCCGACCGAGCTCGAGGAGATGTCGACCGAGCTCGAGGTCGCTCCCCTCGACGAGGGACCCGACGGAGGGATCACGGCCCCCGTGTTCACCCCGGTCGTCCAGGAGACGATCGACGAACAGGCCGCGCCGATCGACGGTGAGACCGAGGCGGCCCCCGACCTCGACGTCGAGCCTCCTCCGGATGCCGCGCTTCCCGCGGACGACGAGCTTCCCGCGGGGGACGAGCGGCGCGAGCCGCACCTCCAGCTCGTGACCGAGCCGCTCGCGGAGGATGGACAGGAGTTCATCGAGCTCGGCACCGGCGAGATCCCGAGCGAGCAGGACGAGACGGAGGCCCTGTCGGCGGAGGCGCACGAGGTCGAGGCGCCGCCCACCGACTGGGATGACGCGGCGCTCGTGGGAGCGTCCGACGGCGAGGCCGAGCAGGACGGCGCGTTCGCGCCCGCGTCACGCGACGAGGAGAACCTCGAGCCGCCGACCCTCGAGCCGCCCGTGCAGGTCGAGCAGCTCGAGCAGGTCGAGCCCGCGCCCGAGGCGCCGGCCCCCTCGCTCACCTCCACCGACCCAAGCGAACGGCGCCTCGCGCTCGAGGCCCTCGCCACCGAGGAGCTCTCGGACGCCGACACCCACCGGATCGAGGCGCTCCTGCTCGATCCGGAGACCGACATCCGCCAGCTCGCGCTGCAGACGCTCGCCCGTCGTCCCGACCGGGTCGACGAGGAGGTCATCGGACGGGCGCTGCAAGACCCCACCGATGAGGTCCGGGCGCTCGCGGTCGAGCTCGCGGCGAAGCGACGGGACGTCGGCCAGATAGCCGGGCTCCTCTCCGCCCGGGACTGGCCGCTCACTCAGCATGCGGTGCTCCGCCTGCTGCCCGAGGTGGTCGCGGCCGCGACCGTGGACGACGAGACGCTGCGGCGCGTCCTCGACGCCGTCGGCGAGATCGACCCCGCGCCGAGCGCGGACGAGGTCCCGGCGCTCGGACAGCTCGCGCTCGCGCTCGGGTCGCGGCGGATCGTCGACGCCCTCTCGTGGCCGGACGTGCCGAGGCTCGGTGCGATCCGGCTGCTCTCGCGCGATCGCTCTCCGGCGGTGCTCCGTGAGCTCGCCGCGTACGACGGCGACCCGAACGACGAGATCCGGACGATCGCGGCCTCCGCGGCCGCGGAGCTCGCCGCGGCGGAGGCCGCCCGCGAGCGCGTTCCGACGATCGAGGCCGGGCCGCAGCTCGAGGAGGAGAACGAGCGGATCGCCTCGCTCGCCCGCGCGCTCCTCGACGAGGACGGGACGGTCCGCCACCTCGCCCTGTCCGGGCTCGCCGGGATGGAGCGGGCCGCGATCGCGGCGTGGGTGCGCGACGCGATCGCGAGCGGGGATCCGTCCCAGCTCTCGCTCGCCGCCTCGACCGCGCAGATGCTCCGGCTCGTGGAGGGCGCGGCCGACATCCTCGACGCGGCGGCCGAGCTGCCGGTGGACGCCCGCCACGCGCTGATGGACACCTTGACCTCGTTCGTGATGCCGCCGGACCAGCTCGCGGGGCTGCTCGCGCAGGTGCGCGAGCCCGTCCAGGCCGAGGCGATCCGGATGCTCTGGCACGTCGGGGGACCGCCGCTGCTCCCCCACCTGCGGCCGTACCTCGACGACCCCTCGGCCCCGGTGCGGATGGCGGTGCTCGACGTCTTCACGGAGTCGGCCGACCCCGCGGCCGTCGACGTGGCCCGGATCGCCCTCGAGACCGACGTGTCCCCGGTCGTGCGGGCCCGCGCGATCCGCGCCCTCGCCCAGGTCACGGCCGCACCGCCCGCCGGAACGGTGATCCGCGCGCTGTCGGACCCCGACCCCGAGGTCCGCGCGACCGCGATCGAGTCGCTCCCCGACGTCGACGGCCCCGAGGCGATGGACGCGCTCACGTCTTCGCTGTCGGACCAGGACGACCGCGTGCGCCTCGCCGCGGCGAAGCGGCTCGCGACGCGCGCCGCGGATCCCGAGCTCGTGTGGTCGGCGCTCCGGCGCGCGCCGGATGCCGGCCGCGGCGAGATCATCGCGTCGTTCGAGCGCGTCCGCAGCGGCTCGCTCACGCAGATCGCCCTCGAGCGGCTCCGGGCGCCCGAGCAGGAGGAGCGGATCCTCGCCGTCGAGGTCTGCGGCTGGGGCGCGAGCCCGGGCTGCGTCGAGGGCGCGATCCAGTCACTGCAAGACCCGTCGGCGCTCGTCCGCCGGACGGCGACGGTCTCCCTCGGCCGTCTCCGGGACCCGGCCGCCGCGAAGGCGCTCGGCAAGGCGCTCGGCGACCCCGACCCCGAGGTCCGGATCGGCGTGGTTCGAGCGCTCGGGGTGATCGACGACGAGGCCGTGCTGGGGTTCCTCGTCTCGGCGCTGAACGACCCCGATCCCCGGGTGCGCGACGTGACGAGCCAGGTGCTGACCGAGTGGAGCTCGCCGGCGGTGGCCCGGCGCCTGGCGGGCGTGCTCGCCGTCCCGAGGCTCCGCGAGGCGGCCACGGACCTGCTCACCCGGATCGGCGCCCCGGCGGTCGAGCTGCTGATCGACGTCCTGATGCAGCACAATCCGGCGGTCGTGCCGACCGTCGGCGAGCTGCTCCAGCGGATCGCCCAGCCGGACGAGTTCCTCTCGCGGCTGGACGCGGTGGAGCCCGAGCGGCGGCTGCGCGGGGTGGAGGCGCTCGGCGCGATCGGCGGGCCGACCGCGGCCGACGCCCTGCTGCGCTCGCTCTCGGACCCCGACGAGCGGATCCGCGGGCGCGCTGCGCAGCTGCTCGCGGAGCTCGGCGACCCGAGGGCGCGCGACGCGCTGACGGGGCTGCTCCGCGACCCGATCCCCGGCGTGGTGGCGGCGGCGCAGGACGCGCTCGTTCGACTCGGCTAGGGCTCGCGGAACTCCTCGAAGAACCGGCTCGCGGTCGGCCCGCGCTGGCCCTGGTACTTGCTCCCGGTACCCTTCGACCCGTACGGGTTCTCGGCTGGGCTCGAGAGGCGGAAGAACGAGATCTGTCCGATCTTCATGCCCGGGTAGATCGTGATCGGCAGGTTCGCGACGTTCGAGAGCTCGAGCGTCAGGTAGCCGTCCCACCCCGGGTCCACGTACCCGGCGGTCGAGTGGATCAGGAGCCCGAGGCGCCCGAGCGAGGACTTGCCCTCCAGCCGCGCCACCAGGTCGTCGGGGATCTGGACGCGCTCGCGCGTCGACCCGAGGACGAACTCGCCCGGGTGCAGGATGAACGGCTCGTCCGCTCCGACCTCGACGAGCTCGGTCAGGTCCGGCATCGGCGCGCGCACGTCGATGTAGGGGTAGCGGGAGTTCGCGAACACTCGGAACTGCGCGTCGACGTGGAGGTCGACCGACGACGGCTGAACGCACGCGTCGTCGAACGGCTCGATCCGGATCCGTCCGGCGGCGAGCTCCTTGCGGATGTCGACGTCGGACAGGATCATCGCGGCGCGATGCTACCGCCGCGAGAGACCGCGACCCACCGATGCAGGGTCGCGGCGGCGGCCCCGGAGTCGACGGACCGGGCCGCGATCTCGAGTCCCTCGCCGAGCGAGGCGGCCGCCCCCGCGACCTCGAGCGCGGCGGCCGCGTTCAGGAGCACCACGTCGAGCTTCGGCCCCGGCTCCCCGCCGAGGACCGCACGCGCGATGTCGACGGCCGCGTCGACGTCACCGCCTCGCAGATCCTCCGGCGTCGCCGGCCGCACGCCGATGCTCGCCGGATCGAGGGTCGTCTCCCGCACGGCGCCGTCCGCGACCTCGTACAGGGAGGACGGGCCCGTCGTCGTGAGCTCGTCGAGCCCGTCCGAGCCGCGGAACAACCTCGCCCGCACGCCGCGACGAGCGAGCACCTCGGCCATGAGGGGCAACATGCGCGGGTCCGAGACCCCCACCACCTGGGCGAAGGGGCGGGCGGGGTTCGTGAGCGGCCCGAGGAAGTTGAAGACCGTCGGCACGCGCAGCTCGCGACGCACGAGCGCGGCATGGCGCATCGCCGGATGGAAGACCGGTGCGAACATGAACGCGATACCGGCCTCGGCCAGGCAGCGCTCGACGCCGTCCGGGTCGAGGTCGATCCGCACCCCGAGCGCCTCCAGCAGGTCGGCCGATCCGCATCGGGAGGACGCCGCGCGGTTCCCGTGCTTGGCGACCGGGACGCCCGCGCCGGCGACGACGATCGCGGCGATCGTCGAGATGTTGAACGTGCCGCTCCGGTCCCCTCCAGTGCCGCACGTGTCGATCACGGGCGCCGGGGGGCGGACCGGGTTCGCGAGCTCGAGCATCGTCCGCGCCAGGCCCTCGATCTCCTGCGCCTCCTCGCCCTTGGTCCGCAGGGCCATCAGGAGCCCGCCGAGCTGCCCGGCCGTCGCCTCGCCGGCCATGACCTGGCGCATCGCCTCGGCCGCCTCGTCGGCCGTGAGCGCCTCGTGGGCGGCGAGCTTCGTCAGCGCGCGCGGCCAGAAGTCCGGGTCGGCGTCGGCCATGGGGCCTCGGAGGCTAACAGGCGCCCGCCGGCCTCGCGCCGCGCTCGCTAGACTGTGGTCCGCTCGCCCCGGCGAGCGCGCGCGGGCGTGGTTCAATGGCAGAACGCGAGCTTCCCAAGCTCGAGACGGGGGTCCGATTCCCCTCGCCCGCTCCACCTCCATCCACCGCTTCCATGATCCCCGGATGCGCCCCGAACCCCATCCGATCACGCGGGCGCTCCGGCCACCCCTCGGCGCTACACTGACGTCGTCCTCGAGTAGGAACCGCGCATGGCGAAGGGCAAGGGGCGCCTACCTCCGCGTTGGTTCATCGTGACCTTCTGGCATGCGCACCGGTGGTTCGTCCGGGCCACCGGGGCGCGCAGGGGCCTGTGGCCTCCGCGCCCGGGGAAGTGGGGCGCACTGCGGCTCACCACGACGGGACGGCGCAGCGGCGAGCCGCGGAGCGTGATCGTGGGCTACTACGAGGACGGGGACAACCTCGTCACGATGGCCATGAACGGCTGGGGCGCAGCCGAGCCGGCCTGGTGGCTGAACCTCCAGGACCACCCCGAGGCGGACGTCGAGCTGGCGGGTGGGATCCGGCGCGAGGTGCTCGGGCGGGCCGCGATCGGCCCGGAGCGGGAGCGGCTGTGGCTGCGCTGGAGCGAGCTGGACAAGAACCTCGACGACTACGCCGCACGACGACCACAGGGAACGGCGGTCGTCGTCTTCGAGCCGCGCTGACCTCGCTTCGACCCGTGCTGCCCCGGACCCCCGACGGATCTCACGACCGCGGTGAGGTGCGACCGGGACGGCCGACGCCCAGCACGATCGGCCCGGTCGGGCAGAGCTCGAACACGGGACACTCCTCGCACCGCGGACGGCCCGCCTTGCAGATCTCTCGGCCGAGGCGGATCAGCCCCACGTGGAGCGGGACGCGGATCCCGGCGGGCACGAGTTCCTCGAGCTCGCGATGCGCCCGATCCGCCCCGGTCGTCGACGCGATCCAACCGAGCCGCGTGGTGACCCGATGGACATGCGTGTCCACGGGGATCGCGTCTCGGCCGAGCGAGAACGCCATCACGACCGCCGCGGTCTTCGGCCCGACGCCCGGGAGCGACGAGAGGAACGCGAGTGCCTCCGCGTCCGCCATGCGCCGCAGCCGCGAGAGGTCGAAGCGGCCCTCCCGCTCGCCGATCTCGCGCAGGATCGCCTGGATCCTCGGCGCCTTCGTGTTCGCCAGGCCCCCGGAGCGGATCGCGTCCGCGACCTGCTCGGGCCGAGCACGCACGATGTCGGCCCAGGTCGGGAACGCCGCTCGGAGCGAGGCGAACGCCCGCTCGGCGTTCAGGTCGCTCGTGTGCTGGGACAGCACGGTGAGGATCAGCTCGTCGAG
>DATBMU010000168.1:0-2792 GCA_036554665.1 Actinomycetota bacterium | reverse complement strand
GCCTGCGCCCCGGCCTTGTTCGTCGCGTACATCGGGTCGACGAACGTGCGCCCCTCGGTGGCCTTGGCGAACACGAAGCGCTGGCCCGAGGCGGCCACCAGGGCCCAGTCGATGACGTCCTGATGGTGCGAGACGTCGATCCCGGGGAGCGCGCCCGGCGGCGGCGCGAGCGCCTGCGGCCCCGGCGCCTCGGCCTCGCCCGAGGACCCGGCGAAGCCGTCCCCCGTCGACCCGCCGGCGACGCCGGGCAGCCAGGCGGAAGCCACGACGGCCGCCGCGGCGACCGCCGCCACCGAGCTCCTGCGCCGCCTCGTCGTCGTCTTCAGCCTCCCGGCCGGGGGAACGGGCAGGGTACCGGACGGCCGGCGGGGGGTCGAGGGACCCCGGTCCTTGTGCCCCCCGCCCGAAGTGTCCTTCGACCCCTGTCCGGCGTCGCGACGCTGCCTACCGTGGCGCTGACCTCGTGGATCAGGAGGCGCGTCATGAAGCTCAACCCGGAGACGCTCGCGAGCGTCAGCAGCCGGCACCCCTGGCGGACGTTGGGCATCTGGGTCCTCGTGATCGTGGCGATGGGGTTCGCGAGCTCGCGACTCCTGGACGGCGTCCTCACGGACGACATCGCGTTCACGAACGACCCCGAGTCGGTCCTGGCTCAGCAGGTGATCGACGAACGGTTCGGCGACGCGGCCGGCTTCACGGAGTTCCTCGTCGTCCAGTCCGCCGGCGAGCCGTGGGACGAGGACTTCGCCGCGTTCGTCCAGGGCCTGCAGACCGAAGCCGAGGGGCTCGGGACGGGGGTGCTCGCCGGGCCCGTGACGAGCTACTCGCAGGTGGAGGCGGCGGTCGAGCAGCTGTTCACGCCCGACGATCACGGCGTCCTCATCGTGCTCCAGGCTCGCGAGGGCACCGATCTCGCGATCCCCGAGCTGCAGGAGGCGGCGTCGCGCGCGGCGCCCGAGGGCTTCGAGGCGCTCGTCCTGTCGCCGGAGCAGCTCGCCGAGCTTTCGGGCGGCGCGTCGAACGCCGCGGCCGCGCCGGCCGACGCGCCGGAGGCGTTCGTGCTCGTCCGGCACCCCGCGGCCGTGACGGGGAACGTGCAGTTCCTGAACGCTGTCCGCTCCGTCCAGGCGGCCGTGACGCGAGCGGCCGGCTCGGCGCTGGCCGCGCCGCCGATGAGCGGCTTCGACGCCCGCGAGCAGGCCGCCACGCTCATCTCGAGCGACCGGCGCACCACGCTCCTCGCGGTCCCGATCGTCGAGCAGTCGGAGGCGGTGGTCCACGAGCTGCGCGGCCTGGCGGAGCGCGCGTCGAACGAGACCTACACCGTCCAGGTGGCGGGCCAGGCAGCGCTGTTCACCGACTTCATGCAGCTCGCCGAGGAGGATATGAAGCGGTCGGAGACGATCGGTCTCGCGGTCGCGCTCATCGTCCTGATCGTGGTGTTCGGCTCGATCGTCGCGGCCCTCCTGCCCGTCCTGATGGGCATGTTCGCGATCGGCGTGGCGCTCGGCCTTGTCGCATTGGTCGGCCAGCTGTTCAAGTTCAACCTGTTCGTCGAGAGCATGCTCACGATGGTCGGCCTCGCCGTCGGCATCGACTACTCGCTGTTCATCGTGTCGCGCTACCGGGAGGAGCGGAAGAAGGGGTTCCCGAAGCTCGAGGCCATCCGGCGCTCGGGCGCGACGGCGAACCGCGCCGTGTTCTTCAGCGGCCTGACGGTGGTGCTGGCCCTGCTCGGCATGCTGATCGTCCCGGTGTCGATCTTCCGCAGCCTGGCCGGCGGGGCGATCCTGGTCACGCTCTGCGCGATCGCGGCGTCGATGACGCTGCTGCCTGCGGTGCTCGGCCTGCTCGGCGACCGGATCAACTGGCCGCGCCTGTCGAAGCGGGCACGGATCGAGACCCCGCACGACCCCCAGGGCGGCTTCTGGGACCGGCTGACCCGTACGGTCATGGCGCGGCCCGTGGTCTTCCTCGTCGCGAGCGTGCTCGTCCTCGGGACGCTCGGCGGGTTCTTCTTCTCCCTCCACCGCGGCACGTCGCAGAACGTGAGCGCGCTCCCCGAGGAGTTCCCGTCGCGGCAGGCCTTCCTGACGCTCGTCCAGGAGTTCGACTCGGGCGGAGCCACCGATCCCGCGCAGATCGTCGTGCGGGGCGACGTCACCACCCCGGAGGTGCAGGCGGCAGTCAAGGAGCTCCAGGCCGCGATCGCGCGCTCCGACACGTTCTCCCCCCGGACGTCGACGTCGCAGGCCCAGGACGGCACCGCGCTGCTCGTGTCCGTCCCGTTCGCCGGCGACCCGTACAACGACGCGGCGTTCGATGGGATCCGGGAGCTGCGGACCACGATCGTCCCGGCCGCGTTCGAGGGCGTCTCGGGCGTCACCGTCCTGGTGGGCGGGAACAGCGGGCTCTTCGTGGACTTCCTGACGATCGTCGACACCTACCAGTGGGTCGTGCTGGCGTTCGTGCTCGGGCTCTCGCTGATGCTGCTCACGGTGGTGTTCCGATCGATCGTCGTGCCGATCAAGGCGATCGTGATGAACCTGCTCTCGGTGATGGCGGCGTACGGCGCCGTGACGCTCGTGTTCCAGAAGGGCTTCGGGCTCGGGTTCTTCAACGCGATGGGGCTGCCGTTCAAGCGGGCCGAGGCGATCGAGGCGTGGCTGCCGTTGTTCCTGTTCTCGATCCTGTTCGGCCTGTCGATGGACTACCACGTCTTCCTGCTGAGCCGCATCCGCGAGCGCTTCGACCAGACACACGACAACAAGGGTTCGGTAGCGTTCGGCCTG
>DATBMU010000102.1:0-2748 GCA_036554665.1 Actinomycetota bacterium | reverse complement strand
ACGCTGAAGCCCGAGGTCGTCGTCGCGAACCTCGAGGAGGGCGCCGACGTGCCGCAGGGGCTGCCGGACGGCACCGTCGGGGTCTACGCGTCGATCGAGGCCGAGACCGCCGAGATGGACCCGGACGAGGCTCGGGCGCTGCTCGACGAGTTCGGCGTCCACGAGCCGGGACTGCAGAAGGTGATCCGGGCCGGCTACGGGGCGCTCGACCTCATCACGTTCCTCACGACCGGGGAGGACGAGACCCGGGCCTGGGAGGTTCGCCGGGGCGCGAAGGCGCCGGAGGCGGCCGGGGCGATCCACACGGACCTCGAGCGCGGCTTCATCCGCGCCGAGGTGATCTCCTACGACGACCTCGTGGCCGCGGGCTCGATGGAGCGCGCCAAGGCCGAGGGGCTGATCCGCGTCGAGGGCAAGGACTACGAGGTGCGCGAGGGCGACATCCTGCACGTCCGGTTCGCCGTCTGAACCGCGCCCGCCAGGAACGCAGCCGCATACCGCCAGAGAAACCTTGCTATGGTTGCTCTCGTCCATGGCGGAGTCCTATCGCATCGGGGAGGCCGCGGAGATGCTCGGCGTGCGCGTCGAGACGCTCCGCCGATGGGAGCGCGACGGCAAGCTCGCCACCACGCGGACCTCCGGCGGCCAGCGGACGGTGCCCGCGTCCGAGGTCGCGCGCCTGCTCGCCGAGCGCCGCGAGCGTCCCCGCGTGACCTCCGCGAGCGTCCGCAACCGGTTCCCCGGCGTCGTCACCGAGATCAAGCGCGACGAGCTCGCGGCCACCGTCGAGATCCTCGCCGGTCCGCACCGGATCCTCGCGTTCATCACGCGCGAGGCCGTCGACGAGATGGGCCTCGAGCCCGGCATGCAGGCCGTCGCAACGGTGAAGGCGACCAACGTGATGGTCGAGGTGGACGAGTGAGGCGGGCGTTCGCGATCGTCGCGATGGCGGCGCTCGCCCTCGCCTCGTGCGGCGACCAGGACGGCGACGCGACCGCGGGCGACGAGAGCGAGCCGCGAGAGCTCATCGTCTCGGCCGCCGCATCGCTCACGGACGCGTTCACGGACCTCGGCGCCGCGTACGAGGACGCGAACCCGGAGCTCACCGTGACGTTCAACTTCGGGCCGTCCGACGGCCTGGCGACCCAGATCAACGAGGGGGCGCCGGTCGACGTGTTCGCCTCGGCCAGCCCGACGTGGATGGACGCCGTCCAGGACGACGGGCCGGGCGTCACGGGACGGACCGACTTCGCGCGCAACGAGCTCGCGATCGTCGTGCCGACCGACAACCCGGCCGGGATCGCGTCGCTCGACGATCTGGCCGAGGACGGCGTCCAGATCGTGATCGCGGCCGAGGGCGTGCCGGCCGGCGACTACGCGCGCGAGATCTTCACGAACGCCGGGATCCTCGACGAGGCGATGGCGAACGTGGCCTCCAACGTTGAGGACGTCCGGTCCGTCGTCACGGCCGTGGCGACCGGGGAGGCCGACGCCGGCATCGTCTACGTCACCGACGTCACCGCGGACGTCGCCGACCAGGTCACGGCGATCGAGATCCCCGACGACGTGAACGTGATCGCCACCTATCCGATCGCGGTGGTCACAGGCTCCGAGGAGGCCGACCTCGCACAGGGTTTCGTCGACCTCGTCCTCGGCGACGGACAGCAGGTCCTCGCCGAGCACGGGTTCCTTCCTGCCGCGTAGGGGGCGCACGCCGCTCGCCTTCGCGATCCTCGCGGCGCTCGGCGTCGCGCTCGTCGCGCTGCCGCTCGCCGGCCTCGCGGTGCGCACCCCCTGGGGTCGCATCGTCGAGGTCCTCACCGACGAGACCGCGACGACCGCGCTCCGCCTGTCGCTCGTCGTGGCCACGCTGGCCGCCGTCATCTCCTTCGTCTGCGGGTTCCCGCTCGCGTGGGTGCTCGCTCGCTCCCCGTTCCGAGGCGCGACGCTCGTCCGCGGCATCGTGATCCTCCCGCTCGTGATGCCGCCGGTGGTCGCCGGGGTCGGCCTGCTCGCCGCCTTCGGCCGGCGCGGCGTGATCGGCGCGTGGCTCTACGACTGGTTCGGGCTCCAGGTCACGTTCACCACCGGCGCCGCCGTGCTGGCCGCGACGTTCGTCTCGTTCCCGCTCGCCGTGCTCGCGCTGGAAGCGGGACTCCGCGGGCTGGACGACCGGATCGAGGACGCCGCCGCGACGCTGGGCGCCTCGCGCTGGTACGTGCTCCGTCGCGTGACCCTGCCGCTCCTCGGCCCGCAGATCGCCGCGGCCCTCGTGCTGGCGTGGGCGCGGGCGCTCGGCGAGTTCGGGGCGACGATCACGTTCGCGGGCAACCTGAAGGGCCGGACGCAGACCCTGCCCCTCGCCGTGTTCGAGCAGCTGCAGACGGATGCGGAGGGGGCCTTCGCGCTGTCGATGCTCCTGATCGCGGTCGCGCTCGGCGTCATCCTCGCGCTCCGCGGGCGCTTCCTGCGATGAGCGCGAACGGCACGCTCTCCGTTGACGTCGCCGTCCACCGGGCCGGGTTCGTCGTCCGAACCGCGTTCGAGGCCTCGACCGGGGAGACCGTCGCCCTGCTCGGGCCGAACGGGTCGGGCAAGTCCACGTTGGTCGCGTCGATCGCCGGGCTGCTGCCGCCCGCGGAAGGGACGATCGCGCTCGGCGACGAGCCGCTCGACGACGTGGCCGCGGGCGTCCACGTTCCGCCCGAACGACGCTCGGTCGGCGTGGTGTTCCAGGACCTGCTCCTG
>DATBMU010000064.1:0-4668 GCA_036554665.1 Actinomycetota bacterium | reverse complement strand
GGAGTCCCTCGACGCCGCCATTTCCTTCTTCGCCGAGCTGGGCCTCGAGCTCGAAGGACGGTTTGTGATCGAAGGCGACTGGTCGGGGCGCGTGACCGGCCTGCGCGACCAGCGCGTCGAGGTCGCCATGATGCGGACGCCGGACGGCCACGGCCGGGTCGAGCTCTCGCGATTTCTCGCACCGCCCGTCGTCGCCGACCACCGGAACGCCCCGGTGAACGCGCTGGGCTACCTCCGTGTCATGTTCGCCGTGGACGACCTCGACGAGGTGCTCGCCCGGCTCCGCGACCACGGCGCGCAGGTCGTCGACGAAGTGGTCCAGTACGAAGACAGGTATCGGCTCTGCTACGTCCGAGGCCCCGAGGGCATCCTCATCGGTCTGGCCGAGCAGATCGGCTGACTCCCGACACGCGCTAGAGGCCCGGGGCCTCGCCCGTTCTCGGGAGCGCCGACCTGGTCTCTCGGATCGAGAGCACGAGCCCGAGCGCGATCACCGAGGGGACGGCGTTGATCGCGAACGACGCGCCGTACCCGAGGTGCTCGGAGAACCAGCCGGCGGCGAGCGGCCCCAGCACGAACCCGAGGTCGCCCACGAACCGGAAGACCGCGACCGCGGTGCCCTTCAGGTCCTCCGGCGTGATGTCCGAGAGCATCGGGGCGGGAGGGACGCCGGCGAACGCGCTCGCCACGCCGAACGGGACCATCCCGAGCAGGAAGACCGCCGGCGCCGAAGCGACGCCGAAGACCGCCGTGATGGCGGCGAGGCCCGCCAGGGACGGCACGAGCACCGCCCGGCGGCCGCGCCGGTCCGTCGCCTTCCCCGCCGGGTACAGGAACACGAGCTCGACGGCCGTCACGATCGCGAGCGCCCCACCGACCGCGCCGAGCGACAGGCCCACGCTCTCGGTCCCGAAGAGCGGGATCAGCGTCGAGAAGACCGCCCCGATCATCCACGCGTATGCCGCGTTCGAGACCAGCACGGCGACCAGGGGGCGTCCCCAGGGGAGCCGCCGGATCCCTCCCGCGCGCGCCTGCTCCGGGTCACGCGGGGGGTTGCGGATCGTGCGCCAGAACAGCCACGCAGAGACGAAGCACGCGCCGCCGTAGATGTGGAGCACGCTCGCCGGGCCGAGCCAGCTCGCGAACAGCCCACCGAGCGGCCCCCCGGCGATGAACCCGACGTTGAACGAGCCGTAGTACACGCCCATCACGCGGCCCGAGCGCTCGGGCGGGATCGACCGCAGCAGGTAGGAGAGCAGGGCCGCGAAGAAGATCGCGGAACCGATGCCGCCGGCCGAGCGGAACAGGAGGAGGAGCCCGAAGCTCGGCGCGAGGCCAGCCGCGACGGAGGAGGCGCCCACGATCACGGCGCCGAGCACGATCATCAGGCGCTCGCCGCGCACGTCGACCAGCCGGCCGACGAACGGGTCGGAGATCAGGCGCATGAACGCGAAGCCCGAGATCAGGAGCCCGACGGCGTCGCGACCGACGCCGAACGATCGCGCGTAGCTCGGCAGGACGGGCGAGACGATGCCGAAGCCGAGCATGATCACGAACGTGCCGATCATCGCGGCCCGGATCTGGGGGATCCGGAGGACGTCGCGGATCCCCGGCTCCCCCTCGCTCACGGCGCCAGTCTACGGACGCGGTTGCGGCGCACCCTGACCTGCCGTTGGATGACGCCATGGCCGAGCCCGCGCGCGGCGCCGTCGCCGCCTCGAACCTCGCGACGCCCGCCCCCGGGGGCCCGGTGCGTGCCGGCGGCTCTGCCGCGTTCGAGACCGGACGGCAATCCGCCGTCGCGTGGGAGGACGGCGTCATCACGTACGTCGGCGACGCCGACGGCCTCACCGGGATCGCGCCGGCGTGGTTCGAGGGATGCACGATCGCGCCGGGCTTCGTGGACTGCCACACGCACCTGCCGTTCTTCGGGTGGCGCGCCGACGAGTTCGAGGCCCGGCTGTCGGGGCGCTCCTACCGCGACCTCCACGGCGAGGGCGGCATCTACCGGAGCGCCCGGCTGCTCGCCGAGGCGTCCGATGACGAGGTGCTCGACTTCTGCCGGCCGCTGGTCCAGGAGATGGCCGATCACGGCACGACCGCGCTCGAGCTGAAGACCGGCTACGGGCTCTCCGTCGAGGCCGAGCTGCGGCAGGCGCGGCTCGCGCGCCGGCTCGCCGAGGAGGTCCCGCAGACGTGCACGGTCACGCTCCTGCCGTGTCACGCCGTGCCCCCCGGCGTCGAGCGCTCCCACTGGGTGCGGACCGTCCTCGACGAGCTGGTCCCCGCCGCCGCGGCCGAGGGGCTAGCCGACGCCGTCGACGTGTACGTCGAGGACATCGCCTTCTCGCTCGAGGACCTCGAGGCGATCGCGGGAGCGGCCCGCGCGCACGGCCTGCCGCTCCGCTGTCACGCCGACCAGCTGGGCGCCTCCGGGGCGGCCGAGGCGGCCGTCGGCCTCCGTGCCCGGAGCGCCGACCACCTCAACCACGTCTCGGCCGCCGGGGCCAGGGCCCTCGGCGCGGCCGGGGGGACCGCCGCCGTCCTGCTGCCGACGTCCACGCTGTTCCTCCGTTCGCCGCCACCGGACGTCCGGTCGCTGCTCGAGCGGGGCGCCGTGGTGGCGATCGCGACGGACTTCAACCCGGGGACGTCGCCGGTCCTGTCGATGCCCGAGGCGATCGCGGTCGCGTGCTCCCTGTACGGCATGACCCCGCTGGAGGCCCTCGCCGCCGCGACCGTGAACGCCGCGTGGGTCCTGGGCTTGGACGCGGAGCGCGGTACGCTGGCCGTCGGGCAGCGGGCCGACCTCGTCGTGCTGGACGGCGACGCGTTCCGCCAGGTGCCCTATCGCCCGGGCCATCACCCGGTGCGGCACACCTACGTCGGCGGAGAGCGGGTGGGGGGACGATGAGGAAGGCGGCGCCGCTCCTCGCGTTCCTGCTCGTCCTCGCCGCTCCCCCGCTCGCCGCCGCGCAGACGGAAGCGGGCACCGTGACCCTCGAAGCGTCCGCGGACACCGTCGCGATCGGCGAGTCCGTCACGCTCTCCGGTTCGATCTCGCCGGCGGCCGGGGGCGAGGTCGTTCGGATCGTGGACGACGAGGACGCGCAGGTCGGGACCGCCACCACCGACGCCGACGGCGGCTTCTCGATCGCGATCGAGCCGCGGGCGACACGGACCTACCGGGCGACGTGGTCCGACGCCGCCAGCGACGAGGTGCTCGTGCGGGTGCGCGCGTTCGTCTCGGTCCGCATGACCGCGGTCCGGCTGTTCGACCGGGTGACGGTGCGCGGCACCGTCGATCCGGCGCGCCCGGGCGCGACGGTGCTGGTCGAGCTGCGCAAGCGCGGCCGGACCGAGCTCGCGAGCCGCGTCACGATGGGCGCCGCCGGCGGGTTCGTGGCCACGTTCCGGGTGATGGAGCCGGGGACGTATCGGGCGCGAGCGTCCTTCGGCGCATCCGACCTGGTCCGCGACGCGGCGGTGACCGAGGCCGACGGCACGCCGCTGCCCGCGCTTCGGTGGGGATCGCGCGGGATGTTCGTCGAGCTGCTCGAACGCCGGCTGGTCGAGCTCGACTACCGGCTCGTCGCGACGAGGGACGGCGTCTACGACGGCCGGACCGCCGACGCCGTCATCGCGTTCCACAAGGTCCAGGGCATGAGCCGCGTCTCCAGCGTCGGGCCGGCGACGTGGCGAGCGCTCGCCGACCCGCGGACGCCGCGCCCGCGCTACGAGTGGAAGGCGTTCCACTTCGAGGTCGACCAGACGCGTCAGGTCCTGTACGCGGTCGAGGACCGGCGGATCGTCGCGATCCTCCACGTCTCGACGGGCAAGCCGAGCACGCCGACGCGCGACGGGGTCTTCCGCGTCGCCCGCAAGATCGCCGGCTTCAGCCCGAACCGGCTCTACTTCCCGAGCTACTTCGACGGGAACCGGGCGCTCCACGGCTGGACGGAGGTCCCGACGTACGCCGCGAGCCACGGCTGCGTCCGCATCCCCTACTGGAACGCGCTCTGGGTCTACGGGCTCGCCGACTTCGGCGTGCGCGTCGCCGTCTACCACTAGCCCTTCGAGCGGCGCCGCTCAGGCGAGCTCGCCGACCGCCGCCTCCACCGCCTCGAGCAGGGTGCCGGTCGCCACGAGTTCCACCACCGCGGCGATGTCGGGGCCGAGCTCCCGGTCGGTGTCGAGGAACGGCACCCGCCGGCGCACCTCGTCCCTCGCGGCGCCGGTGCCGACCGCCGGCTCGAGCGGCGATCGGAGGTCGAGCGCCTGCGCGGCCACGAGGGCCTCGAGCGACACGACGACCTCCGCGTTGGCCACGACCTCCCGCGCGTGGCGCGCCGACGTCATCCCCATGCTGACGTGGTCCTCCTGCCCCGCCGACGAGCCGATCGAGTCGACGGACGCGGGATGCGCCAGCGTCTTGCTCTCCGAGACGAGCGAGGCCGCCGTGTACTGCACGAGCATGAAGCCCGAGTTCAGGCCGCTCTCGTCGACGAGGAACGCCGGGAGGCCGTTGTTGCGCGTGGGGTCCAGGAGCCGGTACAGGCGCCGCTCGGCGATGCTCGCGAGCGGGACGACCGCCGCCGCGAGCGCGTCGAGTGCGACGGCGACCGGCTGCCCGTGGAAGTTGCCACCGGAGAGCACCTCGCCGCTGTC
>DATBMU010000050.1:0-17315 GCA_036554665.1 Actinomycetota bacterium | reverse complement strand
GGTCGGCCGTCAGCACGAGAGCCCAGCGCCCCTCGCCGACCTCGTCGTCCAGGAACTCGACGAACCGGCCGAGGTCCTCGTCCTGCCAGCGGAGCGTGTCCTGCATCTCGGGGCTGTTCACGCTCCAGATGTGGCTCACGTGATCGATCGCCTTGAAGTTCACGAACAGCAGGTCCGGGACATCGTCGTCCCCGAAGCCCTCCCGAGCCACGACCTCCTGGATCATCCTCGCCTGGTACGGGATGCGGGCCGGCGTCGCCCAGCCCTCTTCGTACTGCTCGATCGAGTTGTCGCGCCACAGGCCGTCGAGCGCTCCGTCGGCACGGTCGACCTCCTCCGTGTACGAGGACAGCGGGGGGAGGTCGTTCACGTACTCGGGGAACTCGTAGTAGGGCTCGTTCTTGCCCTGCAGGTTCCAGATCGTGCCCTCGGCCCCCTCGTTGATCGAGCGGCCGGGCGTCCGCAGCACGGCGATGTCCCGGTCCCCGCCACCCCAGAGCGCGCCGTGGCTCGCCATGTTCAGGTGCCAGGTCACGCTCGCGAGCGCCCCCACGAGCGGCTCGTTGCCCATCGCCCGGTCGTAGAGGTCGCCGAGCGTCGGGAGCATCAGCAGGAGGGGCCCGAGCGCGCCGGCGCGGACGAGGTTCGGCCCGATGCGGAACTCCGCGTCCGTCTGGCCCGTGTGCATCGGGAAGGCGCCCGTCCCGAGCGTGGCGTGGGTGGCCGGCGTGATCGACGGGCTCGAGCCGACGCTGGCCTGCTCGTACCAGACGCCGTCGTCGATCATCGACCGCAGCACCGGCCAGTCCTCGGGGAACGCGTCGAGGATCGCGATCCCGCCCGCGTCCCACACGAGCGTCACGATCAGCGCCGGGGGGGTCTCGGGCGCCGGGATCTCGGGGAGCGCCCGACCGTCCGGGGCGTCGAACCTGTACCCCAGCAGGGTCCCCTGCGTCGGCGCAACGTCAGCGAGCGTGACGGCGCGGTCTACGCGCCCGAGCGCCGGGATGACACCCGGCCCGTACCAGAACAGTGGCACCTCCTGCAGGTAGTCCCATGGACCCGAGTGCGGGAAGTTCGAGCCGAGGAAGTTCGGCTCCTGCGGCACGATCGCGATCTGTCCGGAACGGTTCGGATCGGTCCCGCGCCAGATCCGGACGAGCTCCTCGTGCGGCATCGCACACGCCGCCGCTGCGATCGCCGGGTCGGCGACCGGCACGGGGGACGCCTCGGCCGCAGCGGCGAGCGACGCGACGAGCAGGGTCGCGAGGATCCCGCGGGTCACGCCCGAGCCTCGGGGAGGCAGCCGAGCTCGTCCATGATCGAGGAAGGGAAGGCCGCCTGGAACACGGGGTCGTCCGCCTCATCCGCAGGAACGACCACCCCTGGCTGGGCCGTGTCCGCTTTCGTGAGGGACATGATCCACGCGCTCAGCTCCTCGAGGGTGTGCCCGTTCTGCGCGAGCTCACGCTCGTCGACGAAGATCTGCGTCGGCTGGACCAGCTCGACGATCCGCGTCTGGTCACCGTCGGTGTCGAAGGTCGAGTTGATGCCGTTCACGATCGGCGTCGCGGAGATCTGGAACGCCCCGGAGACCGCGGGATCGGGGATGGATCCGTGGTCCGCGGTCAGGACGAGCGCCCACTCGCCCTCCCCCACGGTCTCGTTCAGGAAGCTCACGAGGACTTCGAGCTGCTCGTCCTGTGCACGGACCGAATCCTTCATCTCGGGGCTGTTCAGGGTCCACACGTGGCTGACGTAGTCGATGATCTTGTAGTTCACGAACAGCAGGTCGGGGACCTCATCCGCTCCGAAGCCCTCCCGCTCGATCATCTCCATCAGGACGCGTGTCTGGTACGGGACGCGCGCGGGTGTGTCGAATCCCGAGAGCAGCGGGGCGATCTCGTTCGTCCGCCACCTCCCGTCGATCCGCCCGTCCGCCGCATCGACCGCTCGAACGTCCTCCTCGAAGCCCGGCACGTCGTTCAGGTAGTCGGGGAACCGGTAGAAGGGCTGCAGGACCGGCGTGAGGTTCCACTCGAAGCCCTCGGCGCCGAGCGTCTCGGCCCCGACCACCTCGCGGACCGCCGCGAGATCCTGGTCGCCGCCTCCCCACATCGCCCCGTGACCGAGCATGCCGAGGTGGATGCTCACGGTGCCGAGCTCGCCGACGATCGGCTCGTTGTCCATCGCGACGTCGTAGAGATCGCCGAGCGTCGGATCGATCAGGTACGCCGGCCCCTGCTTCCACGGCGTGGTGAGCTGCTCGCCGATGCGCAGCCGATGCGCGACGATGCCGTGGTCGTCAGGGAACGTTCCGGTTCCGATGGTGGCGTGCGTCTGCGCCGTCGAGGTGGGTGACGTGCCGAGCGTCGCGTGCTCGTACCAGGTGCCGTCCGGGATCAGCGAGCGGAGGTACTTCCAGTCGTTCGGCCACCGCTCCAGGACGTTGCGCCCGCTGGCGTCCCAGACGATCGTGACGATCAGCTTCGGAGGCGAGGGGTTGCCCGCGACCGCCTCGCTCATCGGCGCGCCGTCGGGGGTCCGGAACGGGAATCCGAGGAGCTGGCCTTGCGTCGGCGCGATCCCGGCGAGCGTGACCGGGCGGTCCACCACCCCGGCGGGCGCGATGTGGCCCGGCCCGTACCAGAACATCGGGACGTCCTGCGTGTAGTCCCAGGGCCCGACGTGCGGGAGCCCTGAGCCGACGAAGTTCGGCTCGATCGGCAGGATCTGGAGCTCGGCGCTGCGGTCGTCGCGGTTCCCACGCCACGTTCGGAGCAGCCACTCGTGGGGCAGCGAGCACGCGAGGTCGGCGACCTTCCCGCTCGCGAGCTCGACCGTCTCGATCGATCCGGAGGGCCCGCCCGTTGGTTCGCTTCCCACCGCGCTCGGGCTGGCCGCGGTCGAGGGGCTCGTCTCGGATCCCTCGGCGCCCGTACAGGCCGAGGCGAGCGCGAGGAGGACGGCGAGCAGCGCGGGCAGGCGCCGGAGGGTGGCCACGAACGGCATACGAAACACCACGGGGGCGCCGGCGACAACCCCGGGGAGCGGCGGTAGCGTGGAGAAACCGTGACGGGTCGCCGCCTCCTCGTCTTGCTCGCCGTGCTCGCTGCGATCGGGGTCCCGGCGGCGGTCCTGCAGGCCGCGTGCGTGGGGCGGTCGTGCGACGAGCCCTCCGAGGCGCCCCGGGTGCCGTTCTGCCCCCTGCCGGACGAGCTGAAGGAGGCGATCGCGAACGGCTATCGCGAGGGCAGGTCCCCCGACGTCCTCGGCGTCGCGGATGGGGTCCCGACCGTCACGGAGTCGGGCGGCGTCCGCGCCCCATGGCCCGCCCTCGCGGCGGCGGCCGACGGTCGCGTGCCGATCGTGTTCGCCGGGACCGGCGTTTCGGGCGGCGCCTCCGTGCCGGCCGATCTCACGCTCGACGGGATCGCGCCGACGATCGCCGACGTCATCGGGTTCGACCGCCCGTTCCCCGGCGTGAGATCCGGCAGCGTGGTCGACGGCGTCGCGAACGGGGAGCAACCGGCGCTCGTGCTCCTGGTCGCGTGGAAGTGGACGGGGACGGCCGACCTCGAGATCCGACCGGATCGATGGCCGTTCCTCTCGGCGTTGCTCGCCGAGGGCACGGGGACGCTTGAGGGCGGCACCGGCTCGCTGCCGCTGGACCCGACCGCGACGATAGCCACGATCGGGACCGGGGGGCTCCCCTCCCAGCACGGCGTCACCGGGTCGTTCGTCCGCAACGACGGCGGCGCCGTCCTGCCGGCGTTCGGCGAGGGGGCGCCGGTCCCGATCATCGCGACGCTCGCCGAGGATCTGGACGAGGCCACTGGGCAGAGCTCGATCGTCTCCCTCGTCGCCTCCGACGAGCTCGATCGCGGCCTGATCGGCGGCACCTGGTACCCGGACCACGACTCGGACGACCTCATCGTCGCCCGTGGCGCCGACGCGGTGAGCGCGTCACGCTCCCTGCTCCGCGTGGAGGGTGCAGGTGACGACGTCCCCGACGTCCTCGGCGTCGTCCTGGACGGAGAGGTTCCCCGTCTGGATCGGTGGACGGAGCGGATCGTCCGGGCGGCGCGCGCCGCCACCGGCGGCTCCGTGCTCGTCGTGGTGGCCGGGACCGGGACCCGGGAGCGCAGTCGCCTCGCGATCTCCGACGCCGAGCTCGTGCGCGCGGTCGAGGACGCGGTGCCCGGCGACGCTCCGGCCGTCGCGGCGACCGTTGCCGGCGGGCTCTTCCTTGACCAGGGAGCGCTCACGGAGGCCGCGGTCACCGGGCAAGTCGCCGTCGATGCCCTCCTCGGCATGACGACCCCGAACGGGCGGGCGATGATGGCGGACGCGTTCCAGGGCTTCGCCGTTTCCTTCGCGAGGTACTGCTGATGGCCGTCACGGCACCGCGAGCACGAACCGTATCCGCCCGAGCGGCGGTCAGCGTCGCGGTCCTGCTCATCGTCGCCGCCCTGGGGCTCCGGCTCGCGGACCCGCAGCGGGTCGCGTGGGTGCGGACCTTCCTCGTGATCTTCGGCTCCCTGCTGATCCAAGCCCTCCCGTTCGTGATGCTCGGCGCGCTCGCCGCCTCGCTCGTCGAGGTGTTCGTGCCGATCGGCACGCTCGAGAAGCTCGGACGGCTCCGGAGGCCGCTGCAGCTGCCGGCCGCGGCTCTCGCGGGGCTCGCCTTCCCGATCTGCGAGTGCGGTTCGGTACCCGTCGCGCGCCGGCTCGCACAGCGTGGCCTGATGCCTTCGGCTGCGGTGACGTTCATGCTCGCAGCGCCGGTGATCAACCCGGTCGTGATCGCCTCCACGTTCTTCGCGTACCGTGGCCGATCGACGCTCTGGACGATGGTGGGGGGGCGGTTCGCGCTCGGCCTGATCGTCGCGATCGCGGTGGGCTGGGTCGCCGGCAGTCGGTCGAAGGACGACCTCTTCAAGCCGAACCCGGAAGAGGCGCACGAACACCTGACTGAGCTCGGCCGCCCTGAGGCTCGCTGGCGCCGGTTCTTCGTGCACCTCGGCAACGACTTCCTGTTCATGGGTCGGTACCTGATCCTCGGTGCGACGATCGCCGCCGCGGTCCAGACGTTCCTGCCGACGTCGGTGCTGGACGGTCTGGCGGGCACGACCGTGCTGTCGCTCGTGCTGATGATGGGGCTCGCGGCGGTGATGTCGTTGTGCTCGGAGTCCGACGCCTTCGTCGCGGCGTCGTTCGTGCAGTTCGGGCCATCGGCCCAGCTCGCCTTCCTCGTCTTCGGGCCGATGGTCGACCTGAAGCTGATCGCGCTGTACGCGGGCACGTTCCGGCGCGGTTTCGTCCGGACGGTGGTCGTCGGGGTCGCTGCCACCACGCTCGTGGGAACGCTGTGGCTTGGGGTGCTCTTCGGATGAGCGACGCCACGATCCAGCGGGGCGCCGAACGGGTACGCGACGGGCGTCCACCGCCGGTACGGTGGAGCCCGGCGCGTGTCTCCGGCGCGCTCGTGCTGGGCGCGTGGGCGGCGCTGTTCTGGTTCCTCCTGCTGACAGGCCGCGATGCCTTCTACCTGTCGACCCGCACCGAGTGGGTCATCCCCGTCGCCGCGACGATCCTCACCGCGGCCACGATCGGCCGGCTCGCGTCGGCGCGCGTGACGCGCCCGGAACCGATCCGGCGACGCGAGCTCGCGATCATGGCCGCGATGGTCGCGCCGGTTCTGGTCATCGCCGCGCTGCCGCCGGCGACCCTCGGTGCCTTCTCGGCGGACAAGCGATCGGGCTTCGCGGGGACCGGTGTGGCGACGTCGGCGATCGAGATCGGCAGCGGTGAGCTGACGCTCGTCGACGTCGCCGCCGGGCAGACGTCCCCCGAGGGCGAGCGGGCCCTCGCGAAGCGCGCCGGCGAGACGGTCGACTTCGTCGGGTTCGTGACCCGTTACGACGACACGCCGGCGGACGAGTTCCTCCTGACCCGCTACGTGGTGACGTGTTGCGTCGCGGACGCCACGGTCGCGCAGGTCCGGGTCGTGAACGCGACGCCCGGCGCATTCGCCGACAACGACTGGGTCGAGGTCGTGGGCGCGATCTACCCGGTGGGACGCGAGGTGATCGTCGACGCTACGTCGATCGAGCCGGTGCCGAGACCCGACAGGCCGTATCTGTCCGCCTGATCCCTGATCCCGGTCAACCGCAGCGCGAGCACGTGCCGACGATGTCGAGGCGGTGACTCGGACCCGAGAAGGCCGCCCGGGCGGCGAGCTCGGCCGCGGCCCGGGCCATCGAGCGCTCCAGGCCGGGGGCGACCGTGACGTCCTCGACCGTTCCGCAGCTCCGGCACACGAGGTGGTGGTGGTGCTCGGTCAGCTCCTCCGCCAGCTCGTAGCGCGCGAACTCCTCGCCCGTAACCACGCGGTGGACGGCGCCGGCCTGCTCGAGCACCGCGAGGTTGCGGTACACGGAGCTCTGCGGCAGCCCGCTCCGCGGGTCGGCGAGATCGGCGATCGCGACCGGGTTGCCCGCGCGCCGGAGCGCGTCGACGAGCGCCCGCCGCTTCGACGTGTACCGCTGACCGGCGGCGTGCAGCCGAGCTCCGACGGCGTCGTGGATCTCGCTCACAGCTCGGAGCTTTCCGGACGCAGGCGCGGCACGGCGCCGCGCTTCACGATCGCGATCACGGCGAAGATCGCCGCCGCGATCAGCACGATCGTCCCGCCCGGCGCGAGCCCCCAGATCCTCGCCGCGGCGAGCCCGACCACGACCGAGACGACGCCGATCGCGACGCTCCACCGGAGCGTGCCGCCGAACGATCGCGCGAGGAGCTGCCCGCTCGCGACCGGGAGCACCATCAACGCCGCGATCAGCAGGATGCCGACGATGCGCATCGCCGCGACGACCGAGACCGCGATCAGCACCGCCAGGATCGCGTTCACGAGCCCGACCGGAAGGCCGGCGACCCGCGACCACTCCTCGTCGGTCACCACCGCGAACAGCACCCGGCGCAGCGCGAACATCGTTCCGAAGATCGCGGCGCCCAGCGCGACGATCACCGCGACCTCCGAGTCGTCCACCGTGAGCGGCTGGCCGAACAGGTACACGAGCAGGTCGGCGTCGAGACCGCCGCCGAGGCTCACGAGCACGACACCGGCGGCGATCCCCGAGTAGAAGAAGAGCGCGAGCGCCAGGTCGCCCGACGCCGTCCGCCGCGCGCGCAGCCACTCGATGCCCAGCGCACCGGCCACCGCCACGGCGAGCGCCCCCCAGATCGGCCAGACGCCGACCAGCAGCCCGGCCCCGATCCCCGCGAACGCCAGGTGCCCGATCCCGTCCCCGATCAGCGACATCCGCTTCTGGACGACGAACGTGCCGATCATCGGCGCGAAGATCCCCACCGCGAGGCTCGCGACGAGCGCGCGCTGCATGAACCCGAGCTCGAACGGGTACGGCAGGACCCCGATCGGCCAGGGCATCAGCGCAGCCCCTCGAGCCAGAGCGGCAGGTCCTCGCGGTGGACGCCGAGGCTGACCCCCGACGCCGCGAGCTCCGCCGGCGGGCCGTCGAACACCACCCGGTGCTTCAGCACGATCACCCGGTCGAGGTCGGGCGCGACCGCGGACAGCTCGTGCGAGACGAGCAGCACGCCGGCGCCGTGCTCCTCGATCAGGTGGGTCAGCGAGTCGCGGAACCGTCGCTGCGACTCCGCGTCGACGCCGGCGATCGGCTCGTCGAGGAGCAGCACGTCGGGTTCGCTCGCGAACGCCCGGGCTATGAACGCGCGCTGCTGCTGCCCCCCGGAGAGCTCGTTCAGCGGGCGCCCGGCGAGATCGCTCAGCCCGACCGACTCGAGCGCGTGCCCGACGACCTCGCGATCGTCCGCCCGGAGGGGCCGCCACCACCCCCGCCGAGCGAGGCGGCCGGCCGCGACGATCTCCTCGACGGTCGCGGGGACCTCCGACTCGAGCACCGGGCGCTGCGGCACGTATCCGATCCGGCCCCGCTCCCCGAGCTCCGCCGGCGGCAGGCCCAGCAACGCGACCGAACCGGCGCTCGGCGTCAGCGAGCCGAGGAGCACCTTGAGGAGCGTCGACTTGCCCGACCCGTTCGGTCCCACGAGCGCGACGAACTCGCCCGCGCGGACCCGAAGGTCGACGGCATCGAGCACCTCGTTGCGGCCGAACGCGAACGAGACGCGCTCGGCGCGGACGAGCACGTCATCGGCCCCCGCAGCCGGACGGGCCGGTGCCGCGGCGTGCCGGTCAGGCGCAGTCAAGCGCCGTCCTCAGCGTCTCGAGGTTCTCCCGCATGACCGAGAGGTAGTCCGCTCCCGCGTCGAGCTGCTCCTGTGTGAGACCTTCGAGCGGGTTCAGCACCGCGGTGGCGACGCCGGCCTCCTGCGCGAGCGCCTCCGCGACCTCCGGCGAGGCGAGCTCCTCGGTGAAGACCGTCGTGATCCCCTCCTCCTGCACCAGCGCCCGGAGCTCCGCGAGGCGGGCGGGGTCGGGCTCCGCCTCGGGCGAGACCCCCGAGATCGCGATCTGCTCGAGGTCGTACGCGTCCGCGAGGAAGCCGAACGCGGCATGGTTGACGACGAGCGTCCGTCGGTCGCACGTGGCGAGCCCCTCCTCGAAGGCTCGGTCGAGCACCTCGAGCTCCGCGGCGAACGCTTCGGCGTTCGCGTGGAAGGTGTCCCGTCGTTGCGGTTCCACCTCCGACATCGCCCGGGCCACCGCCTCGACGATCCTCGCGTAGCGCTCCGGATCGAGCCAGACGTGGGGATCGACGGTCCCGCCGTCGGGCGGGGCCGGGGGCGACGGCTCGATCACGCTCAGCGCGTCGAGCGCCCGCCCCTCCGCCTGCTCGACGGCATCCTCGACGGCCGGCTGGAACCCACCGCCCACGTAGACGACGAGGTCCGCCGTCACGAGTGCCTCGAGGTCGTCCGGCGAGAGCTCCAGGTCGTGCGGCTCGAGCCCCGGCGGTGTCAGGTTCTCCACCCGTGCCGCTCCCCCCGTCACCCGCTCGGCCGCCTCCGCGAGCGGGAACGCGCTCGCCACGATCGAGACCCCCTGGTCGTCCGTGGCGTCGGCGGAGGTGCAGGCCGCCGCGCCGAGCGCCGAGACGACCACGAGCGCCGCCCGGCCCAGCCGGTGCTTCGAGAGCAGGGGATCCTCCTTCGACGGAATGAGAACGATTCTCGCTCTCAGCACGGTAGGCGGCCGGAAGACGAGCGTCAACGGACGGAGGGTGGTGGTGACGTGGCCGTCAGCGGCCCGGGCGGCGGCGGAGCGACCTCCGGACCATCTCGAGCGCGCGGTCGGGTGCGACCCCCAGCTGCCGCGCCCGGCGGGCGAACGCCCGCGCGGCCGCCTCGAGGGCTGCCTCCCCGTCCTCGGGCGCCGGCGGCTCGTCCGCCACGAACGTCCCCCGGCGTCCGCGACCGACGAGCAAGCCATCGGACTCGAGCGCGCGGTACGCCTTCGCGACGGTGTTCGGGGCGAGCCCGAGCTCGGTCGCGAGGTCGCGGACGGGCGGGAGGCGCTCCCCCGGCCCCAGGCGCCCCGACCGGATCCGGCGCGCGATCGCGTCCCGCAGCTGTGTCGAGACCGGAACGGAGCCGGAGCGGTCGAGGCGGATCTCCACGCCGCCATCATCCCCCGGCGCGGACGATCCTCCGGCCGCTCCGGCCGCTCCGGCGCTGTCGGCTACGGCGCCGCCGGTCGGGGCGCCGAGAGCCGCCGGTACCCGAGCCACGCGATCGCGCCGATCGCGGCAAGGGGGATCAGGTACCCGAGGCCCACCACGACGGCGAACCAGACGCCGAGGAACCCGTCGACGGCGCGCTCCCACGCCTCGGCCAGGCTCGGGCGCGTCCCGCTGCCCGCGGTCGCGGCCGGCGCGCCCGTCTCGCGGAGCGAGAGCTGGATCGTCGAGTACGCCGTCTGGTCCCGGAGCACGCGGAGCTGACCCTCGATCTGCTCGATCCGGAACCGGACGTCCTGCAGCTCCCCCTGGACGCGGATCGTCTCCTCGATCGTGGTGGCCTGGGCCATCAGGTCCAGGAGCACGAGCTCCTGCGCCTCCCAGGTCTGGAGCCGCGCCTCGAGGTCGACGAACTCCGCGGACACGTCCTGGCCCGAGACGGCCTGCCGCTCGACCTCGCCGAGCTCGCGGAGGTCGGACATCGCCTCGTCGAACCGGTCGGCGGGAACCCGCAGCAGCAGATCGCCGGATCGCACGTCGGTGCCGGACATCGAGGAGGACTGGACGTACCCGCCGTACTTGCCGGCGACGAGCGAGGCGGTGTCGAACGCCGCCGCGAAACCGCCTTCGTCCACCTCGATCGCGATCTGGCCGGTTCGGATCACGGCCGGGCCGATCTCGGGGAGATTGGGGAGGGCCTGGACGGTTCCATCGGTGCCGCGGTCCCCCTCGGGGGCCGGGTCCGCGGCCTCCTCCGAGCTCCCTCCCGTGGCGCCGGTCGCGCCGAACGCCGCATCCCCGCCCCCGAGACCGCGGACCGCGGCATCGTCCCCGGACGTCGAGAGCCCTCCCGTGGCGATGTACCCGACGAGCCCGGCGAGGGCGAGGAACCCGATCAGCACGAGCGCAACGCGTCGCATGTGGCGCCTCCTCCGTTCGGACGGCGCTTGGACGGCTTGCGTCGCGGTGTGCGTTCCTCCGATCGAAGGAACGCGCTCAGGTCGAGAGGCGGACCCGCCCCGCTCCGCGGCCATCGAGCGCTCGCCGCTCCGCGCGGATGATGCCCTCGTCGTGCAACGCGCGGACGGCCGCGGCCACGAACGCGACCTCGAACCCGGTCCGGGCGGCGAGCCGGTCGAGCGTCGCCGACGGGGATCCGCGGAGGACGCGGACGACCGCGCCTCGGACCTGCCGGGCGGATCCCGGGAACGCACCCTGTCGCCGCGGCGAGGGGCGAGGGGAGGAACCCTCGGCGAGGAAGCGGCACCCGGCGGCGAGCGGGCACGCGTCGCAGCGCGGGCGCGGGCGACAGCACTCGCGACCGAGATCCATCAGCGCCTGGTTCCAGGAGCTGGGGTCGGCGCGATCGATCCACGCCCCGGCGAGCTCGCGGATCCGCGAGGCGGAGACGTCGTGCGGCTCGTCGCCCAGGTGCACGCGCGCGAGGACGCGCCGCACGTTGGTGTCGATCGCCGGCACGGGGACGCCGAACGCCAGCGAGGCCACGGCGGCGGCGGTGTACGGACCGACCCCCGGCAGCGAGCGCAGCACGTCGGGATCGGACGGGATGCGCCCGGCGTGCTCGCGTTCGATCACCCGCGCCGCGTCCGAGAGCGCGACGGCCCGGCGGTTGTAGCCGAGGCCGTTCCACGCCCGGACGACGTCGGCGCGGCTCGACGCCGCGAGCGAGGCGACGGTAGGGAAGGCATCGAGGAACCGTTCGAACGCCGGGACGACGCGCACGGCCTGCGTCTGCTGCAGCATGACCTCGGAGACCCAGATCGTGTACGGATCGCGCGAGCGACGCCAGGGGTACGCCCGCCGTCGCGGCCGGTACCACGCGCGGAGGGCTTCCCCGAGCGCCGGAGCGTGGCTACGCTGCGGGCTGGCGATGGACAGCGTCCGAGACGTCATGACGACCGATCTGGTTACCGTTGATCGGACGACCACGATCGCCGAGGCCGCGACGGCGATGGGGACCCGTCACGTCGGCTCGGCGCTCGTCGTGGAGGAGGGCCGGGCCACCGGCATCTTTACGGAGCGCGACGTGCTCCGAGCGCTCGCGAGCGATTTCGACGCCGGCAAGGACCTCGTCGAGCGATGGATGACGCGCGACCCGGTGGCGATCGAGGTGGCGACGGGCCGCCAGGAGGCGCTCACCCTGATGCTCGAGCGCGGCTTCCGGCACCTCGTCGTCACCGACGGGGGGCTCCTGGTCGGGATCGTCTCGCTCCGCGATCTCTCACGACCGGAGGGCTAGAAGCCGGTCTTGGCCCGTTCCGGGAGGTCGGCGGCGGCCTCCCGCAGCGCCGCGTACACCTGCGTGAACACCTCACCGGCGTACTTCGGCTCCTGGCAGTTCTCACCGCCCATCGCCCCGCGGACCGCCGACGCGGTGATCTCGACCGCCTTCTCGAACAGCGCCCAATCGAACTCTCGAGCCATCATGCCTCCTGCTGGTGGGTGCTCGTTCCTCGCACGCCGCACAGGCTACCCGCTACTCGTACGCGCGCAGACCGGTGAGCGCCTCACCGAGGATCAACGTGTGGATCTCGTTCGTGCCCTCGTACGTCAGCACCGACTCCAGGTTGTTCATGTGGCGGATCACCGGGTACTCGAGCGTGATCCCGCTCGCCCCCAGGATCCCTCGGGCCTCGCGCGCGATCGCGAGCGCCTCGCGGACGTTGTTCAGCTTTCCCAGGCTGACGTGCTCGGGCCGCAGCCGGCCCTCGTCCTTCATCCGCCCGAGCTGGAGGGCGAGCAGCTGACCCTTCGTGAGCTCGACGGCCATGTCCGCGAGCTTGCGCTGCGTGAGCTGGAACCCGCCGATCGGACGTCCCCACTGCTCCCGCGTCGTCGCGTACGCGAGCGCGCTCTCCAGGCACGCCCGCGCCGCGCCCATCGCCCCCCAGACGATCCCGAAGCGCGCCTCCGTGAGGCAGGAGAGCGGGCCCTTCATCCCGCTCACGCCGGGGAGCAGGGCGTCCTCCGGCACCCGGACCTCGTCGAGGACGAGCTCCGACGTGACGGAGGCGCGCAACGAGAGCTTGCGGTGGATGTCGTGCGCCGAGAACCCGGCGGTGTCGGTCGGGACGAGGAACCCACGGATCCCCTCGTCGGTCCTCGCCCACACGATCGCAAGATCCGCGATGCCCCCGTTGGTGATCCACATCTTCGTCCCCGAGAGCACCCACGCGTCGCCGTCGCGGGTCGCCGTCGTCCGCATCCGGGAGGGGTCGGAGCCGACGTCGGGCTCGGTCAGGCCGAAGCAGCCGATCACGTCGCCGCGCGCCATCGGCGGCAGCCAGCGCTCCTTCTGCGCCTCGCTGCCGTACCGGTGGATCGGGAACATGCACAGCGATCCCTGGACCGAGACGAACGACCGGAACCCGCTGTCGCCGTACTCGAGCTCGAGACACGCCAACCCGTAGGAGACCGCGTTCGCTCCCGCGCAGCCGTAGCCGTCGAGGTGCATGCCGAGCAGCCCGAGATCGGCGAGGCCGTTCGCGACGTCGCGGGGGAACTCCCCCCGCTCGAACCATCCGCCGATCCCGGGGAGGACCCGCTCGCCGACGAAGGCTCGCACCGCGTCGCGGATCGCACGCTCCTCGTCCGACAGCAGGCGGTCCAGGTCCAGGAAATCGAGCGGATCGGTCCCTTCGGCCATGACGGTTCGCTAGCCTAGCGCCCGGGGAGAACCCCATGGCCGAGTCACGCGTCTGGTTCGGTGACCCCACACCGGCGGACGTGCAGGAACGACAACCACATGCTGTTCCCGACGACAGACTTCGCGATCTTCTTCGTGGTGGTGTTCGCCCTGCACTGGGCGTTGAACCCCCACCGTCGCGCCTGGAAGTGGTTCATGCTCGCGGCCAGCTACGCGTTCTACGCGTGGTGGGACTGGCGGCTCGTCTGGCTGCTCGCCCTCGTGAGCGCGCTCGCGCAGCTCGGCGCGATGTGGGTCGAAAGCCAGGACGACGAGCGACGGCGGATGCGCCGGGCCCTGATCTCGGCCGTCGGGCTCCTCGTGCCGCTCGCGTGGTTCAAGTACTACGGGTTCTTCGCGCTCAGCCTCGCGAACGCGTTCGACTCGATCGGGCTGTCGGCGCCGATGCCCCTCCTGCAGCTCGTGCTGCCGATCGGGATCAGCTTCTACACGTTCATGGCGATCAGCTACGTCGTGGACGTCGCTCGGCTCGAGGTCGCGCCGGCGCCGTGGCTCGACGTGTTCGTGTACCTCGCGTTCTTCCCGCACCTCGTCGCCGGGCCGATCGTCCGCGGGGACGAGCTGCTCCCGCAGATCCGCCGGGCACGCGACCCGGGGCGGATCGACCTGTCCCGCGCCGCCTACCTGATCCTCGGCGGCCTGTTCAAGAAGGTCGTCGTGTCGTCGTTCCTCGCCGCCCAGATCGTCGACCCCGTGTTCGGGGCGCCGGAGGCACACTCCGCGCTCGAGACGCTCGTCGCGATCTACGGCTACGCGATCGTGATCTACACGGACTTCAGCGCGTACACGGACATCGCGATCGGCACGGCGCTGCTGCTCGGCTTCCGGTTCCCCGAGAACTTCGACCGGCCGTACTCCGCGATCTCGCTTCGCGACTTCTGGCACCGCTGGCACATGACGCTCTCGAGGTGGCTCCGCGACTACCTCTACATCCCGCTCGGCGGCAGCAGACGCGGTGACGTTCGGACCGCCGTGAACATCATGATCACGATGCTCCTCGGCGGCCTGTGGCACGGGGCCGGGTGGACGTTCGTCGTGTGGGGCGGTCTGCACGGCGGGGGCCAGGTGATCGGCCGGCTCCGGCGTCGCCGGCGCATCGAGCGCGGCCTGCCGCCCGACCCGGTCTCGCTCGCCGCGGTCTTCCGGGCACGCGTCGTGACGTTCCACCTCGTCTGCCTCGGATGGGTGTTCTTCCGGGCCGACTCGATCGCGTCGGCCTTCGCGGTGCTGTCGCGCCTGGTCCGCGGGTGGGGCGAGGAGGCAGCGCTCGTGACGCCGCTCGTCGTGCTCACGATCGCGGCGATGCTCCTGCTCCAGAACGTGCCCACGGCGCCCTCGGCGGCGCGGCTCCAGGTCGTGCTCTCCCGCGCCGGGCCGGTGCTCCAGGGGGCGGCGCTCGCCCTCGTGCTGTTCGCGATCACCTCCCTCGCGCCCGAGGGCGTCGCGCCCTTCATCTACTTCCAGTTCTGACGATGATCGAGACCCCGCTGCCCCCGATGCCGACGCTCCAGGACCCGGAGCCCGACGAGCCTCGGCGGCCGCACGAGCGCCGGACCGTCCGCGCGAAGGAAGCGCTCGTCACGCTGCTCGTCGCCCTCGGCTTGTGGGCGCTCCTGTTCGCGCCCGCGCTGGAACGCCGAGCCGAGACCGGACCCGTCGGCGCCAGGCGGACCGTCGCGCTGGCGGTGCTGCGACCGCTCACCGCGGTCTCGGACTCCCTCGCGATCGGCCGGGCGAGCGAGGCGGTGATGCGCGCGTTCGGACACGACCCGGAGGCTCCACCCGGCGGCGAGCTCGACCTGTCGGGGTTCGACCTGCCGCCGCTGCCGCCGATCGACGAGGAGGTTCAACCCGAGCGACCCTCACCGCCGAGGGGCTCCGATCCCTCACCGCCGCCGCGGGCCGGATCGGACCGGGGGCAGGACGAGCCAACCGAGCCCCAGCCGACGCCGGAGATCCGGACGCCCGCGGAGGACGCCAAGCTGCGCGTCGCGGTGGTCGGCGACTCGCTCTCCCAGGGCCTCGGCCCGGCGATCGCCTCGTGGTTCGACGCGGACGTGGCCCGCGTGCTGCCGCTCGGGCGGCAGTCGACCGGGCTGGCCCGCCAGGACTACTTCAACTGGCGGCTGGCGATGCGGAAGATCGAGGAGGAGTTCCGTCCCGACCTCGTCTTCGTGATGCTCGGCTCGAACGACAACCAGGCCCAGGTGACGCCGGACGGGCGGGACATCCCGGTCGGCAGCGTCGAGTGGGTCCAGGCATACCGGCAGCGAGCGACGGAGTTCCTGCGCGAGGCGACCTCCAACGGAACGCACGTCGTCTGGGTCGGGATCCCCGTGGTCCAGGAGCACTGGCGCCGGGACTTCTACCGTCGCGTGAACGAGATCTACGAGGAGACGGCGACGGCCGATCCGCTCGCCACCTACGTGGACGCGTGGGAGCTGTTCCAGGCCCGCGACGGCAGCTATTCGGCCTACCTCCGGAACGAACGGGGGGTGCTGCAGCAGATGCGGGCCGGCGACGGGCTGCACCTGACGCCGACGGGGTACGGGTACCTGGCCCGGGCGGCGATCCGAGCCGCGGCCGCGGCCTTCGATCTCCCCCAGCGGGCGGTCACCTTCCGGATCTGAGGTGTCGAAAGCCTCCGTTCCCGTTCGTCGGTAGGGTGGTTCGCCCGACCGTCGATGGAAGGAGGCCGTGGATGCGCTACCTGTTGCTGATCTACGCGGACGAGCGGGCGCAGGCCGATGTCTCTCCCGACCAGATCGAGCGGCTGATGAAGGACTGGTGGGAGTACGAGGGATGGCTCCGCGAGACCGGCTGGCATCGCGCCGGCGAGGCGCTCCAGCCGATCGCGACCGGCACCACCGTGCGCGTCCGCGACGGGCAGACGCTCACGACGGACGGGCCGTTCGCCGAGACGAAGGAGCAGCTCGGCGGCTTCTACCTGATCGAGTGCGACGACCTCGATCAGGCGATCGAGGCCGCGGCGAGGCTGCCCGCGGCGCCGTACGGCTCGATCGAGATCCGCCCGATCCAGGAGTTCGAGGTCCCCGAGCCCGGGAGTTGAGCCTCCCGGGCCCGAACCGAGCGAAGGAGGTCCGCCATGAAGTTCGCGCTCCTGATCTACGGGGACGAGGGCAGCTGGGAGGCGCTCTCGGACGAGGGGCGGGCGCAGATGTACGCGCAGCACGAGGCCTTCGGGAGCTGGCTCGAGGAGAGCGGCTACGACCGGGGTGGCGAGGAGCTCCATCCGAGCGACCGCGCGAAGACCGTGCGGGCCGACGGTGAGCGGATCACCGTGTCGGACGGGCCCTTCGCCGAGACGAAGGAGCAGCTCGGCGGGCTCTACCTCATCGAGTGCCCCTCGATCGACGACGCGGTCGAGGCCGCGAGGCGCCTGCCGGCGCAGATCGTCGAGGTCCGCCCGATCGTGGGGTCGGAGGAGCGCCCGGACTGACGGCGGCGGACGCTCGCGAGGTCGTCGAACGCACCTTCCGCGAGGAGCAGGGTCGCGCGGTCGCCACGATGATCCGAGTGCTCGGCGACTTCGAGCTGGCCGAGGACTCGGTACAGGAGGCGTTCGCCGAGGCCCTGCGGACGTGGGGCGAACGCGGCGTCCCGCGCAACCCCGGGGCGTGGATCACGACGACGGCGCGCAACCGGGCGATCGACCGCCTGCGCCGGGATCGAACGCTCCGCGAGCGGACGGAGTCCCTGGCCCGGCTGGCGGCGCTCGAGGCGCTCGGGGGTGACGAGACCGACGTGAGCGGGATCCCCGACGACCGGCTGCGCCTGATCTTCACGTGCTGCCACCCGGCGCTGCCGATGGAGGCGCGGGTCGCGCTCACGCTGAGGACGCTCGGCGGGCTCACCACGGGGGAGATCGCCCGCGCGTTCCTCGTCGC
>DATBMU010000047.1:0-7577 GCA_036554665.1 Actinomycetota bacterium | reverse complement strand
CGCGATGACGCCGGGCCCGAGCTCGGCCTGGCACGCCGCGCTCAAGGTCGCGTGCCGCCGGCCCCAGGGTGTGGACCTGTCCTCGCTCCGCCTGTGCACGCTTGCCGCCGAGATGATCGACGCCGGCGTCGTCGACCGCCTGCGGGTCGAGGGGGCCGAGCTCGGTCTGGATCCGGCCGCCGTGCACGGCGCGTACGGGCTCGCGGAGACCACCCTGGCCGTCGCGGGAACCGGAGTGGGGAAGCCGCTGCGGATCGACGAGGTCGATCGGACGGCGCTCGCCGAGGCAGGCGTGGCCACCCCGTCGGTGTCGGCCGACGCGAGGCGCATCGTGTCCTGCGGCCCTCCCGTCCCCGGGGCGGAGCTCCGCGTCGTGGCTCCCGGCGGGGACGACCTCGGCGATCGGGGCGTGGGCGAGGTCTTCGTGCGCTGCCCCTCGCTCCTGGACGGCTACGTGAGCGAGGCCGGACCGATCGATCCGCTCGAGGACGGGTGGCTCCCGACGGGCGACATCGGCTACCTCGCGGACGGCGAGCTCTACGTGACCGGGCGGGCGAAGGACATCGTGATCGTGATGGGCCGCAACTACTCGGCGCACGACATCGAGTGGGCCGCCGAGCGGGCGGCCGGTGTCCGGGTGGGCCGATGCGTGGCGTTCTGCCGGGAGGGAGAGGAGGGGCAGGTCGTGATCGCCGCGGAGGTCAACGGTGGCGACCCGACCGATGTCCCGCGGGAGGTGTGGCGATCGGTCTCGGACGCGATCGGCGTGCTCCCACGGGAGGTGGTCGTGCTCCCGCGGGGGACGATCCCGCTGACGACGAGCGGGAAGCTGCGCCGGAGCTGGGTCCGCCAGGCCGACGCGAGCGGCCGGCTCCGGGCGCTCGCGCTCGCCGTGGGACCCGCCGACACCCGGACGGGGACGCCGTGAGGGAGGATCTCGGGGCGGCCGTGCGCGGGTACATCGTCGACGAGCTGCTCGGCGAGGACGCGCCGCCCGACCTCACCGACGACACGCCCTTGCTCGCGTCGGGCCTCGTCGACTCGCTGGGCCTCGAGCAGCTCCTGTTCTTCCTGGAGGACGGGTTCGGCGTCGAGCTCGACGACGAGGACCTGTCCGCGGAGAACTTCCAGACGATCGCCAGCATCCAGGCCCTGCTCCGACGCAAGCTCCCCGGCCACGTCGCGGCCTCCGAGCGCGACGGTCCATGATCGATCTCGGCCTCATCGAGCGGCACCGGCGCCTGGTCGATCCGGCCGCCGGCATCGTCGAGGAGTTCCTCACGCTCACCCTCGGGGGCGCCGACACGATCGGGGTGCTCACCCGTCCGATCGGTGAGGCGCGCGATGTCGGGTGGGTCCTCTGCCATTCCTTCGGGGAGGAGCAGTCCCACCTCTACCGCCTCGACGTGATGGCGGCTCGCGGTCTCGCGGCGGCGGGCTTCACGGTGCTGCGGTACCACGGGCAGGGCTACGGGGACAGCCGGCGGTCCATGGAGACCGTGGACGTGGCGAGCCATCTCGCCGACGCGGCGGACGCCGTGGGCGCCCTGCGCGCGCGGGTGGACGTGCATCCGGTCGGCGTCGCGGGCGCGCGCTTCGGCGGCACCGTCGCGGCGCTCACCGCCGATCGTCTCGACCTCGGGCTGCTCGCGCTGTGGCAGCCCGTCACGGACGGCGAGGCCTACGTGCGCGGGATCCTCCGCGGCCGGGCCCTCGCGCGCCTGGCCGGCGACGGCGAGGCGGAGCCCGATCCCGAGGAGGAGCTGCGTCGCCGGCTCGCGGATCGAGGGTTCCTGGACGTCAACGGCCTGTACCTGTCGGCCGCGGCCACGGAGCAGCTCGGCGCGGTGGACCTGGTCCGGGATCTCCGTCGGTTCCGCGGGCGCTGCCTGCTGGGGAGCGTGACCCGCAGCGGCCGCCCCGACCCCGGGGAGGAGGCGCTCGCGGCCCGGCTCGCCGAGCTCGGTGCCGGGTGCGACCGCGTGCCGATCGTCCACGCGCAGGCGCCCCGCTTCGGCCGCTCGCGCGCCAGCCGAGGCGTCGATCGGGTGCACGAGCTGGAGGAGCGCATCGTCGAGCGGACGGTGGCCTGGGGTCGCGAGCACGCGACGGAGGCACCGGCGTGATCCGCGAGCACGCGCTCTTCATCCCGCACGCGTCCGCGCACCTCGCCGCGGTCCTCACGCTCCCCCACCGCGATCCGCGCGGGCTCGTGCTGCTACTGACGGGTCTGGCCGCGACGCGGAGCCACCGCTTCGGGATGTGGACCCGCACGGCCCGGCGGCTCGCCGCCGAGCGAGGCCTGGCCTCGCTCCGCCTGGACTACGCGGGGACCGGCGACAGCACGCGGTACGCGGCGCGGTGGGCGGAGGACTCGCGGGAGCAGGTGAGCGCGGCGGTCGACCTCGCGCTCCGGGCCTGCGGCGTGGGCACGTTCGCGGCCGCCGGGAACTGCCTCGGCGGGCGCCACGCGCTCGAGCTCGCGGCCGGCCGGAGGGATTGCGTGGGCGCCGTGTGCATCCGCCCGGAGCTCGCCCCCGTCCAGGAGCTGATCGCGCAGGCCCGCAGGACGGGGACGCGACGCCTCCTCGGCCGCGGTCGCGGTGGCACGGGGAGCCGCGAGAGCGTGGACCCGGGCATGGCCCAGCTCCTGTCGGCGGTCGCCGGCAAGCGCGTCCTCTTCCTCTACGGCGAGAGCGGCGGGCGGGCGATCGACGCCGCGCGCCCGCTCCTCGAGGACCTCGTGCGGAGCGTCCCCACGCGGGCCCGCGGGCACCTGGAGGTCCGGGTGGTCCCGGAGATCTCGCTCGTCGGGTTCCGCTCCCTCGACGCGCAGCGCGTGACCGTCGACGCCGTGATCGGATGGATGGAGATGCCGTTCTCGCCGGCGAACGGTCCCGCCGTCGCCGGGAGGGACGTCGTCGGCCTCTGAGCTCGCTCGCGCGCTACCGACCCTCGGCCACGTGGCCCGAGTCGGTCACCCGCAGGTCGGTCAGCCCCGAGTGCCGCCGCTCGCCCTCGACCATGATCGCCGCGTCCTCGAGGTAGCCGAGCTCCAGGAGCCGGTCGAGCACGTGCTGCAACGACGCCTCGGGCTCCTCGACCATCGTGTCGATCACCAGCTCCGGACTCTCGGGCGGCTCGTACGGATCGTCCACCCCGGTGAAGCCCGTGATCTCGCCGGCGAGCGCCTTCTTGTACAGGCCCTTGGGGTCGCGGTTGCGCGCCAGCTCCTCGACGGTCGCGTGCACGTAGACCTCGACGAACGCGCCGACCATCTCGCGCACGCGGTCCCGGGCCGCCCGGTAGGGGCTGATCGGGCAGCAGATCGTCGCGACCCCGTTGCGCGTCAGCAGCTCGGCGACGAACCCGATCCGAAGGATGTTCGTGTCGCGGTCCTCCTTGCTGAACCCGAGCCCCTTGCTCAGGTTCTGCCGGACGACGTCGCCGTCGAGGATCTCGGTCTTCAGCCCGCGCGCCTGGAACTCGTGGTACAGCATCTCGGCGATCGTGGACTTGCCGGCTCCCGACAGGCCGGTGAACCAGACGGTGAACCCCTTCTGCTCCGGATGATGCGTCACAGGAAGCTCCTTCCCACGGCGCCCTCGGGCGCCTCCATCCCGTACAGCCGCAGGATCGACGGTCCGACGTCGACGAGGTTGAGCCCGTGGACCTCGCCGGTCCGCTGCCCGGGCAGGCCCGCCATCGCGAAGACGCCGGTGCGGTCGTGGTTCGCGCCGTCGGGACCCGTGTCGTTCTCGTAGGTGTAGATGCTGCGGTTGCCCACCGACCCGACCGAGCGCCACGCGAGGTCTCCGAAGTACACGATCAGGTCGGGCGCGACCCCCCGGACCTCCGGGTAGACCTGCTGGGGCTTGAGCACCTTGGTGCCGAGCGGCGCACCGTCCGGCCCCGGCGCGGCCTCCAGGCGCGCGACCAGCTCGTCCCGCACCTCCTCGTAGCGCGCGGGCTCGACGATCCCGTCGGGCTCGCGTCCCTTCACGTTCAGGAACAGCCGGCCGTAGTAGCCACCGTCGCCCCAGGCGACGGTGTGGCCCCAGTCGATCGCCGCGTCCTTGATCGGGGTCACGGCCGAGGGCTGCGCGGCGAGGGACAGGTACCCCTCCTGGATCAGCCAGTCGTTGAAGCACAGACCGCCCATCATCGGCCGAGCGCCGTGGTCGCTCATCACGATCGTGACGACGTCGTCCGGCAGGACCTCGAGGAGCTTGCCGACCTCGGTGTCGAGGAACCGGTAGTAGTCCTGGAACGCGGTCTCGTACCGGTTGCCCGGCTCGTACAGCGGATGCTGCGCATCCCAGTGCTGCCAGAAGACGTGGTGCAGGCGGTCGGGGGCGATCTCGCAGAGCATGAAGAAGTCCCACGGCTTGTCCGTCGCGAGCTTGCGGCCGACCTGGAAGCGGCGTTCGGTCATCCGGAAGACCTGGTCGAGCGCGATGTCGTAGCCGGCCCGCCGGAAGTCCGGGATGTCGAAGATGTAGTCGTTGCCCGCCCCGAGCTCGGCCACGATCTCGGTCTCGAGCTCCGCGGGGTACGCCCACGACTTCGCGGACGGCGGGGTGAGGAAGCACCCCACGCGCCAGCCCGGGAAGGACTTCGGCGGCGGGAACGAGGGCGGCACGCCGATCAGCAGGGAGCGCAGGCCCTTGGTCGCGATCGCGTCCCACACCGCGGGTTCGGTGATCGCGTCGGAGGTCGCGATCGACAGGCCGTCGTAGGTGGTGTCCTTGCGGTTGCGGAAGCCGTAGATGCCGAGCTGGCCGGGCGTCTTGCCGGTCATCGCGCAGGCCCAGGCCGGCACGGTGATCGGCGGCGTGATGCTCGCGAGGTCGCCCCACATCCCGCGCTCCATCAGCGCGTGGATGTTCGGCGTCTCGGCGGCGAAGTCGCGGAACAGGAGCTGGGGGGTGCCGCAATCCAGCCCGATCACCGCGACCCGGGGCGTGTCGGTCATGAGCGTTCCTTCGATCGTCGTCGTGGGGTGGCGACCCGTCGGGCTGCCGGCGGAGATGCTACCAAGGTCCCATCGCCGCTCCGACCTGGGAGAATGCGCGGCCGTGAAGCTCCTGCGCCGGACGCTGCGATGGCAGGCCGCCCTGTGGGCGGTCTCGGGCGCCGTGCTGCTGGTGGCTCCGGGTTGGCTCGTGGAGACCGCGCTCGACCAGCCCCCGCTCGGCGAGGACGCCTGGCTCCGCGTGACCGGGGTGCTCGCGATCGCGATGGCCGCGCAGATGGTCCTCGTGGGTCACCGCGTCGAGGAGCTCTGGTGGTGGTCGTGGACCTTCGTGTTCCTCGAGGTCGCCACCGCCGCCGTCTTCCTGACGAACGCGCTCGTGGGGTTGCCGGAGGGGGCGGCGGCATGGCCGTGGTGGGCGCTCGCCCTCGTCAACGGGGCGCTCGGGGCCGCGCAGGTCGTCGGCCTCGCCCGGGCCGGGACCGAGCGCTCGCCGAGCTGACGCGGCCGGACACGGAAGGGGGGCCGGTCCCCCGGCCCCCCGTCGCATGCCGCGTCGTCGGGATCTAGTGCATGTGCCCGTGGCCGCCTGCGGCCGCAGGCTCCTCCTCCTCGGGCTTCTCCACCACCGAGCTCTCCACGGTGAGCACGATCGCCGCGATCGAGGCGGCGTTCTGCAGCGCCGACCGCGTGACCTTGGCCGGGTCGAGGATGCCGGCCTTGAACATGTCGACCCACTCGCCGGTCGCCGCGTCGTAGCCGCGCGCGTCGCCCTCGGAGCGGATCCGTTCGACGACGACCGCGCCCTCGTCGCCGGCGTTGCCGGCGATCAGCCGGGCCGGCTCGGAGAGGGAGCTGCGCACGATCCGCGCGCCCGTCGCCTCGTCGCCGTCGAGGTCCAGCTCGTCGAGGGCGGACTCCGCGCGGATCAGCGCGACGCCGCCCCCCGGCACGATGCCTTCCTCGATCGCCGCCCGCGTCGCGGACAGCGCGTCCTCGATCCGGTGCTTCTTCTCCTTCAGCTCGACCTCCGTGGCCGCGCCGACCTTCACGACGGCGACGCCCCCGGCGAGCTTCGCGAGCCGCTCCTGGAGCTTCTCGCGATCCCAGTCCGAGTCGGTCTTCTCGATCTCCGCCTTGATCTGCGCGATGCGACCCTTGACCGCCTCCGCGTCGCCGGCGCCCTCCACGATCGTGGTGTCGTCCTTCGTGACGACGACCTTGCGCGCGCGGCCCAGCAGGTCGAGGCCGACGTTCTCGAGCTTCAGGCCGACCTCCTCCGACACGACCTCGGCGCCGCAGAGCGTGCCGATGTCCTGGAGCATGGCCTTGCGCCGCTCGCCGAAACCGGGCGCCTTCACCGCGACGGCCGTGAACGTCCCGCGGATCTTGTTCACGACGAGGGTGGCGAGCGCCTCACCCTCGACGTCCTCGGCGATCACGAGCATCGGCTTGCCCGCCTGCAGGACCTTCTCCAGCAAGGGCAACAGTTCCTGCACGCTGCCGATCTTCTTGTTGATCACGGCGATGTACGGCTCGTCGAGGACGGCCTCCATCCGCTCCTGGTCGGTGACGAAGTACGGCGAGATGTAGCCCTTGTCGAACTGCATCCCCTCGACGAACTCGAGCTCCATACCGAAGGTGTTGGACTCCTCCACCGTGACGACGCCGTCCTTGCCGACCTTGTCGAGCGCCTCGGCGAGCACGTCGCCGATGGCCGGGTCGGCCGCGGAGATCGCCGCGACGTTCGCGATGTCGTCGCGCGACTCGATGTCCTTGGCCTGGTCCTTGATCGCGTCGACCGCGGCGACGACGCCCTTCTCGATGCCGCGCTTCAGCCCCATGGGGTTCGCGCCGGCTGCGACGTTGCGCATCCCCTGATGCACCATCGCCCGCGCGAGCACGGTCGCCGTCGTCGTGCCGTCGCCGGCGACGTCGTTCGTCTTCGTGGCGACCTCCTTGGCGAGCTGGGCGCCCATGTTCTCCCACGGGTCCTCCAGCTCGATCTCCTTGGCGATCGTCACGCCGTCGTTCGTGATCGTGGGCGCGCCCCACTTCTTGTCCAGGACGACGTTGTGGCCCTTGGGGCCGAGGGTGATCGCGACCGCGTCGGCCAGCTTGTTCACGCCGGTCTCGAGCGAGCGACGGGCGTCCTCGCTGAACTTCAAGAGCTTGCTTGCCATCTGACCTCCTCAGGCGCGCCGCGCGAGGCGCGGTCGCGCCGAACGGGTTCGGCTCGCTACTTGGCGATCACCGCGAGCACGTCGCGGGCGGACAGGATCAGGTACTCGTCGCCCTTGACCTTGACCTCCGTGCCCCCGTACTTGGAGTAGATGACGGTGTCGCCCACGGCGACGTCCAGGGGGACCCGGGAACCCTCCTCGAAGCGGCCCGGGCCGACCGCCACGACGGTGCCCTCCTGGGGCTTCTCCTTGGCGGTGTCGGGGATCACGATGCCGGAGACCGTGGTCTCCTCCTCGTCCCCCGGGCGAACCACGATGCGGTCCTCGAGCGGCTTCAGGTCGAAGTCCTTGCCCATGTGCTCCCTCCTCGGCTCCCGGCCCTGCGTCCGGCCTGGTCTCACGGCGACGCGCTCGTGGCG
>DATBMU010000013.1:0-17668 GCA_036554665.1 Actinomycetota bacterium | reverse complement strand
AGCGGGCTCGACGAGCGCGGGCTGCCCGTCGGGCTCCAGCTCACCGCGCCGGTGCTCCGCGAGGACCTGCTGCTGCGCGCGGCCTTCGAGCTCGAGCGAGCGATCGGCTTCGACGCGCGCCCGCCGCTGCTCTCCGCGCTCGTGGCGTAGCGGGGCTCAGGCGGCGGCGCCCGCGCGCTCGGCCTCGACCGGCACGGGCTCCTCACGCCGTGCGGTCCCGCCCGTCGAGATGATGATCGCGACCGCCACGACGATGATCGCCCCCGCGACGACCGTTCGGACCGTGACCGTCTCGTCGAGGATCAGCCACCCGAGGAGCACGGCGACGACGGGGTTCACGTACGCGTAGGTCGACACGAGCGACGTGCGGGCGTTGCGGAGGAGCCAGACGTACGACGTGAACCCGACCCACGAGCCGAACGCGATCAGGTAGCCGAACGCGAGCAGCGAGGCCGTCGAGAAGTCCTCGACCCGGATCAGCGGGATCTCGCCCCGGATCGCGCCGGCCACGACGAGGACCGCGCCGCCGATCAGCATCTCCATGCCGGCGCCGACGAGCGGCCGGTGCGGCAGGGGGGCGTTCCTCGAGTACAGCGAGCCGCTCGTCCACGACAGGGTCGCGATCACGCACACGAGCATCCCGGACAGGGGAGCGCCCTCGTCGAACGCCGTGCCGCCGATCAGCAGGGCCGCGCCGCCGAAGCCCAGGATCAGGCCGAACGTCGTGACCCACCCGACGCGGTGCCGGAGCAGCACGCGGTCCACCGTGGCCATCCAGAGCGGGACGAGCGCGATGATGAGCGAGGCGATGCCCGACGGGATCGTCCGCTCGGCCAACACGACGAGGCCGTTGCCGCCGGCGACGAGCGCGATCCCGACGATCGCGGCCGCCTTCCACTGCGCGGGTCCGGGCCGGTCGCCCGCGACGTCGCCGCGACGCACCGTGATCGCGTAGAGCACGCCGCCGGCGATCACGAACCGCAGGCCGGCCGCGATCAGCGGGGGGAGGGTCTCGTTCGCGACCCGGATCCCGAGGTAGGTGGTGCCCCAGATGATGTAGACGGCCCACATCGCCGTCCAGATCAGGGCGGGGGACGGGCGGCCGTGGGTGCGCAGGCCGGTCCCCGTCATCCCGACACCCTAGGGGCACCTCGTTCATGTGTCACGGACGCGCTCCTCCCGAACGACCGGCGCGCGGGATCGGTCCGCGCTGCTGGCCGGCTCCCGTCCCCAGAACGCCGCGGAGCCACGCCGCGTGAGACGGCTCGGGCGCGGTCGGCGGGGTCCGGTAGGCTTCGCGCGACATGGCCGCGTACGAGAGCGTCATCGGGCTCGAGTGCCACGTCGAGCTCTCGACCGACACGAAGATGTTCTGCGGCTGCAGGAACGAGTTCGGCGCCGAGCCGAACACGAACGTGTGCCCCGTGTGCCTCGGGCTCCCCGGCTCGCTCCCCGTCCCGAACGAGCGGGCGATCGAGTCGATCGTACGGATCGGGCTAGCCCTGAACTGCCGGATCGCTCCGGACTCGCTCTTCCACCGGAAGAACTACTTCTACCCGGACATGCCGAAGGACTTCCAGATCAGCCAGTACGACCTCCCGATCTGCGTCGGAGGGCACCTCGAGATCGAGCTCGACGGCGAGCACCGTCGGATCGGGGTGACGCGCGTCCACATGGAGGAGGACACCGGCAAGACGACGCACGTCGGCCAGACCGGGCGGATCGGCGGGGCGAACCACGCGCTCGTGGACTACAACCGCGCCGGCGTCCCGCTCGTCGAGATCGTCTCCGAGCCCGATCTGCGCTCGGCCGAGGAGGCGCGCGCGTACCTCACGGAGCTCCGGGCGACGCTGGAGGCGCTGGACGTCTCCGACGTGCGGATGGAGGAGGGCTCGCTCCGCTGCGACGCGAACATCTCGACGCGCGAGACCGGCTCGGCGGCGTACGGGACCAAGGTCGAGATCAAGAACCTGAACTCGGTGCGCTCGCTCGAGCGCGCGCTGCGCTTCGAGGAGGAGCGGCAGCGGGCGGCGCTCGACGGGGGCGAGGCGCTCGTGCAGGAGACGCGGCACTTCGACGAGGAGAGCGGCCGCACGCACACGCTGCGCTCCAAGGAGGAGGCCTTCGACTACCGCTACTTCCCCGAGCCCGACCTGCCGCCGCTCGCCCCCGATCCGGTGTGGGTGGAGCGCCTGCGCGGCGACCTGCCCGAGCTGCCGGCGGCCAAGCGCGAGCGCTACGCGTCGGCGCTCGGACTGAAGCCGGAACAGGCGCGCATCCTCGCGACGTCCGCGCCGAACGCGCGCTTCTTCGAGGAGGCGGTGGGGCTCGGGGCCGATGCCCCGGCGGTCGCGAACTGGGTGACGCAGGACCTGGCCGGGCTCGTGAACAAGGCGCGGATCGAGCTCGACGAGGCGAAGGTCACGCCCCGCCACGTCGCCGACCTCGTCCGGCTCGTCGGCGACGGCACGATCAGCCCGACCGGAGCCAAGCAGGCGCTCGAGGACTCGTTCGAGACGGGCGACGACGTCGCGGCCGTCGTCGAGCGCCGCGGGCTCCGGCAGGTGACGGACACCGCCGCGCTCGTGGCGTGGGTCGACGAGGCGATCGCGGACAACCCGGGCCCGGTCGAGCAGTACCGCGGCGGCAAGGAGGGCGCGCTCAACGCGATCCTCGGCCAGGTGATGAAGCGGTCCGGCGGCTCCGCCAACCCGAAGATCGTGCGCGACCTGCTGCTCCGGCGCCTGTCGGAGCGCTGAGCCGGGCGCGCCGGTGAGGGTCGACGGCAGCCGGCCCAAGCGGTACCCCTGGTGGCAGCTGATCCTGCTCGGCTTCGTCGGCCTGGTCGAGGCGATCTTCCGGCCGATCGGCCGGATGTGGAGCTCGGAACAGCCCCTCGAGCGGTACGGGCTCGCGCACTTCGCCAGCGTCGCCGGCGACACGTTCGTGGCGCTCGCGCTCGCCGGCTCGATCTTCTTCGACGTGCCGGTCGGCGAGGCAGAGGGCAAGGTGGCGCTCTCCCTCGCGCTCACGATGGCGCCGCTCGCCGTCGCCGGCCCGGTGCTCGTGCCCCTGCTCGACCGGGCGGGGCCGCGCCGGGCGATCTCGTTCGGCGCGGCCGCCGGTCGGGCGATCGTCGCCCTGTGGGCCGCCTCGCGGTTCGACTCGCTGCTCCTGTACCCGTCCGCGTTCCTGTTGCTCGTCCTCTCCAAGGTGCACGCGATCACGAAGAACGGGCTGGCGATGGCGTACGCCGGCCCGCACGAGGGCCTGGTGCGCGCGAACGCGCGCCTCGGGAGGATCGGGTTCGGCGCGGCGATGCTCGCCGGGCTGCCCGCACTCGCCCTGGTCCGCCTCGTGGATCCGGAGGCCGCCCTGTACGGGGCGGCGCTGGCCTACGCCGGCGCCGCGTTCCTGAACCTGCGGCTGCCGCACCCGAGGGTGCGCGGCGGCGAGGCGCGCGCCAGCCGGACCGGGTCGATCCCCGCGCTCACGGCGCCGGCGATCGGCGCGGCGGGACTGCGCGCGGCGACGGGGTTCCTCCTGTTCGCGCTCGCGTTCGCGCTCCGGCGCAGCGGCGAGCCGACCTGGTGGTTCGGGGTGCTCGCCGCGGCGGCCACGGCCGGCGGGTTCGCCGGCGACCTGCTCGCGCCCCGCCTGCCGTCGGCGATGCGGGAGGAGGCGGTGGTCGTGACGTGCGTGATCGGCGCTGGGATCGGCGCGATCCTCGCGTTCGCGGTGTTCGAGCTTCCGGTGCTCGTGCTGTTCGCCCTCGTGGTCGGCGCGTCCGCCGAGCTCGGCCGCCTCGCCTTCCAGAGCCTGATGCAGCGGCTGGCGCCGGGCGGGGCCCACGGTCGCGTGTTCGTCCGGTACGAGGTGCTGTTCCAGCTCGCCTGGGTGGCGGGCGCGCTGATCCCCGCGATGCTGCCGATCGACCTCCGCGGCGGCTTCCTGATCCTCGCCGGCCTGTACCTCGTCGCCGGGATCGGGTACCTCACCCCCGACATCGTCGCGCGTCGCAGGGGCTCCTAGCTCGACCTCGGCGCTCCTCGCGTCGACCTCGGCGCCGCGGGGCGTGCGGTAGTCTGCCGGCGACCGACCACGGAGGAGGACCGGGGATGGCGGACTGGGTCAACGTCGGCTCGGCCGGAGAGATCGCCGACGGCGAGCTGAGCTCCTACAGCGCGGGCGAGCGCCAGATCGCCATCGCCAACGTGGACGGCACGCTCTACGCGTTCGACGACCTCTGCACGCATCAGCAGTGCTCGCTCGCGGAGGGCGAGCTGGAGGACACCACCGTGGAATGCCCCTGCCACGGGAGCCGGTTCGACATCCGAACCGGTCAGGCGGTGAACGGTCCGGCGAGCGACCCGGTGGACGTCTTCGAGGTCCGGGAGCAGGACGCCGAGCTCCAGGTGCTGCTGGACGAGTAGTGGCACCCATCGTCATCGTCGGTGGGGGACTGGCGGGGGCGACGGCGGCGGGGTCCCTGCGCGATCGGGGCTACGAGGGCGACGTCGTCGTGATCGGCGAGGAGCCGGTCCCGCCCTACGAGCGCCCGCCGCTGTCGAAGGAGTACCTGCGCGGGGAGTCCGGGCACCAGCTCGTCCGGCCCGCCGAGTGGTACCGGGACAACGCCGTCGACGCCCGCCTCGGCGTGCGCGCCGAGCGCGTTCACGCGGCCGAGCGCGCCATCGAGCTCGCGGACGGCGAGCGCGTGCCGTTCGACCAGGTCGTGATCGCGACCGGCGCGCGGAACCGGCGCATCGACCTGCCCGGGCGCGACCTGCCGGGCGTGCTCGACCTGCGGTTCGCCCACGACGCCGACGCGATCCGCGAGGCGGCCGCGCGTGGGACGAAGGCCGTGCTGGTCGGGATGGGGTTCATCGGCGCCGAGGTCGCCGCCTCGCTGCGGCATCTCGGGCTCGACGTCACCGTGGTGGAGTTCTTCTCGACGCCGCTCGAGCGGGTCCTCGGGCCCCAGCTCGGCGGCGCGATCGAGGCCCTGCACCGCGACCACGGGGTCGAGATGATCTTCGGCGACGCGGCCGAGCGGTTCGACGGGGACGGGCGGTTCGAGACGCTCGTCACGCGCGAGGGTCGCCGGGTCGAGGGCGACTTCGCCGTGGTCGGCGTCGGGGTCGAGCCCGTGACCGAGGTGGCGGCGCACGGGGACGTTCCCGTCGACGGAGGGATCCCGGTCGACGCGACGCTGCGGACCTCGGTCGACGCGGTCTGGGCGATCGGGGACGTCGCCCGGCACGACCATCCCGTGTTCGGCCCGATCCGCGTCGAGCACTTCGACAACGCGCTCAAGATGGGGGACCACGTCGCCGCGAACCTCCTCGGCGCGAACGCGGCCTTCGACGACCCGCACTGGTTCTGGTCGGACCAGTACGACGCGGAGATCCAGATGGCCGGCTTCGCCACCGGGTGGGACCAGACGGTGATCCGCGGCAGCGTCGAGGAGCGGGCGTTCACCGCTTTCCTGCTCGATGGTGGGAGACTGCTCTCGGTGTTCAGCATGAACCGGAAGCACGACGTGCGAAGGTCGATGCCGCTGATCGGGATGCGGCACCTGGATCCGGCGCAGCTCGCCGATGCGGAGCTCGATCTCCGGCGGCTGCGTCCGCCGAAGGGATGACGGCGTGATCCAACCGAACATCACGCACATGCCGTGCGACCTGAACCAGCAGCGCAAGCGCGCCGAGGCGCGGAGGGATCGCGTGGCGAGGGTCGTCGCCTGGCGCAACGGCCGGCGCTCGCTCCTGGACCGCGTCCTCCATCGTGGCGCGCCGGTCCGCGATCTCACGGCGGAGGACCGGGTCCACGGCGACGCCGAGGACGTGTACCACAGCTTCCGCTTCTGAACCGCCTCAGTCGACGGTGAGGCGGGCGGCGATCTCGTCGGGCTTGCCCTCGGCCTCGATCGTCCCGTCGCGGAACAGCACCACCCGGCTGCAGAAGCGGAGCGCCTCGGGGTTGTGGGTGGCGGCGAGGACGGCGCCCCCGCGGCGGATCACCTCCCAGAGGGCCTCGAGGATCAGGTCGGCGTTCTCCGTGTCGACCTCGGCGATCGGCTCGTCGGCGAGGACGACCTGCGGCTCGGCGATCAGGGCGCGCGCGACGGCGACGCGCTGCTGCTGACCGGCCGAGAGCTCGAACGTCCGGTTGTGGAGCCGGTCGTCCAGCCCCAGCCGGCCGAGCCAGGTCTCGGCGCGGGCACGCGCGTCCTCCAGGTCCGCGCCGGCCACCCGCAGCGGCAGCTCGACGTTCTCCACCGCCGAGAGCGTCGGCAGCAGGCCGAAGCTCTGGAACACGATGCCCATGCCCGAGCGCCGGAGCTCGATCTGCTCCGCGAACGAGAGCGAGGAGATCGGGCGGCCCATCCACCGCACCTCGCCCTCGTCGGGGGCGTCGAGCCCCGACAGCACGCCGATGAACGTCGTCTTGCCCGAGCCCGACGGACCCATCAACGCCACGAAGTCCTTCGGCGCGAGGTCGAGCGACGCGCCGCGCACGGCCTGGACGCCCTGGGCCCCCCGGTAGGTCCGCACGATGTCGCGCCCGGACAGCAGCGGCTCAGTGGGCAACGAGGCCTCCCTCCCCGCGGCGGCGGACGCGGACCTCGCCGTCGCGCACCTCGACCTCGAGGTCCATGCCCGCGAGCGCGTCGACCGCCTCCTGCGGGAGCCGGAGCCTGCCGTCCTCGGACAGCGGCTCCGCCTCGGTCCCCTCGACGAGCAGCTGGCCGTCACGCAGCCGGAGCTGCCGGCTCGCCCGCCGAGCGGCGATGAGGTCGTGCGTGACCATCACGATCGTGACGCCGAACTCGCGGTTCACGCCGGCGAATGCATCGAGGACCCGCGCGGCCGACTCGGTGTCGAGCTCGGCCGTCGGCTCGTCGGCGAGCAGGATCTTCGGGACGTTCGCGAGCGCGACGGCCACGGCCACCCGCTGCTGCTCACCGCCCGAGAGCTGCCCGGGCCGGTGCTTCGCGCGGTCCGCCAGACCGACCACGTCCAGCAGCTCCATCGGGGAGCGCACCGCGGCCGGCACGGACGCCCCGCGAGCAGTGGCGGGCAGGCGGACGTTCTCGACGACCGTCAGGTAGGGCACGAGGTTCCGGGCGGTGCCTTGCCAGACGAACCCGACCCGGTCGCGCCGATACTCGACGAGCTCGTCCTCGCCGAGGCGACCGAGATCGCGCTCCTCGACCTCGACGGTGCCGGCCGTGGCGCGGTCCAGGCCGCCGATCAGGTTCAAGATCGTGGACTTGCCCGACCCGCTCGGCCCGACGATCGCGAAGAAGTCCCGCTCGCGGATGTCGAACGTCACGCCGCCGAGCGCGACGACACCCGTGTCCGCGACGCGGTAGATCTTGTAGACGTGGCGGAACCGAACGAGCGCGTCCTGGAACGCGCCGCTGGACGCCGTGAGGTCGTCGTGGAGCGTGGTCACTCGGCCTCCCCTCGGAGCACCGACGTGACCGACGAGCGCACGAGCGCGCGGAGCGCCGCGATGAGCCCGATCGCGGTCGCGGCCGCGATCGCCGCGAGCGCGATCCCCATCGAGAGCCAGTCGATCACCAGCACCGGCTCGGGGAACGAGGACCCGATGCTGCGCCCGACGTACGGCATCACGAGCCACAGGATCCCGAACCCGAGCCCCGCGCCGACCGCGATCGCGAACACGATCATCAACCCCTGCTCGAGCAGGAGCACGCGCGAGATCTGGCCGGGCTCGGCCCCCATCGCGCGGAGCGAGGCGAACTCGAACTCGCGGCGGCGCTGCGCGAAGTAGAGCCCCACGGCGACGCCGATCACCACCAGCCCGAGCCCGCCGGCCGCCGCCGCGTAGTTCATCCCGACCGCGAGCGACTGCGGGAGCTGCGCGAGCGCGCCGATGATGGGGCCGGCCGCCCGCGTCGCGCCGAGGAGGAACCCGGACCCCTCGAGCGCCGGCCGCGGGTCGTCCTCGCCCGCGGTCCAGACCTCGTTCAGCGACAGACCGGCCTCCGGCACGCGCTCGGCGGCGCTGAGCAGGGCGGGCGTCGAGAGCACCATGAAGTCGCCCGACGCGGAGGGGAAGTGCTCGGCCGTGGCCGCGACCCGGAAGTCCAGACGCTGCGAGCCGAGCACGGCCTCGAACTCGCTTCCCTGGGAGCGGAGGACCTCCCGGGAGACGAGCACCGGGATCGGCGCCGACGGCGGCACGATCCCGCCGACGATCCGGCCGGCGCCGGGCTCTACCACGATCGTGGTGCCGTCAGCGGTCGGCTCGACCGTCCCGCCGCTGCCGCGCCAGGACAGCGGCACCCAGTCCGACAGGGAGACGGACGTCGTCCCGACCGTGACGTCGCCGAACCCGATGCGAGCCGGCCCCGCGAGCACGCCGATGCCGGACTCACGGAACGTGATCGAGGCGAGGGCCGTGGCGCCGGGCAGGGTCGCCTCGTACGTGGCCGTCCCGGCCTCGAGCACGCCGATCGTGGTGTCGACCACGTCGCCGCCCTCGGCCGCGAACGTGACGACGAGCTCCAGGTCGGCGCTCGTCCCGTCGGCCGTGACCTCGGCCGAGAACGCCTCGCCGTCGACCGGGACGGCCGGGTCGGGCGTCTCGAGCGCGGCGAGCCAGGCCTCGAGCGGCGTCGCCGAGTAGTCCTCGCGCCACCAGCCGCCCTCCGCGTAGGTCGAGGGATCGACGGCGATCGCGGTCGGCGTCAGCGAGAAGTTGCCCTGCTGCTCGAACGACGGCTCCGTCCGGATCACCGCGGTCGAGCGCGGCGGCAGGTCGGCGATGGCGGCGAGCGGCTGCTCGGGCGCGGCGACCTGGACGTTCCAGTCAGATCCGACCTGCTGGTGCGCGCTGTCCTCGTGGTTGCGCAGCACGATCGCCCGGTACGAGGTCGAGACGAACAGCAGGCCCACCGACAGCACGAGCAGGAGCGAGATCGCGAAGCTCGTTCCCGGCGAGCGTCCGAGCCGCCGGGCGGCGAGGTACGCGGGGAGGCGCCGGGTCCGTCCGACGCGCCGATCCAGCCGACGGAGCGTGAACAACAGCAACCGCAGGGACAGGAACGACAGCGCGAAGATGATCAGGGTCGGCGTCAGCAGGACCAGCGGGTCGAGGTCCGTGCGCGCGGCGGTGTTCTCCACGTCGCTGTTCTGCAGCTGCACGAACGCGAACGCCGCGAGCGGCAGCACGAACAGCTCGACGGGCACCCGGGCCAGCAGCGGCCGGTCCTCGCGCGAGAGCAGGCGGCGCTCCTCCAGGATCGTGCGGCGCACGTGCGGCACCGACAGGAGCAGCAGCGCGAGGGCGCCGAGCGCCGCGCCGACCAGCCCGAGGACCTGCGCGAACGTCGACAGCTCGATCGGGAACAGGACGCCGGGCAGCGACGGCCCGTTCGAGCGCGACGCGAGGTACGCGAGCGCCATCCCGAGCAGGAGACCGATCGGGAACGCGACGAGGGCGGACAGGCCGGCCTGCACGCCCTGGGCGGACAGCAGCTTGCCGCCGGAGAAGCCACGGCTCCGCAGCACCGCGAGCTCGAACGACTGCCGCGTAAGGACCAGCGAGCCGACGCCGGCGAGGACCGCGAGCGTGACCGCGCCGATCTGGAACACGACGAGGAAGATCGGGACGCGGAGGTCGGCGACCCGCTGGCGGACCAGCTCGATCATCGTGGGGATGCCGGTCGTCGTCTGCAGGCCGGCGAGCTCGGGGTTGCCCTCCCGCAGGCTCCGATCGACGCGGGTGATCCCCGCGGGCAACAGGCTCGCGAGCTCGTAGGGGAGCCCCTCGTAGCCGACGTAGCCGTCCCAGACGAACTCCGTGGTCACGCCGAGGCCGGGGACGGTCGCGAGGTAGCCGCTCGTGTCCATCAGCGCGGGCGGCAGGTCGGTCGAGTCGGCCCCGGGGAACGGCGTCGCCCCGCCGAACCAGAACTCCTCCTCCTCGGCGCCGGGGGGCTCGAAGACGCCGACCACCGTCATCGGGGTCTCGAGCCCGGTCGGCCCGATCGCCGTGACGGTGCCGCCGATCCGGACGTCGAGCAGGCGGGCCACGCCGTCGGGCAAGGCGACCTCGTCGGGCGCCGCCGGCGGCTCGCCCCGGTACCGGCGCACGTGCTCGGCGCCGCCGTCGCGGAAGAGCATCGGGAGCGAGAGCGGCTCGGCCTCGTCCGGGCCGGCCAGACGGACGGTCCCCAGCCCCTGCCGGACGATCGCGGCGAGGGGGAGGCCGCTCATCGTGTCGATCATCTGCTCGTCGGCCTGCAGGTAGCCGAAGTCCGGGTTCCCGTACACCGTGAAGCGCACGTTCTTGACCGTCGTCGCGGCCGTCGAGACCTCGGAGGACAGGATCGCCTCGCGCGCGGCGTCCGCGTAGATCGGGCCGGCGACGAGCACGCCGATCGTGAAGCCGAGCGTGACCACGATCGCGAGACCCAGCAACCGCTGGGCGAAGAACCGCTTGAGCAGGAACCGGAGCGTCGTCATCACACGAACAAGCCGCCCCGGGGACGGCGGCGGCGACACCGATGATACGCTGGCCGGCCACGTCCGAGATGGCCCCCGACCAGCCCGAGGAGCGCCCCATGGACCGTCCCGAGATCATCCTCGCGCCCGGCCCCACGCCGATCCCACCCGAGGTGCTGCTCGCGCAGGGCAGCCCGCTCGTGTACCACCGGGGTCCGGGGTTCGGCGGGCTCATGCGGTCGGTCACCGCACGGCTGAAGGAGCTCTACCGCACCGAGCGCGCCGACGTCCTGTTGATGACGTCGTCCGGGACGGGCGGGCTCGAGTCCGCGATCCAGAACGTGCTCTCGCCCGGCGACGAGGTCTTCGTCCCGCTCGCGGGGTTCTTCGCAGAGCGCTGGAAGAAGCTCGCCGAGGCGCACGGGCTGCAGGTCCGCTCGATCGAGTACGAGTGGGGCCGCCGGATCGACCCCGCCGACGTGGCGCGGGCGCTGGCCGAGCATCCGGTGAAGGCGGTGCTGCTCACGCAGTCCGAGACGTCGACCGGCGTGATCCAGCCGGTCGAGGAGCTGGCGCGCGCGGCGAACGAGGCGGGCGCGCTCGTGGTGGTCGACGCCGTCTCGAGCCTCGGCGCCGTACCGTTCGAGCTGGACGCGTGGGGGATCGACGTCGCGGTCGGGGGCTCGCAGAAGGCGCTCAGCGCATCGCCGGGGATCGCGTTCGTGGCGATCTCGGAGCGGGCCTGGGAGGCGAGCGAGAGCTCGACGGCGTCCCGCTTCTACTTCGACTGGCGGATCTACCGGACGTTCGCCGAGCTGAAGGACCCGGAGAACCCGTGGACGCCGGCGATCAGCGTGATGCAGGGGCTCGCGGCGGCGCTCGAGCTCTACTTCCAGGACGGCCTCGACGCGGCGCTCGAGCGCCACCGCATGCTCTCGCGCGCCGTGAAGGACGGCGTCCGCGCGCTCGGGCTGGACCTGTTCGGCGAGGGGCTCGAGCAGAACTGGACCGTGACGGCGATCCGGGCCCCCGAGGGGATCGACGCCGACACGATCAGCGACCGGATCCGCGCCGACTTCGGCTGCGTCCTGGCTCCCGGCCAGGGCCCGCTCAAGGGCAAGGTGTTCCGCATCGGCCACTTCGGGTACTTCAGCGAGCTCGACATCGTCCGCGGGCTCGCCGCGCTCGAGATGACGCTCGAACGGCTCGGCTACCCCGTGAAGCGAGGGGCCGCGGTCGCCGCCGCGGAGGGTGTGTTCCAGGAGCGAGGGTGAGGGTCCTCGTCACCGAGAAGCTCTCGGAGGCCGGGCTCGCCCTGCTCCGCCGTGACTTCCAGGTCGACGTGCGCCCCGAGCTCGCGACGGCCGGGCTCGCGGACGCGATCGCGCCCTACGACGCGCTCGTCGTGCGGTCGCAGACGCAGGTCGGCGCGGACGTGATCGCGGCGGGTGAGAACCTCAAGGTGGTCGCGCGCGCCGGGATCGGGCTGGACAACGTCGACATCGACGCGGCGACGCGCCGCGGCGTGATGGTGGTGAACGCGCCGCAGTCCAACATCGTCTCGGCCGCGGAGCACACCGTGGCGCTGCTCCTGTCGCAGGCGCGCAACGTCCCGCAGGCGAACCGGGACCTGAAGGCGGGCCGATGGGAGCGGGCCTCGTACCAGGGGGTCGAGCTCCAGGGCAAGACGCTCGGGATCGTCGGCCTCGGGCGCGTCGGCGCGCTCGTCGCCCAGCGATGCGCGGCGTTCGGGATGCGCGTGATCGCGTTCGATCCCTACGTCCCGAGGGAGCGCGCCAAGGAGATGGGGGTCGAGCTGATGCCCACGCTCGAGGCGCTCCTCGTCCAGGCGGACTTCGTGACGATCCACCTGCCGCGCACGCAGGACACCGAGGGGCTGATCGGCGAGCACGAGCTCGCGCTCGTCAAGGAGGGCGTGCGGCTGGTGAACACGGCGCGCGGCGGCATCGTCGACGAGCAGGCCCTCGCGAAGGCGGTCGAGGAGGGGCGGGTCGCGGGCGCCGCGCTCGACGTCTTCTCGATCGAGCCGACGACCGAGTCCCCGCTGTTCGGGTTCGACCAGGTGGTTGTGACCCCGCACCTCGGGGCCTCCACCGCCGAGGCGCAGGACAAGGCGGGGACCTCGGTCGCGGAGATGGTCCGGCTCGCGCTCTCGGGGGAGTTCGTGCCCTACGCGGTGAACGTCTCGGCCGGCGCCGAGGTATCCGAGGCCGTCCGGCCCTTCCTCCCGCTCGCAGACAAGCTCGGCCGGATCCTCACGGGGATGTCGCGGGGCGCGGTCCGCTCGATCGAGTGCCGCTACCTCGGACGGATCGCCGAAGCCGACACGCGTGTGCTCACGCTCGCGGTCGTCAAGGGGGTCCTCGCCGGCGTGGTGCACGAGCCGGTCTCGTTCGTGAACGCGCCGATCATCGCGCGCGAGCGCGGCCTCGCGATCAGCGAGATGCGCTCGTCGGTCTCGACGGACTACGTGAACCTGGTGGCGATCCGCGCCGAGACCGACGACGGCCCCGCCTCGGTCTCGGGCACGCTCGTCGGCAAGAAGGATCGAGAACGCGTCGTCGAGGTCAACGGGTACGACCTGGAGATGGCGCCGAGCCCGTCGATGTTGTTCTTCTTCTACGAGGACAAGCCCGGGGTGATCGGCGCCGTCGGCACGCTCCTGGGACGGCATCAGATCAACATCGCGACGATGGACGTCGGTCGGCCGATCCGTGGCGGGACCGCCCTGATGGGCCTCGTGCTCGACAGCCCGGTGCCCTCGGAGATCCTCGTGGAGCTCGAGCAGGTGAGCGGCGCCGAGGGCATCCGCTCGATCCAGCTCCCCGAGTAGCGAGCGCGTCACATCCGCGGCGAGCCGCCGCGGATGTGACGTTCGTCACGAACGCTTCCATCGCAGCGCTCGCGCTGCTACACTCGCCCGGTCATGAGGCGACTCCGGGTGATCATGGGGGATCGGACGGGCATCTCGCCCTTCCTCGCGGCCGTCTGACGTCCGCGCCCGCCGCCCGGCGGGCACCCCGATCACCGAACCGCTCTCGATCCACCGAGACCCAGGAGTCGTCCGATGAGCACCACGATCTCGATCACGCCACCGAGGACCGCCGTCCGGCGCCTCGCCGCGGCCCGGATCATCTCGATCACCGGCGGAGCCGCCGCGTACATCGCGCTGAACTTCACCGTGTACGAGCAGACCGGGTCGGCGGTGTGGGTGGCCGCGGCGCTGCTGCTGACGTTCGGCATCACGGGGTTCATCGGACCGCTCGCCGGCGTGCTGGGCGACCGATACGACCGCCGGATGGTCATGATCGTCTCCGACCTGGCCGGGGCGTTGTGCTTCGCGCTGATGGCGCTCGGCGAGGATCCCGCGTGGCTGCTGGTGTGGGCGTTCCTGTCCGCGGTGGCCGAGGCCCCGTTCTGGTCGGCCTCAGAGGCGGCGATCCCGAACGTCGCGGGGACGGAGGACCTATCCTGGGCGAACAGCCTACTCGGCATCAGCCGGAGCGCGGGCATCACGCTCGGGCCGGCGATCGGGGGCCTGCTCGTCGCGGCGATCGGCTCCCGGGCGGTGTTCGCGGTCAACGCGGTCTCGTTCGTCGTCTCGGCGGCGATCGTGTGGACCGTCCGGGCGAGGTTCAGCGACGAGCGGGGGGACGAGCACGAGCACGGCGGCGTGCGCGCCGGGTTCGCGTTCCTGCTGCACGATCGCGTCCTGCGGACGCTCCTGCTCGCGTGGATCGTCTTCATCACGGGGATGGGTATGTCGATGGTCGCCGACGTGCCGCTCGCGGAGGAGTTCGGCACCGGCGCGTTCGGCTACGGCATGCTGATCGCCGCGTGGGGGGGCGGGTCCGTCCTCGGGTCCTTCCTCGGTCGCTACATGAAGCAGGGGCACGAGGGCACGTGGCTCGTCTGGGCCTGCGTGGTGATCTCGGCGATGGGGATCGCGATGGGACTCTCGCCGTGGTTCTGGGTCATCGTCGCGCTGAGCTTCGCGTTCGGCCTGGCCGACGGCACGACGTTCGTGGCCGAGCAGAACCTGCGACAGCGGCGAGCGCCCGATGCGATCCGCAGCCGCGTCGCGGCGGCGTTCGTCGGCGTGCTGAACGTGCTGCTCGCGATCAGCTACGTGGCCGCGGCCGCGGTGGTCCCCGCGATCGGCCCGCAGGCGACGTACCTGATCGGCGGGATCACGGCCGGGCTCGCCGTGTTCGTCCTGCTCCGGACGCGCCGGTACCTGCGCGAGGACGAGGCGGGGTCGGCGGCGAGCGGAACGGCGGAGCTCGCCTCCGAGGAGCCGGTGCTGGAGCAGGTGTCGTGATCACGCCCCCGAGGGTCGCCGCTCGACGGCGGCCCTCGGACGGCTGATCTCGCTCACGAGCACCGCGGCCGCGATCGGACCGCCGTCGTCGGTTGAACGACCGTTCAACCTCGTGCTTCGATACGCGGGATGAGCACCTCCTCGCACGCGAACTCGTACCACGCCGTGGTGATCGGCGGAGGTCACAACGGCCTGGTGGCCGCCGCCTACCTCGCGAAGGCCGGGGCCCGGGTCGTGGTCTGCGAGGCTCGCCACAAGACGGGGGGCGCGGCCGCGACCGACCGGCCGTGGCCGGAGCATCCCGAGTTCCAGGTCACGACCCTGAGCTACGTGATGAGCCTGATGCCCGACACGATCCTGAAGGACCTCCAGCTGGCGCGGCACGGGTACCGCGTCCATCCGGTCGGTCCGTACGTCGTCCCGCTCCCGGACGGGCGCGTGATGATCGAGTACGACGACCCCAAGCGCAACCACGAGGAGTTCGCGAAGGTCTCCAAGGCCGACGCGGACGCGCTCGAACGGTGGGACGCGTGGATCGGCGGCCTCGCGGCGGTCCTCGGACCCCTGCTGATGACCACGCCGCCGCAGATCGCCTCGAAGCGACCCGGCGACCTGCTCGAGCAGCTGCGCCTCGCGTGGCGGTTCCGCGGGCTCGACGTGCGCACGGTCGGCGACGTCACGCGGCTGATGACGATGAGCGTGGCGGATCTGCTCGACCGGTTCTTCACCTCGGACGCGATCAAGTCCGCGATGTCGATCAACGGGCTGATCGGAACCTGGGCAGGACCGTTCGAGCCGGGCACCGGCTACGTGATGGCGCACCACTCGATCGGCGACGTGGGCGACGGCACGCTCGGGTCGTGGGGCGTGCCCGAGGGTGGGATGGGAGCCGTCGCGGCGGCTCTCGAGCGGAGCGCGCGATCCCTTGGGGCCGAGATCCGGACGAACGCGCGCGTCGACCGCGTCCTCGTCCGCGACGGCCGCGCCGAGGGAGTGGTGCTCGACGGCGGCGAGGAGCTCCTCGCGCCGATCGTCGTGACCGCCTGTCATCCTCAGATCACGTTCCTGCGCCAGATCGAACGGAGCGAGCTGCCGCCGGAGTTCGTGAACGACGTCGAGCACTGGTCGAGCCGGTCGGGCGTGGTCAAGATCAACCTGGCGGTCTCCGAGCTGCCGACGCTGGCCGCCCGGCCGGAGTGGAAGGACTTCAGCGGGGGCTTCGAGATCGCGCCGTCGCTCGCGCAGCTCGAGCTCGCGTTCGAGGAGGCGCGCCGGGGCGAGCCGGCGACCTTCCCGTTCAGCGACGGGGTCGTCCCCACGACGCTCGACCCGTCGCTCGCGCCGGAGGGCGTGCACATCGTCTCGCTGTTCACGCAGTGGGTGCCGCACACGTGGTCCCAGGCGCCGCATCGCGAGGAGCTCGAGGCCTACGCGGACCGCGTCGTGCGCGCCTACGACGACGTGGCGCCGGGGTTCGCGGCGTCGGTGATCGAGCGGCAGGTGCTCGGCGCCCACGACATGGAGACCGAGTGGGGCCTGATCGGCGGGAACATCTTCCACGGGGAGCTCTCCGCCGACCAGCTGTTCCACATGCGCCCGGTGCCCGGGTACGCGGACTACCGGACGCCGATCCGGGGCCTCTACCAATGCTCGAGCGCCACGCACGCCGGCGGCGGTGTGTGTGGCATCCCCGCCTACAACTGCGTGCGCGAGATCCGCAGGGACCGCCGACGCCGGAGGAACCGCCGATGAAGGAGCCGTTCTCGTTCACGTTCTACACCGCCACCTGGTACCGGAAGTCGCCGTACTGGCAACGGACGGTCGAGGCCGGCTGCACGAGCTGGGACCTGTACAACCACATGCTGATCCCGACGCTCTACGACGACGACGAGGCCGAGTACCGCCACCTGCTCGAGCACGTGACGCTCTGGGACGTCGGCGTCGAGCGCCAGCTCGAGATCACGGGCCCCGACGCCGCGCGCTTCGCGCAGCTGCTCACCTGTCGTGACCTGTCGCGGTGCGAGGTGCTGCAGTGCAAGTACGCGCCGATCGTGGCGCCGAACGGAGGGATCGTGAACGACCCGATCTTGCTGCGGCTCGCGGAGAACCACTTCTGGCTCTCGCTGGCGGACTCCGACGCGCTGCTGTACGCCCTCGGCGTGCAGGCCTTCGCCGGGCTCGACGTCGAGCTCCGGGAGCCGGACGTCAGCCCGCTGCAGGTACAGGGGCCCAAGAGCAAGGACGTGATCCGCGACCTGTTCGGCGAGGAGGTCTCCGGCCTCGCGTACTACCGGTGCTGGGAGGGCGAGCTCGGCGACATCCCCGTGGTCGTCTCGCGCACCGGTTGGACCGGCGAGATCGGCTACGAGATCTACCTGCGCGACGGCGCTCGCGGCTCGGATCTGTGGGACCGCGTGATGGCGGCCGGGCGGCCGTACGAGATCCGGCCGATCGCGCCGAGCGACCAGCGGCGGCTCGAGGCCGGGATCTTCAACTACGGGAACGACATGACCGTGGAGGACACGCCGTTCCACGTCACCGGCATGGAGCGGCTCGTGGAGCTCGACGCGGACTTCATCGGGAGGGATGCGCTCCGGCGCGTCGCGGAGGAGGGCGTCGATCGCAAGCTCGTCGGCGTCGAGATCGGGGGCGAGCCGTTCCGGATGTGGCTCGAGGACTTCTGGCCGGTGAGCCGGGACGGCGAGGTCGTGGGCAAGCTCACGAGCGCCAGCCGCTCGTTCCGGCTGAACAAGAACATCGGCTACGCCTGGGTCCCGATCGGCCTGGCGGCACCGGGCAACGAGCTCGAGCTCGGATCGCCCGATGGGCCCGTGCCGGCGGTCAC
>DATBMU010000166.1:0-2306 GCA_036554665.1 Actinomycetota bacterium | reverse complement strand
TCGAGCTTCGACCTCCAGACGACCGCGAACCTGATCCACACGAAGTCGAACCGGGCGCTCTCGAACAACGACAACACGGGGACCAGCTTCTTCATGGTCCTGCCGTTCACGCCCAACTTCATCGACCTGCTCCCGGACGCGAACGGGCTGTACCCGGTCAACGTCTTCCAGCCCAGCAACCCGGTGCAGACCCGCGACCTGCTGCGGAACGAGCAGGACGTGTTCCGCTTCCTGGGCTCCATCCGCGGGACCTACGACCTGATCAACTCGGAGAATCACAGCCTGCAGGCGATCGCGGACGTCGGCGCCGACTTCTTCGACCAGGAGGACGAGCTCCTGGCGCCGCCCGAGCTCCAGTTCGAGCCCCGCGACGGCCTTCCCGGGACGTCGATCCTGACGGGCGGCGACAACCTGAACATCAACACCAGCGGCAACCTGGCCTGGACCTACTCGCCGGGCCCGGAGTCGTTCTCCGCGACGACCTCCGCCGGCGTCCAGTACTCCGAGAGCGACCTCGACTTCTCGCGCATCATCACGCGCAACCTGATTCCCGGGCAGGGCAACGTGGACCAGGGCTCGAGCGTGGACGTCGAGGAGAACCGGCAGCGCATCGAGGAGTTCGGGATCTACGCGCAGGAGGAGCTGCTGCTGATGCAGGACCGGCTGCTCCTCACCGCCGGCGTGCGGGCGGACCGCAGCAGCTCGAACGGCGACCCCGACGAGTACTTCCTCTACCCCAAGGCCGCGGCGTCCTACCGCTTCCAGGAGGTCGCGCCCTGGCTCGAGGAGCTCAAGTTCCGGGGCGCGTTCGGCCAGACCGGGAACCGCCCGCTCTTCGGGAACAAGTTCACGCCGGTCTCGTCGGACAACATCGACGGCAACACCGGCACGAGCATCGACGAGGACGTGATCGCGGGCGACCCGGCGATCAAGCCGGAGCGCCAGAGCGAGATCGAGCTCGGGTTCGACGCGACGCTCTTCGACGAGCGCGCGACGCTCGAGTTCTCCGTCTACCAGAAGACGATCACGGACCTGCTGCTGGAGCGCACGCTCCCGCCGTCCAGCGGATTCGACAGCGAGATCTTCAACGGCGGCGAGCTCCGGAACCAGGGCATCGAGATCGGCTTCACGGCGACGCCCTACCAGACCGAGAACGCGAGCTGGCTCTTCCGCACGATCTTCTTCTCCAACCAGTCGGAGATCACCGAGCTGCCCGTGCCGGCGTTCGAGGCCGGCGGCTTCGCGACGGCGCTGGGCTCCTTCCGCATCGAGGAGGGGCAGCCCGCGTCCCAGATCGTCGGTCTCGACGGCGTGTGCCCGGCGCCGCCCGCCACGCGCCCCGAGTGCGTGGCGCAGGGCCTGAACCCCGGCGATCCGGTCGTGGTCGCGCTCGGCGAGGCCGAGCCGGACTTCGTCTGGTCGTTCACGAACGACGTCACGTTCGGTCCGCTGAACTTCTACTTCCTGCTCGACTGGAAGAAGGGCGGCGACATCATCAACCTCACGAACTTCCTCTTCGACGCGGCGGGCAACAGCGAGGACTTCGAGCTGGCGCCCGGCGAGGAGTGCCCGGCGCCCGAGGAGGTCGACTCCGACGACCCCGGCACCTGCCGACTCGGCGTCTTCGGCCTCCACACGCGTCCCCTCGTCGAGGACGGCTCGTTCCTGAAGCTGCGGGAGCTCGCGCTCTCCTACGACATCGCGCCGAGTCTCGGTCCGAGCGGCTTCTTCGGACAGGACGTCCGCTACGTGCGGCTGGGGGTGACCGGCCGCAACCTCTTCACGGTCACGCCGTACAACGGCCTCGACCCCGAGGTGAGCAACTTCGGCAACCGCGCCATCGACCGGAACATCGACGTGGCGCCCTTCCCGCCGAGCCGGCAGTTCTGGCTGACCCTGGAGGTGGGCTTCTGATGCGCCGCGATCCCGTTCGGCCCCACGCGGCGCGGACGCCGCGGACGCTCCGGCCCGGCACGGCCGCGCTCGTCGTCGTGCTCGCGCTGCTCGCCGGCGCGGCCTGCGAAGGAGACTTCTTCGTCCCCGAGTTCAACAACCCCACGCTGGACTGCTCGCCCGGCGAGGGCGGCGCGGTCTGCGAGCTGCCGGCCAATCCCAGCCGTGCGCAGCTCGCCGCGGCGGCCGTGGGCGTGCACATCGCGTCCCGGCTCAACATCGCCGACTACGTCCGCGACCTCGCGATCATCGGCCGCGAGGGCTACGACCTGGACGGCGCGGACCCGCGGTTCGTGAGCGAGATGCTGCAGGGCGTGCTCGACCCGGGCAGCCGCGCCTTCGGCGGCGACCAC
>DATBMU010000133.1:0-7161 GCA_036554665.1 Actinomycetota bacterium | reverse complement strand
GACAGGATGTTGGGGACGGTGAGGACGGCGGAGGATGCCGGCACGGTGTCCGTCGTCCCTCTCATCCGTCGGGCCGGCCGGATTCGAACCGGCGACCTTCTGACCCCCAGTCAGACGCGCTCACCAAGCTGCGCCACGGCCCGCGTGCGGAGGGATTCTACCGGCCTCGTCCCGACCGGAACCGGAGTCGGATCGGGACGCCCTCCAGGTCGAAGGCGCGTCGCAGCCGGTTCTCGAGGAACCGCTCATGGTTGGCGCCCGGGCGGCGGCCGCCGAACAGGACGAACGTCGGGGGGCCGGCGGTGACCTGCGTCGCGTACCGGTACCGCACCCCGCCGGGCGCCGGGCGCTCGTCCTGGGCGTTCCGCAGGACCTCGTTCACGGTGGCCGTGGAGGCCCGGCGCCACCATCGCTCGTGCACCCCGAGGAGCACCGGCGGCAGCCGTCCGACGCCGGTCCCCGTGATCGCCGACGTCCGCACCACCGGGGCGCGCGCGAAGGGCGCGACCTCCTGGCCGAGGGCCTTGAACGCGCGGTCCCGCTCCTCGACCAGGTCCCACTTGTTCGCGATCACCACCAGGCCCCGGCCGAACTCCATCACCCGCGCGGCGATGCGCTTGTCCTCGGCCGTGAACCCTTGCGCCGCATCCAGGATCAGGGCCGCAACGTGAGCGCGTTCGATCGCCCGCTCGGCTCGGAGGAAGCTGTAGTACTCGACACCGTGCACCTTCGCCGGCCTGCGGAACCCCGCGGTGTCGACGAAGCGGACCTGGCCCTGCGGCCATGCGACCACGGCGTCCACGGCGTCCCGGGTCGTGCCGGCCTCCTCGAAGACGACCGAGCGCTCCTCGCCCACGAGGCGGTTGAACAGGCTCGACTTGCCGACGTTCGGGCGCCCCACGAGCGCGAAGCGTGGCTCCTCGCCCTCCTCCTCCGCGGCCGACTCCCCGGGCAGCAGCTCCACGAGGCGGTCCAGGAGGTCGCCGGACCCTCGGCCGTGCAGCGCCGACACCACGATCGGATCGCCGAGGCCGAGCGCGAGGAAGGCCAGCGCGTCGATCTCCTCCCGCTCCGTGTCGACCTTGTTGGCGACCACGACGATCGGCGCTCGTGCGCCCCGCAGCGACCGGGCGAGGCTCGCGTCCTCCTCGGTCGGCCCCGTCTGCGCGTCCACCACGAGGACGATCACGTCGGCCTCCGCGGCCGCCCGCTCGGCCTGGCGGGCGACCTCGGCCTCGATGCCGCGGGCCCCGTGGACGAACCCGCCCGTGTCGACGAGGCGGAAGCTCCTGCCGCGCCACGTCGTCTCGAGCTCGATCCGGTCCCGGGTGACCCCCGGCGTCTCGTGGGCGATCGCCTCGCGCCCGCCGAACAGGCGGTTCACGAGCGTCGACTTGCCGACGTTCTGGCGGCCGACGACCGCGACCGCGGGAGCGCTCACGGGCCGCGCTCCCCGAGCCGGGAACGGACGATCGCGAGCGCGGTGCGGAACACCGCCTCCGCGTCCATCGCGGTCGTGTCGATCGCCACGGCGTCCTCAGCGGGCTCCAGCGGGTTCGTGGTCGCGTCGAGCGCGTCCCGCGTCGAGAGCGCCCGGCCGACCTCGTCCGGCACGACGCGACGCTCGCTCGTCCGTCGGGCGATTCGCTCCGCCTCCTCCGCCTCGAGGAAGATCTTCACCTCCGCGTCCGGGGCGACGACCGTCCCGATGTCGCGCCCCTCGACGACGCCGCCGCCCCGGCAGAGCCGCCGCTGCTCCGCGCGGAGCGCGGCCCGGACCTCGGGATGACGTGCGACGGCCGACACCGTCGACTCGACCTCCGGGGCGGCGAGCTCGGGCCCCGGCGCAGTGCCGTCGATGACGAGCTCGGGGGGTTTGAGGCTCGCGTTCAGGTCGAAGGTGATCGCCGCGGCAAGGCCGGCGAGCGCCCGCCCGTCGCCGGGGTCGAAGCCCCGCTGCAGCGCACGGAGCGTCAGGGCCCGGTACATGAGGCCGGTGTTGAGGTACGGGAGGTCCAGGGTCTGCGCGAGCCGCCTCGCGAGCGTGCTCTTGCCCGATCCGGCGGGCCCGTCGATCGCGACCACCGGCTGCGACCCGGTCACTGCTCGATCCTCGCGCCCAGCGCCGACAGGGTGCGGACGAACCCCGGGAAGGACACGTCGGCGGCCTCGATCCCGTCGATCTCGACCGGCCCGCTCGCCCCGAGCGCGGCCACGGCGAGCGCCATCGCCATGCGGTGGTCGCCGCCGGCGGAGGCCGCACCCCCCGACAGGCCGCCGCCCCCGACGACGAGGTCGTCGCCGTCGACCTCGGCCGAGCCCCCCAGCCGGCCGATCGCGGCCGCGACGCCGCCGAGGCGGTCGCTCTCCTTCACCCGGAGCTCGGCGGCCCCGAGGAACCGCGTCGGCCCGCTCGCGTGCGCCGCGAGCATCGCGAGCACGGGAACCTCGTCGATCAGCAACGGGAGCTCGGCCGCTCCCACCTCCGTGCCGGTGAGGCCGTCGCACCCCGCCATCTCGAGCACGCCGACCGGCTCGCCGAGCTCGTGACGGGAGACCTCGACGCGCGTGCGCACCCCCATCCGCTCGAGCACCCGCAGCAGGTGCGTGCGGGAGGGGTTCGCTCCGACGTCGTGGACCGAGAGCGCTCGCCCGGAGAGCGCGGCCGCCGCGAGCAGGAAGGCGGCGGACGACACGTCCCCGGGAACCGCCGCACGGAAGCCGGGGTGCTGGAACGGCTCCACCGTGACCCGGCGATCCTCGATCAGGACCGGCGCGCCGAGATGCGCGAGGGCCCGCTCCGTGTGGTCGCGCGTCCGGACCGGCTCCTCGACCGAGGTCTCGCCATGGGCCCCGAGCCCGGCGAGCAGGACCGCGCTCTTGACCTGGGCGCTCGGCACGGTGGCGACGTGACGCACCCCGCGGAGCGAGCCGCCGCGCACCTGCACCGGCGGGTGGCCGTCGGTCGTCTCGATCACGGCGCCCATCTCCCGCAGCGGGGTCGCCACCCGCTCCATCGGACGCGCCGACAGGCTCTCGTCCCCGACGAGCCGGGACCCGAACGCGCACGAGGCGAGCACGCCCGCGACCAGGCGCATCGTCGTGCCCGAGTTCCCGCAGTCGAGGTCGGCGGTCGGGGGTCGAAGCCCATCTCGACCCTCACCCTCGAGCGCGACCGCCGGGCCTCGAGGTTGACCCCTGTTCGACGTGGAACGGTCTCCCTCACCCGGGGCCGGCGGGTTGGCGGCCCAAGCCTCCAGTACAGCTGCAGCGCCGAGCGGCGAGATCCCCGCGAGCACCCTCGCGGTCGACCGAACGTCGAGCGCCGCGGGCAGCCCGGAGATCTCGCTCCCGCCCCGCGCGGTCGCGGCCAGGATGAGCCAGCGGTGCGCGATCGACTTGTCGCCCGGGACGCGCACGTCGCCGCCGACAGAGCCTCCCGGGAACACCGTGGCGCGCATCGATCAGGCCAGCCTGAGCGGCTCGAACCACCGCTCCCGGAGCGCGCGCTCGGCGTCGCCGGCGCTCGCCGCGGCGACGGTGAGGTGAACGGTCCCGCGTCCGCCTTCGGGCGAGTGCACGATCTGCAGGTCCTCGATGTTCACGCCGGCCTCGCTCATCGCACGCGTCAGGTCCGCGAGCACGCCGGGCCGGTCCGGGACCGGCACCTGGAGCACGCCCACGCCGGAGCGCACCTGCGGCTTCGCGGCGAGCGTGAGGCGCGCGGTCTTCGCCTCCGCGAATCGGGCCTCGACGCTCGCGGCGTCCGCCGCACCGATCAGATCCCGCATCGCGGCCAACCGGTCGACGTAGAGGTCGATCGCCCGCGCGATCGCGTCGCGGTTGGCCAGGAGGATGTCGCTCCACAGGCGCGGGTTCGAGGCGGCCAGGCGCGTCAGGTCGCGGAACCCGCCGGCGGCGAGCAGCAGGATCTCCGGCTCCCCCGCCTCCTCGGTCGCGGCCAGGCCCATGAGCGCCGTCGACGCCACCTGCGGCAGGTGGCTGACCACGGCGACGAGCCGGTCGTGCCGCTCCGGCGCGAGGCGGACCGGGCGAGCGCCGATCTTCGCGACCCAGGCCTCGAGGCGCTCGATCGCCGAGAGCTCCGTGCTCGCCCCCGGCGCCACGACCCACACGATCCCGTCGAGCACGGACGCGGAGGCGTGCTCGGGCCCCGATCGCTCCGAGCCGCCCATCGGGTGGCCGCCCACGTATCGGGGCAGATCGGCGGCCTCGGCCGTACCCTCGATCTCGACCATGAGGTGAGCCTTGACGCTCCCGACGTCGGTCACGACCGCGTCCGGAGCGAGCCGCAGGGCCTCGACCACGAGGTGAGCCAGCGCCGGGATCGGGGTGCACACGAAGACGAGGGTCGCTCCGCGCACGCAGGCCTCGAGGTTCGGTTCCGGGGTCAGGCCGGCCCGGTCGGCGGCCGCGGCGAGCACGGCGGGGTCGGCGTCGAACCCCCGGACCTGGTCCCCCGCTCGAGCCGCGGCCATCGCGATCGACGCGCCGACGAGCCCCGTCCCGACGACCGCGACCCGTTCAGTCGAGGTCATCGCGCAGCGACTCCGCCCCGTCCAGGTAGGTCGGCACGATCTCGTCGGTCCCGCGCACCGTGTGGAAGTGCATCAGGATCCGCACCACCTTGGGCATCGAGCCCCGCACGGAGATCTCCTGCGCGCACATCAGGGGGATCGTTCCGAGCCCCATCCTGCGCGCCGCCTCGGCCGGGAACGCGGACCGTAGGTCCTCGGTCGCGGTGAAGAAGACGCTCACGAGGTCGTCGTGCTCCACGCCGTTGCGCTCGAACATCGCGGACAGGAGCTTCTCGGTCGCGGCGAACACGTGCTCGGCGGTGTCCTCCGCCACCCGGATCGCTCCCCGGGCCGCACGCACACGCTCCTCGCCCACGACCAGCCTCCTCGTCGCTCCCGGGGCGCCGGCGCCGGCCCCGCCCGGTCCGGGCGAACAGGCTACAGGCCGGCGGCCCGGTAGAGCGCCCGGACCTCGTGCGGCTCGAGGTCTCGGAGGTCCCCGGGGCCGAGCCCGCCGAGGCGGATCGGTCCGACCCGGGTCCGCACGAGGCGGCGCACGGGCAGCCCGACGGCCTCGAGCAAGCGCCGGACCTCCCGCTTGCGGCCCTCGGTCAGCACCAGCCGCACCGCGCCCCGCGGCCCGCTGCGCCCGACCGCGCGCGCCTGGACGGCGCGGGCGGGGCCGTCCTCCAGCGGCACGCCGCGGCGCAGCCGCCCCAGCTGGCGCGCCGTCGGCATCCCGTCGACCTCCGCGAGGTACTCCTTCTCGACGCCGTGGCGCGGATGCGCGAGGCGATGCGCGAGGTCGCCGTCGTTCGTGAGGATCAGCAACCCCTCCGTGTCGCGATCCAGCCGGCCGACCGGGAACACGCGCGGACCCCGTGGCAGGAGCCCCCGGAGATCGCGCTCGGCATGCGGGTCGCGGAGCGTCGTCGTCACGCCGCGCGGCTTGTGCAACGCGAGGTAGCGCAGCCCCGGGTCCACGCTGATCCGGCGCCGGTCGACGCGCACCTCGTCCCGCTGAGGGTCGACGCGGTCGCCGAGCGTCGCCACCCGGCCGTTCACCTCCACGCGGCCGCCCGCGATCAGCTCCTCGCAGGCACGGCGCGATCCGAAGCCGGCCCGGGCGAGCGCGCGCTGGAGCCGTTCCTCCGGCATCGGGCGGCTACCCTCCGGCGGCTTCGGTCCGGTCGTCCCCCGGCGAGGCGTCCTCGGGTGGTTCCGCTTCCGGCTCTCCATCCGGCGGCCGCCCGAGCAGCGGCGCCAGCGGCGGCAGGGCCGAGAGCGACGGCAGCCCGAGGCGCTCGAGGAAATCGGCCGTCGTCCCGTACAGCACCGGGCGGCCGGGCGTCTCCTCGCGTCCGACCTCCGCCACGAGCCCGCGGTCCGCGAGCGCGCGGAGCACGCCGTCGGAGTTCACGCCGCGGATCGACGAGATCTGGTGGCGCGTCACCGGCTGCTTGTAGGCCACGATCGCGAGGGTCTCCAGCGCCGCCTTCGTGAGGCGCGTGTGCCGCGAGGACAGGACGTACCGCTCGACCACGGGCGCCGCATCCGGGTGCGTGGACAGGCGCCATCCGCCCGCCACGCCACGCAGCACGATGCCGGCGCCGCGCTCCTCGTAGGAGCGGGCGAGCGCTTCGCAGAGCTCGTCCACCTCGCGGCGCTCGACGCCGAGCGCCTGCCCGAGCACGACGGCCGTCACCGGCTCGTCCGAGACGAACAGGAGCGCCTCGAGCGCCCGCAGGAGCGGCCCGCGATCGTCGTCGGTCACGCCGCGCCCTCCCATCGCACGCGGATCTCGCCGAACGTCTCGGCCTGGGCCAGGTCCACGATGCCCTCGCGGTAGAGGTCCAGGAGCGCAAGGAACCGCACGACGACCTGGATCCGCTCGTCGCAATCGGCCACAAGATCGCGGAACGACGCCTGTCCGACCCGCCCGAGGTGGGACCGGACGGCGTCGAGCGCCTCGTCCATCGTGTAGCGGATCGGGGTCACGTGCGAGAGGTCGAGCATCGGCGGCGGGCGCAGGAGCGCGGCGGCGAGCGCAGCGAGGTCGTCGGCCGAGACCCGCTCCAGCACGTCTGGGTACAGGTGCGCGAACTCCCGCGGCGGGCCGACCTCACGCGGGAAGTGCCTGGACTCCTCCTCGACGCGCCGGGCGAGGTCGACCGCCACGCGCCGGATCGCCGCCAGCTCGAGCGACCTCGCGTACACCAGGTCGGGCGAGACCCCGAGCAGGTCCTCCTCGTCGACCGCGCCGTGCTTCGGCATCAGCCGGCCCACCTTCAGCTCGAGCAGGACCGCGCACGCGGCAAGGAACCACGTCGCCTCCTCGAGCGACCAGCGATCGGCGTCCCTCGCGTGCTCGAGGAACCGATCGGTCACCGTCGCGATCGCGACGTCGCAGACGTCGATCTTCTCGTCCAGGATCAGGTCGGCGAGGAGCCGGAACGGGCCGACGAACACGGGGAGCTCGACGGTGACGGGCCCGGCGTCCGCCCGTTCCTCGGTCACGATGCGGCCGATGATAGCGCGCGCCTCGCGACACTCAGCCGAAGCAGTCCATGCCCGAGGCGAGGTTGCAGGCGATGTTCGCGAACGCGTCGACGATCGCGAACAG
>DATBMU010000070.1:0-14189 GCA_036554665.1 Actinomycetota bacterium | reverse complement strand
GCGCGCTTCGGCGAAAGCCTCGGCAGGCGCAGCGGTCGGAGCGGAGGGCGACTATGAGGCGCCTACGGACGCCGAAGCGACGTCGGACGGTGGCCCTGGCGCCGAATCGGAGCCCGGAGCTCCGGCCGCTGGGCCCGGAGTGCCAGACGACGTGCCGACCGCGAAGCCCGCGGTTCCGGTGCTGGGGGCGGGGACGTCGGCGGTGGACGTGGGGATGTTGCGGCAGAACTGGGGGGCGGTGATCTCGCACCTGCGGGGGTTGGGGAAGGCGGTGCTCCCGTCGTTCCTGGAGATCGCGACGCCGGCGGCGTTCGACGGGCAGACGCTGGAGCTGGTGTTCCCGCCGGACCGTCCGTTCGGCGCGACGAAGGTAGAGGAGCGCGAGGGCGAGCTCCGGGAGGCCCTCCAGGAGCTGTTCGGCGTGGCGCCGGCGATCCGGTGCGTGATCCGAGAGCCCGTGGCGGGCGTCATCGAGATCGAGGACGACCCGCCGCTGTCGCAGGAGGAGGCGCTCGCGCACCTCGAGGCCGAGCTCGGCGCGACGCCGGCGACCGAGGACGGCCCGTAGGTGTACGAAGGGCCGATCCAGGACCTGATCGACGAGCTCGCCCGGCTGCCGGGGATCGGGCCGAAGTCCGCGCAGCGGCTCGCCTTCCACCTGGTCAAGAGCGATCCGGACGAGGCGAAGCGTCTCGCCGAGGCGATCGTGCGCGCGAAGGAACGCATCTCGTTCTGCCGTGAGTGCGGCAACGTCGCGGAGAGCGATCGGTGCCGGATCTGTCGCGACGAGGGGCGCGACCGGGCGGTCTTGTGCGTCGTGGAGGAGCCCAAGGACGTGGCCACGATCGAGAAGGCCGCGGTGATCAAGGGGCGGTACCACGTGCTCGGCGGGGCGATCAGCCCGCTCGACGGGATCGGTCCCGAGGACCTGCGGACGCAGGAGCTGCTCGAGCGCGTCGAGCGCGACGGCGTGACCGAGGTGATCATCGCGACGAACCCGAACCTCGAGGGCAACGCGACCGCGATGTACGTCGCCGCGCTGGTCAAGCCGGCCGGCGTCCGCGTGACGCGCCTCGCGAGCGGCTTGCCCGTCGGGGGCGACCTCGAGTACGCGGACGAGGTGACGCTCTCGCAGGCGCTCGAGGGCCGCCGCGAGATGTGAGCGGCCGATGACCGATCCCCTCGAGGAGTACCCGCGGCAGTTCGCGAGGACGCGCGGGTTCTCGCTCGGTGTTCCGAGGTCGTTCACGGTGTCGCCCGACGGCGAGCGGGTGGCGTTCCTCCGCACTCGGGCCGGCGACGACCCGGTCTCCTGCCTGTGGGTGTTCGACACCGCGGCCGGACACGAGCGGTGCGTGTTCGACCCGAGTGAGCATGACGGTCTCGAGGACGACGAGCGGCTGACCGAGGCGGAGCGGGCTCGGCGGGAGCGGGCGCGCGAGCGATCGTCGGGCGTCACGGCGTACGCGACGGACCGGGGGCTGGCACGGGCGGTCTTCGCCGTGTCCGGGCGCATGTACCTCGCCGACCTCGTCGGAGGTTCTGCGCGCGAGCTCACGACGCCCGGGTCGGTCGACGATCCCCGCCTGGATCCGAGCGGTGACCGGGTCGCGTTCGTGGTCGACGGGTCGCTGCACGTCCGGGAGGTCGAAGGCGGGAACCGCGTGCTCGCGGCCGACGACGACCCCGACCTGTCGTGGGGGCTCGCCGAGTTCGCCGCGGCGGAGGAGATGGACCGCAGGCGGGGGCACTGGTGGTCGCCCGACGGCTCGACGCTCGCCGCGGCACGGATCGACGAGCGACCCGTGCTGGCGTGGTACATCACGGATCAGACCGACCCGGCGGCCCCGCCTCGAGCCGTCCGCTACCCGCAGGCCGGGACCGCGGACGCGATCGTGTCGCTGCACCTGTTCGACGTGGCGACGGGCGATCGCATCGACGTGCGGTGGGACGTCGACGCGTTCCCCTACCTGGGGCGCTTCCACTGGAGCGGGAGCGGGCCGCCGCTGGCGCTCGTCGTCTCCCGCGATCAGCGCCGCACGCAGCTCCTCGAGCTCGACCCCGCCACCGGGACGACGTCGCTCGTCCGGGAGACCACTGATCCGGAGTGGGTGGACCTCGACCTCCCGGGAACGCTCCCCGCGCGCCTGGACGACGGCCGGGTGATCGAGATCGTCGCCGATCGCGACACCGACACGAACCGCCTGTGCGTCGACGGCCTGCCGGTCACGCCGCCCGGACTCCAGGTCCGGAGCGCCTCGGAGCCGTCCGGCGACGCCGTCGCATTCCGCGCCTCCGAGGATCCGACGGAGGTGCACGCCTGGCGCTGGAGCGCGTCCGAGGGGTCCTCGCGCCTCACCGACGCGCCGGGCGTGCACGCGGTCCTCGAGGAGGGTCCGATCCGGGTCGTCGTCTCGGCGACCCTGGACTCGGCGCGGGCGACGACCACGGTCAGCCGGCACGGAGCGCTCGTCGGCGAGGTCGCCTCGACGGCCGAGGTGCCGGTCGTCGAGCCGAAGCCGACGTTCCACACGCTCGGCGAGCGCGACCTGCCCGCCGCCCTCCTGCTCCCGGAGGGACGGGAGCCCGACGGGCCGCTCCCCGTCCTGCTCGACCCGTACGGGGGTCCGCACGGGGCACGCGTCCTGAAGTCCGCCGGGCAGTACCCGACGTCGCAGTGGCTCGCGGACCACGGGTTCGCGGTGCTCGTGGTCGACGGCCGAGGCGTCGACGGGCGGGGGCCGGCGTGGGATCGAGCGGTGAGGTTCGACTTCACGCTCGCGCTCGAGGACCAGGTCGACGCGCTGCACGCCGCGTCCGAGCGGTTCGACTTCCTCGACCTTTCACGGGTCGCGATCCGCGGCTGGTCCTTCGGCGGCTACCTGTCGGCGATGGCCGTCCTGCGACGGCCCGAGGTGTTCCACGCCGCCGTCGTCGGCGCACCGGTGACCGACATGGGCCTGTACGACACCTTCTACACCGAGCGCTACCTCGGGCATCCGGACGAGCATCCCGATGCGTACGCGCGCAGCTCGATCCTCGCCGACGCGCCGGGTCTCGAGCGGCCGATGCTCCTGATCCACGGGCTCGCGGACGACAACGTGTTCGTCGCGCACACGCTGCGGCTGTCGGCCGCCCTGTTCGAGGCCGGGCGGCGGCACGAGCTCGTCCTGATCCCGAACGCCACGCACCTCACCCGCTCGGAGGCGGTCACCGAGAACCTGCTGCGGGTCCAGCTCGACTTCCTGCGGCGCTCGCTCGGCGTCTGAGCCCGGCTCCGTCCGGCCTCCCGGTCGGGCCGGGGGCCGCTGCTACGCTGCGGTCCATGCCGATCGTCGTGCAGAAGTATGGCGGCACGTCCGTCGGCGACGCGGAGCGGATCGAACGGGTCGCCGAGCGGGTGGCGCGCACGCGCGAGGCGGGCAACGACGTGGTGGTCGTGGTCTCCGCGATGGGCGAGACGACCGACGACCTGGTCCAGCTCGCGACGCGCATCACCCCGGTGCCGGAGCCGCGCGAGCTCGACATGCTGCTCACCGCCGGCGAACGGATCGCGATGTCCCTGCTCGCGATCGCGGTGAACGCCCGTGGCTGCAAGGCGGCCTCGTACACGGGATCGCAGGCCGGGATCATCACCGACACCCAGCACGGCAAGGCGAAGATCGTCGACATCCGGCCCGGGCGGATCCGGGAGTCGCTCGAGGCCGGCAACGTGGTGATCCTGGCCGGCTTCCAGGGCCTGTCGACGAACTACGACATCACGACGCTCGGACGTGGTGGCTCCGACATGACGGCGGTCGCGATGGCGGCGGCCCTCGGGGCCGGCGTCTGCGAGATCTACACGGACGTCGAGGGCGTGTTCACGGCCGACCCTCGGATCGAACCCCGAGCCCGAAAGCTCGACCGCATCTCGTTCCTCGAGATGCTCGAGCTCTCGGCGGCGGGCGCCAAGGTCCTCCAGCTCCGGTCGGTGGAGTACGCTCGCCGGCACCACGTGCGGCTCCACGTCCGCCACTCGCACCTGGAGACGGAGGGCACGTGGGTGCTGGAGGAGGACGAGATCCCGATGCTCGAGCAGGCCCTGATCCGCGGTGTCGCCCTGGACGGTGAAGAGGCGAAGGTCACGCTCGAAGACGTCCCCGATCGTCCGGGCGTGGCGGCCTCGATCTTCAAGGCGGTGGCGGCCGAGGGGATCAGCGTCGACATGATCGTCCAGAACGTCTCCCGCGAGGGCCGCACCGACGTCTCGTTCACGGTGCCGCGGTCGGACCTGGAGCGGATCGACGGCCTCCTCAGGGGGACCGTCACGGACGTCGGGGCGCTCCGATACTCGACCGACGACCGGATCGCGAAGCTCTCGCTCGTCGGGGCCGGCATGAAGACCTCGCCGGGGATCGCGGCGGACATGTTCGACGCGCTCGCGGCCGAGGGCATCAACATCCAGATGATCTCCACCTCGTCGATCCGCATCTCGTGCGTGATCGACCGGGACGACGCCGACCGGGCCGTTCGCGCCGTGCACCAGCGGTTCGGGCTCGACCAGGCGGTCCTCCCCGACGAGGGCTGAGCCCTTCCCGGCGCGGGGCTGAGCCGGAACCGCAGGTCCCGCCGGTACCATGAGGTCCATGCGCGTCGCGGTCGTGGGAGCCACCGGTGCCGTCGGGCGGAACATGGTCCGCATCCTCGAGGAGCGGGACTTCCCGCTCGACGAGCTGGTGCCGCTCGCGTCCGAGCGCACCGCCGGCACGCGGCTCCGCTTCCGGGGCGAGGAGGCCACGGTCGGGGTGCTCTCGCCGGAGGCGCTCCGGGGCGTGGACGTGGCGCTCAGCTCGTGCGGGTCCCAGATCGCGAAGACGTGGGTCCCGGCCGCGGCCGACGCCGGGACCGTCTGCATCGACAACTCGAGCGCGTTCCGGATGGAGCCGTGGGCCGAGCTCGTGATCCCGGAGGTGAACCCCGAGGCGCTGGAGACCGGCGCGAAGGTGTTCGCCGTGCCGAACTGCACGATCATCACGACGCTGATGGCCGTCGCCCCGCTTCACCGGGCGGCCGGGCTGCGCTCGCTGATCGTGAGCTCGTACCAGTCCGTCTCGGGCGCCGGGCAGAAGGGCGTGCGCGAGCTCGCCGAGCAGGTCGAGAAGCTCCACGGGATGGAGGAGGAGCTCGGGCGGCCGGATCTCGACGCGCTCCCGGTCGGCGAGGTCTTTGGGAAGACGATCGCCTACAACGTCGTCGCGAAGATCGACGTGTTCGACGAGGACAGCGGGTTCACCTTCGAGGAGATCAAGATGCAGCGCGAGGCGAAGCGGATCCTCGCGATGCCCGAGCTCGACGTCAGCGCGACGTGCGTCCGCGTTCCGGTGCCGGTCGGCCACGGCGTGAGCGTGCACGCCACGTTCGACCGGCCGATCGACGTCGACGAGGCCCGCGACGTGATCTCGCGGGCGCCGGGCGTGCAGCTGCGGGACGACCCGGCGCGCGGCATCTACCCGAGCCCGCTCGAGGCCGCCGGGATCGACGACGTGCTCGTCGGGAGGATCCGGCAGCCGGAGGGCCACGACGACGCGTTGCTGCTGTTCGCGTGCGGCGACAACCTCCGCAAGGGCGCCGCGCTCAACGCGATCCAGATCGCGGAGGCGCTCGCGGCCGGCTGAGCCCGGTCTGCCGCCTTCGCGCGGTCAGAACCAGTCGAGCATGAACGGCGCGGGCCCGGCGAACAGCTGCGCGAGAACCGGCAGCGCCGGGTCGTCGCCGTCGAGCAGGCCAAGGCGCGCGGCGTCGTACGGCGAGACGAAGCCCGAGTAGATCGAGGAGAACGTCCCGATCGGGATCGGACGCGCGTCGGCACCGTCGGCCGGGCTCACGATGACCTTGCCGCCGTCGGCGGCGATCCGCCACGGACCTCGGTTGTCCGGGAACAGGCCGTCCTCGATCTCGATCACGGCCTCCCCGCTCACCGGCGGATACCCGCGGCCCTCGAGCGCGGCGGGGACGTCGAGCAGGCGGAGCATCCACCGGAAGGTCCACGCCGGCTTGACGCGCTGCTCCTCGACGAGGAGCGCCAGCGGGTCGGCGGGCGGCCCCGAGAACTCGAGCGTCTGGCCGAGGCCCCGGAACCCGCGGAAGTACGCGAGGAGCGAGGCGACCCCGTCGAGCGACGAGGCGATGAAGTGCGTGCACGAGAGCCGGAACGAGATGTCCAGCTCGCCCTGGTCCCGTTCGTAGACGAACGACGCGTACCCCTCGACCTCGCCGTCCGCGCCGCGCGCCACGACCGCGCGCTGATGCTCGTCGGGGTTCCGGTTGCCCATGATCCGGTCGCGCCACCAGTCGAGGTCGTCGCAGTCGATCGGACCGTTGTGCGGCTCCATGGCGCGTCGGTAACAGGCCCGGACCGCGTCCAGGTCGGTGGCCGGGTCGTACTCGATCACGGGCAGCGGCCCGCCGCCGCGCGGCAGGTCGTCGAACGGCACCCGATGCTCGGTGTACGTGCCGGCGAGCTCGTACCCGAGGCCCCGGTAGGGGCGGACCGTCGCCGGATACAGCGCGGTCAGCGGGACGCCGTCCTCGCGCGCCTCCCGGAGCAGCCGCCCCACGGCGAGGCTCGCGATCCCCGACCCGCGATGCTCGGGCAGGGTCCCGACGCCCCAGATACCGCACATGGCGAGCTCGCGCCCGCCGAAGCGCTGGCGGAACCGGCGCTCGGCCGCGACGCCGAGGACGCGTTCGCCCTCGAACGCGCAACGGAAGCGCTCGAGGGGCAGCGTCGGGGCGCGGTGATCGATGAACCCCTTCTCGAGGTTCAGCGAGACGCGCATCACGTTCGCGACCTGGTCGCGATGCTCCTCGCTCGGAACGCGGAGGTCGGTCATGGTCCGAACGGGCAGGCGCAGGGAGCCGCGCCACACTTCGGACACCCGACGGCGTACCGCTGGGCCAGCTCGTCGACGTCGACGCCGGTCAGGTTCGCGAGGGAGACGACCCAGGCGAGGACGTCGGCGAACTCGTGCCGCAGGTTCTCCGGGTCGTTGGTGCGGAGCGCCTTCGCGAGCTCGCCCACCTCCTCGGCGAGATGACGGAAGGTCGCGTCGCGCCCACGCTTCGAGTCCCGCTGGTAGTACGTCTTGCGCAACGAGCGCTGCAGCTCCGCGAGCTCCATCAGGCCGCCGAGTCTACCGGCCTCGCATCGGGGATCCGCCGACCGACGATCGCGAGCACGAGGGCGGCCACGACGCCGATGCCGAAGGCGCCGGCGATGCCGGCCTCCAGCGAGATCGTGCCGGCGTCGGCGAGTGCGATGAAGGCGTTCCCGAGTCCCGCCCCGACCCCGATCCCGAGGAAGTCCATGAGGATCGTGGAGGAGAGCTCGCCGGCCTCGCGGCCCTCGGACGCCTCGCCCATCACCGAGAGCGGGATCGTGGGGAACGTGATGCCCATCGCGAACCCGCCGAGCGCCCACCCGACGTACGGCACCCAGATCGGCACCGACTCGAGCAGCCCGGTGGCGACGATCGCCGTCGCCGCCGCGAGGAGCAGCGCTCCGCCGGTCGTGAGCGCGCGAGCGCCGAGCCGGTTCACCACGCGGGACTCCCACCAGCTCCCCGCCGCCCACGACAGGCTCATCGCAGTGATCACCACGCCGGCCTCGCCCACCGAGAGCCCCCGGACGTTCGTGAGCATCAGCGGCAGGAACGCGTCGACCGCGAGGAACGCGCACGACAGCAGGAACGCGGCCGCCGCGGCCGCGGGGATCCCGGGCCGGGCGATCACCGTGCCGGGTGGCGTGATCCGGCGGAGACCGGCGATGCCGATCACGAGCCCGATCGGCACGAGCGCCAACGTCCACCAGCCGAACGACGTCAGGCCGGCGAGGAAGAGCCCGGTTCCCACCATCAGGACGAGGCTCGCGAGCACCGGGAGCTGCTCCTCGTCGGGCGACGCCTCGACCGGGCCGAGCGACGGCATCACGAGCAGGACGCCGAGCGCGATCGCGGGGATCGGTCCGAGGAACGCCCAGCGCCAGCCGACGGTCTCGGCGAGCACGCTCCCGATCACAGGACCGAACAGGCCCGGCAAGATCCACATCGAGGCGAGGAGCGCCATCACCCGCGGGCGGATCCGGTCGGGGTAGGTCTTCGCGACGGTCGCGAGCGAGACCGTGTAGATCCCGCCGCCCCCGACGCCTTGCACGAACCGTCCGATCACGATGACGAGCATCGACGGGGCGAACGCGGCGATCAGCAGCCCCGCCACGTACAGCGCGACGGTGACGCCGAGCACCTTGACCGGCCCGACGCGATCCGTGATGCGCCCGGCGATCGGCACGCTCGCGAGCGAGGCGAGCGTGAACGCCGTGAACGTCCACCCGTAGAGCGACAGCCCGCCGAGGTCCTGCTCGACCGCCGGCAGGATCGTCGCGACGATCAGCGCCTCGAGCGCCACGAGGGCCTCGAGCAGCAGCAGCCCCACGGTGAGCCGCCCGCGTGCCCCGGCGAACACCTCCCGCCAAGGCGGCGGGGCGGCCGAGGGAGCGCGGGGCTCTGAGGCCGAAGGGGCGCGAGGCTCGGACGCGGTCGTCACGCCGGCCAGCCTAGCCGTGCGCGGGTTGTCTACCGACCGGTAGAGAGGCATAATCTGCCGCGTGGTAGAGAAACCCGCGGCCCCGCGGAGCCCTCGCGCGAGCTCGATCGTGCGGCGGCTCGCCGGCAAGAACGTGCTGATCACGGGCGTCACGGGGTTCCTCGGGCAGGCCGTGTTCGAGCGGCTCCTCGGCGACTTCCCGCAGACGCGCATCACGCTCCTCGTCCGGCCCCAGCTCGGGTCGACCGGGCGCCAGCGGGTGGAGTCGCTCTTCGGGCGGCCGGCGTTCGGCACGCTCCGAGACCGGCTCGGCGGCGAAGCGATGCAGGCGATGCTCGAGGAGCGGGTCGAGGTCGTCGAGGGTGACCTCTCCGAGCCCGACCTCGAGCTCCCGGGTGGGCTCGACCTCGTGATCCACTGCGCCGCGACGGTCTCGTTCGACCCGCCGATCGACGAGGGGTTCCACACGAACCTCCTGGGGGCGGTCCAGCTGTACGGCGCCGCGCTCGCGAGCGCCGATGCGCCCCACCTCGTGCACGTGTCGACCGCGTACGTGGCGGGCAACCGCAAGGGCGTGATCCCGGAGGCGACCCTGGACCACGAGGTCGACTGGCGGACCGAGGCCGACCTGGCGATCCGCGCCCGGGAGGACGTCGAGGCCGCGAGCCGCAAGCCCGAGCTGCTGGACTCGTTCCTGCGCAAGGCGCGCGCCGAGCACGGACGCGCGGGCCCGCAGTCGGTCGCCGACGACGCGGAGGAGCGCCGGAAGACCTGGGTGACCAAGCGCCTGGTCCAGTACGGACGGGCCCGAGCCCAGACGCTCGGCTGGCCGGACACCTACACCTTCACGAAGGCGATGGGCGAGCGCGCGGTCGAGGAGCTCGCGGCCGAGCACGGCGCGCCGCTGTCGATCGTCCGCCCGTCGATCATCGAGTCGTCGTACGCGCACCCGTTCCCGGGCTGGATCGAGGGCTTCAAGATGGCCGAGCCGATCATCCTCGCCTACGGCCGCGGCACGATCCCGGAGTTCCCGGGGATCCCGGAGGGCATCGTCGACATCATCCCGGCCGACTTCGTCGTGAACGCGATGCTCGCGGCCGCGGCCAACCCGCCCGAGCCGGGTTCGCCGGCGTACTACCACGTGAGCTCGGGCGCCCGGAACCCGCTGCAGTACAAGGGTCTCTACGAGTACGTGAAGGAGTACTACGAGCGCGACCCGCTGCCGCAGGCGGGCCGCGGCGAGGTCAAGGTCCCCGAATGGTCCTTCCCCGGGAACCTGCGCGTCGAGCGCCTCCTGCGGACGGCGGAGCGAGCCGTCGACCTCGCCGACAAGGTCGTGAGCCACCTGCCGAAGTCGAAGAAGATGCGCGACCTCGTCACGCGCGTCGACCGCGACCGGGGGCGCGTCGAGTTCGTCCGGCGCTACTCCGACCTGTACGGGGCCTACACGGAAGCCGAGGTCATCTACACGGACGATCGGACGCTCGAGCTGTTCCGCGGGATGACGAAGGGTGACCGCGCGCGCTTCCCGTTCGATTCGGCGGACGTCGACTGGCGCTACTACCTGCAGGACGTGCACTGCCCGGCGGTGACGATGGGGCTCCGCGCGTTCACGGGCGGCCGCCTGAAGCCTCAGGTCCGGATCCGCGAGCGGGAGCACCTCGTGCTCGCCCTGTTCGACATGGAGGGCACGATCCTTCCCTCCAACGTCGTGGAGTCCTACGTGTGGTCGCGGATGGCCGACCTGCCGTGGGACCAGTGGCCCGACGAGCTCGCGTCGGTCTTCGGACGGATCCCCTCGTACCTGATGGCGGACCGGCGAGATCGCGGCGAGTTCCTGCGCTCGTTCTTCCGCCGCTACGAGGGAGCGACCGTCGAGGGCGTCGAGCGGCTCGTCGACGAGGTGGTCTCGGAGTTCATGCTCCAGAAGGTCTCGGCGGCGGCCGTCCGACGCGTCCGCGAGCACCGGCTCGCCGGGCACCGGACGATCATGATCACCGCCGCGGCGGAGCCGTTCGTGCAGCCGCTCGCGCCGCTGTTCGACGAGGTGGTGGCCGCGAAGCTCGCCGTCGAGGACGGCGTCTACACCGGCTTCCTCGCCGAGCCGCCGCTCGTCGGCGAGGCCCGGGGGGCGTGGCTCCGGCGGTACGCGATGCTCGAGGACGCCGACCTGGCCTCGTCGTACGCGTACGCGGACTCGCATTCCGACCTCGCCCTGCTACAGGCGGTCGGCAACCCCGTCGTGGTCAGCCCGGACGCGGCGCTCCTCCGCGTCGCGAGGCGCCGACGGTGGCCGATCGAGGAGTGGGGGATGGCCGGTGGCATGCCCCGGGTCCGCTTCCCGAAGCCGGCGATGCGCTGATGACGATCCAGGCGCTCGAGCTGTTCCGGTCGGCCCCGCGGTACCTCGCCGCACGGGCGGTCGGCGATCGCGTCCCCGGGCTCGTCTCGGGTCCGCTCGCGCCGATCCGGTTCGTGAACAAGAAGGACCCCGAGGTCCCGGGCCTCGGTTGGGGGCGGGTCCGGCCGCTGCTCTCCGGGATCTGCGGATCGGACCTCGCCACGATCGGCGGCAAGTCGTCGTTCTACTTCTCGCCCCTCGTCTCGATGCCGTTCGTCCCGGGCCACGAGGTCGTCGGCGAGCTGCTCGACGACGTCGACGACCTCCCGGCCGGCGCGCGGGTGGTGCTCCAGCCGGTCTTGTCGTGCCTGCCGCGCGGGCTCGACCCGTGTCCGAACTGCGCCGCCGGGCTCGTGGGCCGCTGCGACCGCGTCACGACGGGCCACGTGAGCGCCGGGCTGCAGACCGGCTACTGCGCCGACACCGGCGGCGGATGGAGCCGGATGTTCGTCGCGCACCGCTCGCAGCTGCACCCGGTCCCCGACGAGCTCCCCGACCGCAAGGCCGTGCTCGTCGAGCCGCTGTCGTGCGCGATCCACACCGCGATGCGCGCGAACGTGGAGCCGAACGCGAACGTCCTCGTGATCGGCGCCGGCGCGATCGGTTCGCTCACCCTCCTCGCGCTGAAGGAGCTCACGCCCCTCGGGCGCGTGACCGTGGTCGCGAAGCACGGCTCCCAGCGCGAGTGGGCGCGCGCGTTCGGCGCGCACGACGTGGTCGAGCCGAAGGAGGCGACGAACAGCGTTCGTCGCAGCAGCCACGCGATGAAGCTGCGGCCCGAGCGCGGCGCGCCGTTCCTGCTGGGTGGTGCGGACGTCGCGATCGACTGCGTCGGATCGCGCTCCTCGCTCGACCTGGCGCTCCGAACCGTGCGGGCCGGCGGACGGGTGGTGGTGTCGGGGATCCCGGTCTCGGGCGCCGACCTCACCCCGCTCTGGTTCCGCGAGCTCGAGCTCGTCGGCGCGTACACCGGCGGGATCGAGCGCGTGAACGGCCAAGCGCGGCACTCCTTCGACCTGGCGACCGAGCTCGCGCTCGCGAACCCGATCGAGGGCGTCGTCGGCGCGACCTATCCGCTGCGCCGCTGGCGCGAGGCGATCGACCACGCCCTCGGGGCGGGGCGGCTCGGGACCCTCCGGGTCGCGTTCGACCCGAGGGCGGACTGACCACAGAGGAGACGAGACGAGATGGCCAGACCGGGGTTCGTGCTGGAGGTGGACGAGCGCACGCCGCCGCTCCTCGTCCACCAGGGTGAGGGGTTCCGGCTGCAGAAGTTCCCGCTCGGGACGCGGGTGATCTACCCGCCGGACTCGTTGCCGGCGATCCGCAACGTGCGGCAGGCGATCCGGTACGCCCTCGAGCACCCGCACGACAGCGAGCCGCTGCGGGAGCTCCTCAAGCCCGGGATGAAGCTCACGATCGCGATCGACGACATCTCGCTGCCCCTGCCGCCGATGCAGAGCCCCGATATCCGGCAGCTCGTGCTCGAGGAGGTGATCGAGCTCGCGGCCAGTCGCGGGGTGGAGGACCTCAAGCTCTACATGGCGAACTCGCTCCATCGCCGGATGAACCCGTCCGAGATCGAGCACGCGGTCGGCGAGCGCGTGTTCCGCTCCTTCTTCCCGAAGGACCTGCGGAACCACGATGCCGAGGATCGCGACAACCTCGTCTTCGTCGGCACGACGGAGCAGGGCGAGGAGGTCGAGCTCAACAAGCGCGCGATGGAGTCCGACCTGCTGATCTACGTGAACATCAACCTCGTCGCGCTCGACGGCGGGCACAAGTCGGTCCCGGTCGGCCTCGCGAGCTACCGGAGCGTGCGGCACCACCACAACGTGCACACGTTGCTGCACTCGAAGTCGTACATGGATCCCCGGCCGGGCCGGAGCGCGATCCACGACTCGTGCAAGCGGATGGGCGACCTCCTGAAGGCCGAGGGCCTGCGGATCTTCACGATCGAGACCACGCTGAACAACCGGACGTTCCCCGAGCCCTTCGGCTTCATGAACAAGCGGGAGTGGGAGTGGTCGCTGCTCGAGCAGGGGACCTACCTGGCGGCGAAGAAGGGCAATGACCTGTCGCCCTCACAGGCCCGCCACCAGGTTTGGCTGCGGATCAAGTCGCCGTACGGCGTGACCGGCGTGAACGCGGGCGACACGGAGGCCGTGCACGAGCGCACGCTCGCAAAGCTGCACGAGCAGCAGCTCGTCGAGGTGCACGGGCAGAGCGACGTGATGGTGATCGGCCTGCCGTACCTCGGGCCCTACAACGTGAACTCGGTCATGAACCCGATCCTCGTCCACTGCCTGGGGCTCGGCTACCTGTTCAACATGTACCGGAACAAGCCGGTCGTGCGGCCCGGCGGCGCGATGATCCTTTTCCACCCGATGCCGAACGAGTTCCACCAGGTGCACCACCCCTCCTACGTCGACTTCTTCGAGGAGGTCCTGGCCGAGTCGACGGACCCGAGCACGATCGAGTCGAAGTTCGAGGAGCGGTACGCGACGGACCCCTGGTACCTCCACCTGTACCGCAAGAGCTACGCGTACCACGGCGTGCATCCGTTCTACATGTGGTACTGGGGCGCGCACGCGCTCGATTACCTCGGGGACGTGATCGTCGTGGGCGGCGACCCGAAGACGTGCGAGCGCCTCGGCTACCGGCCGGCGTCGAGCTTCCGCGACGCGCTCGAGATGGCCGGCGAGACCGTCGGGCGCTCGCCGTCGATCAGCTACCTGCACGTGCCCCCGCTCGCGATCGCGGACGTGCGCTGATGGGCCTCGCCGACGAGATCCGCCAGGTCGCGCGGGGGTGGCGCTGGGGCCGGCGCACGATGACTCCGCGCTCGGCGCTCGAGAGCACGCCGCCGCCCAAGGCGTGGGACTTCCCGACGGACTGGGCCCGGAGCGAGGCGGCCGGGGTGGCGCGCGACGTGATCCTCGACGGGGGGCTCCGCACGATCATCTGGAACGAGCTCACGCCGGAGGTCTTCGGCCTCGACAACCTAGATGGCGTACGTGGGCCCGTGATGTTCATCTCGAACCACTCGAGCCACCTCGACGCGTCGATCATCATGATCTCCCTGCCGGCGAGCTGGCGCCGCAAGACGGCGACGGCGGCGGCGAAGGACTACTTCTTCGACGTGTGGTGGCGCTCGGCGTTCACGGCCCTCGTCTACGCGGGGTTCCCCGTCGAGCGCGGCGCGGGC
>DATBMU010000046.1:0-12600 GCA_036554665.1 Actinomycetota bacterium | reverse complement strand
CTAAGTGCGAAACTCGCCCCTAGATGAGGTCTCCCACAGGGTCGACCTGGTAAGGCCCCTCGCAGACTACGAGGTTGATAGGCCGGAGGTGGAAGCGCGGCAACGCGTTGAGCCGACCGGTACTAATAGGCCGAGGACTTGACTTCGCTCGCGCTCGCTCTCGCAGTTCCCGAGCTCTGCTCGGGGGCCGCGCCCCCATCGACGTCCCGAGCGATCGGGAAGCGACGTTTCGGTGGCCATAGCGGAGGGGGAACACCCGGTCCCATCCCGAACCCGGAAGTTAAGCCCTCCAGCGCCGATGGTACTGCCCGGGCGACTGGGTGGGAGAGTAGGTCGCCGCCGGGACATCTTCGAACGAGCCACCCCAACCGGGTGGCTCGTTCCGTTCCGGGGCCCCGCCGCCCGCGCACGGGTACGCTGCGGGGCGATGCCGAAGGCCTTCCGCCCTCGACCGGGACCCCGTGGCGCGCCGAGGACCCGCCGGACCGGCCTGGCGCCTGAGGTGGCCTCCGAGCTGCGCCAGACGGCCCGGGCCGGCAAGGCGGACGCCGCGATCGCCCGGCTCGAACGCGCGGCCGAGCTGATGCAGCGCGACGACGCGCGCGGCGCGGTCGCGGAGGCGCAGAAGGCGAAGGACCTCGCGCCCCGCTCTCCGTCCGTCCGCGAGGTCCTGGGCCTGGGCCTGTACCGGCTGGAGCGCTACCGGGAGGCGCTGACCGAGATGCAGGCCTATCACCGCATGTCCGGCCGCGCGGATCAGAACCACATCATCGCCGACTGCCTGCGGGCGGTCGGACGGCCCGACCGCGCCGTGCCGCTCGCGGAGGAGGCGCTCGCCGCTCGCGGCGTCCCGCTCGCCGCGAAGACCGAAGCGGTCATCGTCGCCGCGAGCGCGCTCGCGGATCAGGGCAAGTTCGACCAGGCGCTCGGGCTGTTGCGCCGGATCCGAACGCGGGACGACGTCGCCGGACCGGAGGTCCTCCGCGTCTGGTACGTGACCGGCGACATCCTCGAGCGCGCGGGCCGGCCGGACGAGGCCAGCCGGGCGTTCCGCAAGATCGTGCGCCACGACGCATCGGCCTACGACGTGGCCGAGCGCCTGGCTCAGCTGTCCTGAGCCTCCCGCTCGCGGCGGAGCTGCCAGTACCGGATGATCCCCATCGCGTTCATCCGGACGCTCGACAGGACCTCGAGCCGCCCGAGATCGAGGTCCGCTGTCGATCCGGTGGCGGCGTCGCGACGGACCTCGATCTCGAGCGCGGCGACGATCTCGTCCAGGTCCTCCGTGCCCTCCATCGCCCGCCGGACCGCCTCGGTCCACTCGCGGAAGCGCCGGACGGCGAGGTCGCAGATCCGGTCGACCTCGCGGACCGGGCCGAAGTGCGAGAACAGGACGACCTCGCCGGCGAGCGATCGGATCCGCTCGATGCTGGCGACGGCGAGCTCGAGGTCGTAGTCGGGCGGCGGGGTCGCGGGGCGGAGCACCGCCAGGTCCGGGGGGTGGATCCCGAGGGCGTCCCCCGTGAACACGGCGCCCGACCGGGAGTCGAGCAGGGCGACGTGGTGCTTCGCGTGACCCGGGGTCGCCGCGGCCGACAACGTCCGATCGCCCAGGTCGATCACGTCGCCGTCCGCGAGTGACCGGATCCGTTGCGCCGGAACCGGTGCGACGGGGCCGAACAGCTCGCCCATCCGTTCGTCGCCGTAGATGCGGGTGGCGCTCGCGACGAGCCGCTCCGGGTCGGCGAGGTGCCGCGCGCCGCGCTCGTGCACCCACACCGTGGCCTGCGGGAACCGCTCGCTGAGCGCGCCGACCCCACCGGCGTGGTCGAGGTGGATGTGCGTGAGGACCACGTGGGCGAGATCGCGGGGGCCGATCCCGAGGCGCTCCAGGCCGGCGACCACGTGCGGGTGCGACGTGGTCGGTCCCGTCTCCACGATCGCGGGCTCGCGCGCGTCGAGCAGGTACGCGGCCGTGTAGCGCTCGCGGCCCCCGTAGAAGGTGTCGATCGCCGTGATGCCGGCCGCGACCTCGAAGACGACGGGATCCACGCCGCGCGAGTCTAGACGCGCTCGCGGTCGCCGGAAGGCTGTCGGTGGCGGGTGCTAGCGTCCCGCGGGACGGACGCCGATCGACGATCCGGATCGATCAGACCGGATCGACCAGACCGGATCGACAGACCGGATCGACCAGACCGGATCGACCCGGCGGGACGACGGGGCGGCGGCGCGGTCCGAGGGAGGGGGACCCGGAATGGTGGCGGTCAACGTCGTCGTGCTCGCCGGGACGATCGCGGCCGATCCGGTCGAGCGGCGGATGCCATCGGGCGACGAGGTGACCGAGCTTCGTCTGTCCGTTCCCGAGGCGGGCCGGCGGCTCCTGCCGCTGCCCGTCGCGGCCTGGCACCGCGACGTCGGCAAGCGGTCGTTGAAGGGCATCGGCAAGGGTGACGACGTCCTCGTGTACGGCCAGCTGGTGCGGCGGTTCTACCGGAGCGGTGCGGGAGCGAGGAGCCTCACGGAGGTGGTCGCCTCCGGCATCAAGAAGCTCGAGCCCGCCGAGGAGGAATAGCGGCGGTCACCCCACGTCGTGGGGGCGGATCACGAGCCCGGTCCTGGGCTTCGGCCAGAAGAACGTGGACTTCTGGGGCAGGGTCTCGCCACGGTCGATCACGGTGCGGATCGTGGCCGCGTCGGTGGACGGCAGGAAGTACGCGGCCTCGGCGTCGCCCTGCCGCACCGCCTCCTCGGCGGCCACCGCGTCGGGCGTGAACGAGAGCTCACCGTCGAGGCCGTCGAGCGGGCCCTCGTGGAGGCGGCACACGACGGGCGGATCGCCCTCGAGCTCGACCACGCGGTGGACGAGCGCCCCCTCCTCGTGCTCGGCGGTTCCGTAGACGAGCCGGCCGTCGTCGACCGATCCGAGGACCTCCTCGAGGTCGCGGACCCGGAAACCCTCGCGCGAGGGCCGGCCGGTGCGCCGGATCCGATGGTACGGCAGCACCGGCGGGTCCTCGAGGGTCGCGTCGACGAGCAGCATCATCGCCGCGTCCCACGGCCCGGCCCCCCGCTCGGCGCGGAGCTCGTCGCGGTACCGGAGGGCGGTCGCGTACCGGTGGTGCCCGTCCGCGATCATCAGCGACTCGCCGGACAGCCACCCCGCGACGTCCGGCTCGGGGGGAGCGGCCCACAGCCGGTGCTCGACGCCGTCCTCGTCGACGAGCGCGGCGAACGGCTCGCCCGCCGTGACCGTGTCGAGCCAGCCCGCGAGCTCCCGGCACGGCCCGAGGTGGACGGCGTAGATGCTCGAGAGGTTGGCGCCGGTCGCGCGCACCAGGCGGAGGCGGTCCTCGACCGGCCCGGCCATCGTCCGCTCGTGCGGGACGATGCCGGCGCCGAGGTCCTCGAGATCGACGGCGCAGATCACGCCGCGGACCCGGCGACGGCGTCCGTGGAGGGAGAACCGCATCTCGTACGGGTAATAGGCCTGGCGCTCGGTCGTCGCGAGCACGCCCTCGGCACGCCAGGCCGCCAGATCGGCGGCCGCCTGCTCGTACCGCTCGGGACCCTCCGGCCGGGCGGGATCGTGACCGAGGTCGAGTCGGATGACGTTGTAGGGGCTCGCGGACAGGAAGCGCGCGTGCTCCGACCTCGAGATCACATCGTAAGGTGGTGCGGTGACGCGCTCGAACGCTCCGATGCGCGAGGGGTCGAAGCGCAGGCCGATGAAGGGCGAGATGCGGGGCACGGAGCATGTATAGCAGGCCCCCCGAGCACGAGCGGGCGAGCGCGTACGACCTGTTCTCGCGCGGCGTCGAGATGCTCGCGGGCGGTCATCCCCACCAGGCCGCGATGCTCCTCGGGCGCGCGAAGCTGCTCGAGCCCGAGAAGGCGTCGATCCGCGAAGCCCTCGGTCGCGCCCTGTTCATGGCGGGGCGCGCCGGGCGCGCGCGACGCGAGTTCGCCAAGGCCGTGCAGATCGATCCGGCGAGCGACTACGCGCACTTCGGCCTGGCGCTCGCGTGCGAGCGCACCGGCGAGCGCTCGCGGGCGATCGGCCATCTCAAGCTCGCGATCGCGATGCGGCCCGGCGTCGAGCACTACGAGCGCGCGCTCGACCGTCTCGCCCGCTGATGCTCGCGGCACGCTACGACGCTCTGATGTTCGACCTGGACGGCGTCCTCTATCGCGGGGACGGAGCCGTGCCGCACGCTCGCGAGACGATGGCCGAGCTGCGGCGGGCCGATGCCCGGGTGGTCTTCCTGACGAACAACTCGTCCCGCACGCCCGAGCAGGTGGCCGCGAAGCTGGAGGCGATCGGGATCTCGGCGCGGCCCTCCGAGGTCGTGACATCCGCGCTCGCGACGGCGGACCTGCTCGCCGCGCGCGGCGGCAGCGCGTTCGTGGTCGGCCAGGACGGGATCCGCCGGGCGTTGACCGACGCCGGCATCCGGGTCGTCGACGGCGAACCCGAGCGCGTCGACCACGTCGTCGTGGGGGTCGACCTCGAGGCCACGTACGCGAAGCTCCGGACGGCCTGCGTGCTCGTCCAGCGCGGAGCCCGCCTCGTGGCCACGAACCCCGATCGCTCGTTCCCGGCCCCGGGGGCGCTCTGGCCCGGAGCGGGCGCGCTGCTGGCCGTGATCACCGAGACGACCGGGGCGGACGCGGAGGTGGTCGGTAAGCCGTTCGCGCCGCTGTTCGAGGCGGCGCGCGCGCGGGCCGGCGCCACGAGCCCGCTCGTGATCGGCGACCGCCTCGACACCGACATCGAGGGGGCCCGCGCGCTCGGGTGGGACTCGATGCTCGTGCTCACCGGCGTGTCGACCCGCGAGGAGGTGGACGCCTCCGGCATCCGCCCGACCTACGTCGCCGAGGACCTCCGCCGCCTCCTCGACTGAGTGCCGGGAGGGTCCGGTGGCCGGACCCCGGATCGCTCTGCCCGGCGGACGCCCCGGCCGGGGAGCCCGTGGACACGGGCGAGTATCCTGGCCTCGCCGCGCAGACGCGAGGAGTCCAGATGAACGCAGACGAGATCCGTCGGTACATGGAGGCGGCGATGGGCAAGCTGTCGCCGAAGAAGGCGCAGGAGCTCGCGAACTCCCTGCGGCAGGGCCAGGGCAAGGAGCAGGTCACCAAGGCGGCCCACGACCTGATGGACTGGTCCAACAAGAGCCGCGAGCGTCTCACCGAGCTCATCCGCTCCGAGGTTCGCTCACAGCTCAAGCAGGTCGGGGTCGCGTCCCGCGACGAGGTCGACGCGCTCCGTCGCCGCGTGCGGGACCTCGAGAAGGCCAAGGACGGGCGGAAGCGCACGACCGCCAAGCGCTCCACGGCCAAGCGCACGACCGCGAAGCGGACCACCGCCACGCGCAGCACCACGCCGCCGATGCAGGCGGTGGCGATCGAGACGCCGTCCGAGCCGAGCACCCCCGCCGGCACGTCCGTCTGAGCCCGGGGTGGCACGCCGCCGCCTCGATGCCGAGCTCGTGCGGCGTGGGCTCGCGGCGAGCCGGACGGAGGCCCAGGCGGCCGTCCGCGGCGGCATGGTGACGATCGGAGGCCGGACCGCCGACAAGCCGTCGACGCTGGTCGATGCGGCCGACCCGCTCGAGCTCAGCGGGCCGGCCCGGCGCTTCGTCTCCCGGGGAGGGGACAAGCTCGACGCGGCCCTGGATCGGTTCCGGGTCGATCCGGGCGGCCGCCGATGCCTGGACGCCGGCGCGTCGACCGGCGGGTTCACGGACTGCTTGCTGCGCCGCGGCGCCGAGCACGTGGTGGCGGTCGATGTCGGGTACGGGCAGCTGGCCTGGTCGCTCCGCAACGACGAGCGCGTCACCGTTCTGGAGCGGACGAACGTGCGAGCGCTGACGCCCGCGCATCTGCCGTACGCTCCCGACCTCGTGGTGGCGGATCTGTCGTTCATCTCGCTCCGGCTGGTCGTCCCGGCGCTCGCGGCCGTCGCCGCGCGCGAGGCCGAGCTGGTGCTCCTCGTGAAGCCGCAGTTCGAAGCGGGACCCGCGGACGTCGGGCGGGGGGGCGTGGTCCGCGACGCGGCGATCTGGCGCCGGGCGATCGAGGGCGTGGCGGCGGCGTGCGAGGCCGCGTCGTTCTCGCCTCGCGCCGTGATGGCGTCGCCCGTGCGGGGACCGGCCGGCAATGTCGAGTTCCCCCTGCACGCCGCGAGCGGGGCGGAGGCGAGCGACCTCGACGTCGAGGCGGCGCTGGAGGAGGGCCGCCGGGTGGCGGACGACCGGCCCTCGGCGGTCGAACGATGAACCGCGTCGGTCTCGTGGTCCATCCGGCCCGCCCCGCCGCGCTCGACGCCGCCGCCGATCTCGAGCGATGGCTCGGAGACCGGCGGGTGGAGGTCCGCCGCTCGGACGGCGGCCACACCGAGGACGCCGGCGCGGCGCACGCGTTCGCGGACGGGCTCGACCTGGTGGTGGCGATCGGCGGCGACGGGACGTTCCTGCGCGCGGCGCACCTCGCCTCCCGCGACGACGTGCCGGTGCTCGGGGTCAAGGTGGGCCGGATGGGGTTCCTCACGGAGGTCGAGCCGGACGACGCGCCGGAGGTGCTCGAGCGCATGCTCGCGGGCTCGGCCCGGATCGAGGAGCGCCTGTCGGTGGTCGCCGAGCCCGAGACCTCCACGTTCGCCCCGCAGTGGGCGCTGAACGAGGTCATCGTGGAGAAGAGCGCGCGGCACCGGCTGATCCGGCTCGCCGTCGTCGTCGGTGGGACCTACGTGACCACCTTCTCCGCCGACGGGGTGATCGTGGCGACGCCGACCGGATCGACCGCCTACTCGTTCTCGGCCGGCGGCCCGATCGTCTCGCCGGCCGTCGGGTCGATCGTCGTCACGCCGATCGCCGCGCACATGGTGTTCGATCGCTCGCTCGTGCTCGCGCCCGAGGAGCGCGTGACGCTCGAGGTGCTCGGCGAGGAGGCCGGGCTCCTGTCGGCGGACGGCCGCGAGAGCCTCGAGCTTCCGGTCGGCTCGAAGGTCCGGATCGGGGCCTCCCCGCGGCCGGCGCGGTTCGTGCGGCGCGAGGACGCGCCCCCCTTCTTCGAGCTCGTCCGCGGCAAGTTCGGGCTCCCGGGGCGGGACGGGGAGGCCGGGGGCGGGGGCTAGTGCTCCGGGATCTCCACATCAGCGGCCTCGGCGTGATCGAGGACCTCGACCTCGAGCTGCATCCCGGCCTCAACGTGCTGAGCGGCGAGACGGGGGCCGGCAAGACCCTCGTGACCGTGGGACTCGCGCTCGCGCTCGGCCGGCGCGCCGCCGCGACGCTCGTCCGAGCGGGCGCGAGCGCCGCGCGCGTGCAGGCGCGGTTCGACGCACCCGAACGCGCGGCCGTCGAGGGCTGGTCGGAGGACGGTGAGCTCGTCCTCGCGCGCTCCGTCGCGGCCGACGGCCGGAGCACCGCCAGGATCGGCGGCCAGCTCGCGCCGGTCTCCGCCCTCGTCGCCGTCGCCGAGGACCTCGTCGAGTTCCACGGCCAGCACGAGGGCATCCGGCTGCTGTCGACCGCGGCCCAGACCGCGTTCCTCGATCGGTTCGCCGGCGTCGAGCACGCCGGGGCCGTCGCCGCGCTGGCCGAGGAGCACGGGCGCCTGCGGGCGGCGCGGGCGGCGCTCGCGACCCTGCAGGAGCGCGAGCGCGACCGCGAGCGCGAGGTCGACCTCCTGACCCATCAGGTCCGCGAGATCGAGACCGCGGCTCCCCGGCCGGACGAGTCGGTCGAGCTCGAGCTCGAGGCGTCGCGCCTCGCGCATGCGGAACGCCTCCGGGAGCACGCCGCCGGAGCCGAACAGTGGCTCTCCAAGGACGGATCGGCCGCCGATGCCCTGCTCGCCGCCGCCGCGGACCTCCGCTCGGCCTCCGGGCTGGATCCGGCCGCGGATGGCATCGCGGAGCGGGCGGGAGCGCTCGCGGCCGAGGCGGTCGAGCTCGCGCGCGAGGTTCGCGCCTACCGGGAGCGGCTCGAGCTCGATCCGGCCAGGCTGGACGAGGTCCGGGAACGGATCGGGGCCCTGCGGAGCCTGCGGCGCAAGTACGGGGAGGACGAACGCGAGGTGCTCGGGTTCCTCGAGGACGCCCGGCGACGGCTGGCGGAGCTCGAGGGCTCGGACGCCGAGCGCGTCCGGCTCCAGGCCGACGTCGAGCGGCTCGGGGAGCGGGTTGCGTTGCTCGCGACCGCCGTGTCGGACGGTCGGGCCGCCGCCGCGCCGAAGCTCGCGCGCGCGCTCCAGGCGGAGCTCCGCGAGCTCGGGATGGAAGGGGCGACCGTCGAGGTCGGGCTCGCCGCGAACGCGGAGGTCACCACCTCGGGCGCCGAGCACGTGGAGCTCGGGTTCGCCGGCGGCCCGGGGCAGCCGAGCCTCCGGTTCGCGAGGATCGCCTCCGGCGGCGAGCTGTCGCGGACGATGCTCGCGTGCCGGAGCGTCCTCGTCGATCTCGACGCGGTCCCGACCCTCGTGTTCGACGAGGTCGACGCGGGGATCGGGGGCCAGGCCGGCGTCGCCGTCGGTCGGCGCCTCGCCGCGATCGCGCGATCGCGTCAGGTGCTCGTCGTGACCCATCTCCCGCAGATCGCGTCGTTCGCCGATCGCCACGTGCGGGTCGAGAAGCGCGGCGGTCGCGCGAGCGCGCGCGTGCTCGACGACGCCGGGCGCGTGGCCGAGCTCACGCGGATGCTCTCCGGCATGCCGGGGAGCGAGGCGGCCTCGACGCACGCCGAGGAGCTGCTGGAGCAGGCGAGTCGCGCCAAGTCGCGAGCCTGACCGCTCGCGCCCCGCCGGCCCGGCGGAGCGATATCCCGTTCCGATACGCTTGGACCCCGGCAACGCCGGGAACCGCCGTTCCCCACCGCGATCCGGCGCCGGCGCTCAGGAGGGACCCCACGGCAGCGAGGTCGAGGAGCCTGCTCCGACGCCCCTCGCGGCGGCACCGACCGCGCGAGGGGCTCGCTCGCGTGGACGCGCGCACCAAGCGCCTCGTCCAGCGCGCGTCGCCCGGCGACATCGCCCTGATCGACCACGAGGACCTGGACCGGGTCTCGGCCGAGGCGCTGATCGACGCCGGCGTCGCGGGGGTCGTGAACGCGTCCCGGTCGATCAGCGGGCGGTACCCGAACCTCGGACCGCTGACCCTCGTCCGGGCGGGGATCCCGCTCGTCGACTCGGTCGGGCCGCTGTTGCTGCGCAAGGTGCGCGAGGGCGATCCCGTCCGGCTCGACGGCGACCGCGTCCTCGTCGGCGATCGGCTGGTCGCGGTCGGCATCCACCAGAGCGAGGCGGCGATCCGGGAGGCGATGGCGGAGGCCCAGCTCTCCCTCGCCGAGCGGTTCGAGAGTTTCGCCACGAACACCGTCGACTACATGCAGCGCGAACGCGACCTGCTCTTCGGTGGGGCCGGGCTGCCGGCGCTCGCCCACGACCTGTCGCGCCGGCCGGTCCTCGTCGTGGTCCGCGGCTACAACCACAAGGAGGATCTCGCGGTCCTCGGCCCGTACATCCGCGACGTGCGCCCGGTCCTCCTCGGCGTCGACGGCGGCGCCGACGCGCTGATCGAGGCGGGGTACACCCCGGACCTGATCCTCGGCGACATGGACAGCGTCTCCGACGACGCGCTCGGGCTCGCGGGCGAGACCGGGCGACGCCGGTTCCGCCGCCGGACGCCGACGGAGGTGCTGTTGCACGCGTACCAGGACGGCCGCGCGCCGGGTCGCGCGCGCCTGGATGCCCTCGGGATCCCGTACCGCGTGGTGGAGGCGTCGGGGACGAGCGAGGACGTCGCGTTCCTGCTCGCGCACGAGAAGGGTGCGGAGACGATCGTGGCCGTCGGCAGCCACGGCAACCTCCGAGAGTTCCTCGACAAGGGTCGGGAGGGCATGGCGAGCACGTTCCTCGTGCGGCTCCGGGTCGGCGAGATCCTGATGGACGCGAAGGGCGTGTCCCGCGTGTACTCGCCGCGGATCCGCACGCGGGACAGCCTCCTGCTCGTCGGCGCCGCGATCGTCGCGATGGCCGCGGTGATCGTCGTCTCGCCGCCGCTCCGCCTCTACGTGATCCAGCTCTTCGAACAGGTCCGGCAGTGGCTCTTCAGCCTGAAGGAGCTGTGGTGATCTCGCTCCGCTACCACCTGGTGACGATCGTGGCCGTCTTCCTCGCGCTGGCGGTCGGGCTGCTCGCCGGCAGCGCCTTCGTGGAGCCGGGCCTGGTCGACCAGCTCCGGACCCAGACGGACAACCTGCGCGACCAGGTCCGCGAGCTCGAGGGATCCCTCACCGAGGCGCGCGCCGAGATCGACGCCCTCGACGGCTTCGTGGACGCGGCGCTGCCGTACCTCACCCAGGACCGGCTGCTCGGCCGGAGCGCCGTCGTGGTCGCGCAGGAGGGCGTCGAGGACGCGCTGATCGGGCAGACGCAGCGAGCGCTCGCGGACGCCGGTGCCGATGTCGTCGCGGTCATCTCGGCTCGCGACGTGATCGCCTCCCAGGACCCCGAGACCCAGGCCCGGCTCGCGGACCTGCTCGGGGTGCCCGCCGCGCCCGCGGAGGACCTCCCGGCGCTCACCGCGTCCGCGCTCGCCGCCCGCATCGCGAACGGCGACCCGAGCTCGGAGGTCGAGGACGATCTGCTGGCGCAGCTGCTGTCGGACGGGTTCCTCGCCCCGATCGGCTCGGGCCTGTCCGAGGGGACGCTGGAGCGGGTCGGCGAGGAAGGCCAGGTGGTGGTCGTCCTCGGCGGCGGTCCGGAGGAGGAGCCGGCGGTGCCGCCCGAGGCGTTCCTCGTCCCGCTCGTGGAGGAGCTGGCGGTCCTCGACCTGCCGCTCGCGGCCGGGGAGTCCACGAGCAGCCCCGTGGGGTTCGTGGAGCCGATCCGCGGGCTCGACGGCATCGTCACGGTCGACGACCTCGATCTCAGCATCGGCGGCGCGGCGCTCGTGCTGGGGCTCGACCGGCTGCTCGACACCGGGCAGGGCGGGGCCTACGGCATCGAGGACGGCGCGGACCCGCTGCCACCCGCGTCGTGAAGCGGGTGACGGCGCTCGTCGCCGCGCGCGACGAGGGCTCGCGGATCGGCGCGACGGTCGCCGCGCTCCGGGAGCTCGACGGCGTCTCCGGCGTGGCGGTGGTGGACGACGGCTCCCGCGACGCGACCGCCTCCCGGGCGCTCGAGGCCGGGGCGGCCGTGTTCCGCCTCGAGCGCTCCCGAGGCAAGGGCCGGGCGCTCGAGGGGGCGCTCCGCCGCCTGCCCGAGGCCGACGTCTGGCTCTTCGCGGACGGCGACCTCGGCGGGTCGGCGGAGGCGCTCGCCGACGTGCTCGAACCCGTCGTGTCCGGAGCCGCCGACCTCGCGGTCGCCGTGTTCCCGCCGGGGGCGGGCGGTGGCTTCGGGCTCGTGAAGCGGGCGAGCGCCCGCGCGATCGGGCTCCTCGGGCGGCTCGACGTGCGGGAGCCGCTCTCGGGGCAGCGCGCGATCACGGCCGAGGCCCTCGCCGCGGTGCGGCCGCTCGCCGGCGGGTTCGGCGTCGAGACCGCGATGACGATCGACGCGGCCCGAGCCGGCCTCCGCGTGGTCGAGGTGCCCACGGCGCTCACACACCGGCCCACGTACCGGGACGTCGCCGGGTTCGCGCACCGAGGTCGGCAGGGCTGGGACATCGCGCGGGCGGTCGTCCCGCGGGCCGTGGGGCTCCGATGAGCTGGGGTCGGCTCGAGGTCGAGAACCACCGGGGGGTCCTCGTCCCGCGGGTCCTCGGGATCGAGCTCGCCGTCGCGGGGGTCGCGGGGACGCTCGGCGGCGCGTCGATCCGCCCGCTGCACGCGGACGCGTGGGGGGCGCTCGGCGGCTGCCTGCTTGTGTTCGCGGCCGGCCTCGTGGACGACCTCGCTCCCGCGGGACCGCGCGGGCTCCGCAACCACCTGCGATCGCTCGCCGCGGGCCGGATCACGACCGGCATCGTGAAGCTGATCGTCACGGTGGGCGCCGCCGTGGTCGTCGTCGCGCTTCAGTCGCCGAGGCCCGGCTACGCGCTGGTCTCGGCCGTCGTGTTGCTCGCCGGGTGCGCCAACGTTTGGAACGGGCTCGACGTCCGGCCGGGGCGGGCGCTGAAGGCCTTCCTCGTCCCCGGCCTCGTCTTCCTCGCCTGGGGGGAGCTGGCGACCGCGCCGGTGATCCTCGGGCTGCTCGTCGGGGCGGTCGCCGCGTTGCCCTGGGACCTGCGCGAGCTCGCCATGCTCGGCGACAGCGGCGCGAACCTGCTCGGGTTCGGGGCCGGCCTCGCGCTGGCCGGCGTGCTCCCGGACCCGTGGATGCCGGTCGCGGCGGCCGTGGCGGTCGGGCTGAACGCCCTCGCGGAGACCGTGTCGTTCTCGCGGGTGATCGAGGGCTCGGCCGCCCTGCGCTTCCTCGACGGGCTCGGGCGCCAGCCCTGAGGCGGCTCGCCGCGCGCGATCTGGGCCAACGACCGACTTTGTGGGCTCAATCGGCGGATGCGTCGTGACCCTCTGCTACGATGCCATCCCGAGGTGCAAAGACAGGCGAAGTACATCTTCGTGACGGGCGGCGTGGCCTCGGGCCTCGGCAAGG
>DATBMU010000019.1:0-5684 GCA_036554665.1 Actinomycetota bacterium | reverse complement strand
TCGAGGACCTCCTTCACCTCCCGGAACGGGCGGAACTCGATCCTCGGGTTGGCGCGCGCGCGGTCGAGCATGATCCGGCTCGCGCGGAACCGGTCGCTGCGGTGCAGGAGGTGGACCTTGGAGGCGAAGCGCGTGAGGAAGTTCGCCTCCTCCATGGCGCTGTCCCCGCCGCCGACGACGGCCACGACGCGGTCCCGGTAGAAGGCGCCGTCGCAGGTCGCGCAGGTGGTGACGCCGCGACCCATGAGGCTGCGCTCGCTCGGGAGCCCGAGCATCCGCGCCCCGGCCCCCGTCGAGACGATGACCGTCCGCGCGCGGAACTCCTTCTCCGCGGTGCGGATCGTGAAGGGGCGCTTCGAGAAGTCGACGGAGACGACGTCGTCCTGGAGGAACTCCGTCCCGAACCGCTCCGCCTGCTTGCGCATCCGGTCCATGAGGTCCGGCCCCATGACCCCTTCCTCGAAGCCGGGGTAGTTCTCGACCTCCGTGGTGAGCATGAGCTGGCCGCCGGCCTCCAGGCCCTTCAGGACCAGGGGCTTCAGGTTCGCGCGCGCCGCGTACAGGGCGGCGGTGAACCCCGCCGGGCCCGAGCCAAGGATCACCACGTCGCGCGTCTCGGTCATCTCCACGCCTCCACCGAGGATAACCGGAGCCTATTCCGCGCCGGCCCCAGGGAGGGCGACCCGGCGCAGCTTCCCGGAGACCGTGCGGGGGAGCCGGGAGACGAGCACCAGCTCGCGCGGCGCCTTGTGGCGCCCGATCCGCGAGCCGACGAACCCGCGGAGCTCGTCGAGCGACGGCGGCGTGGCCGGGTCCGCCGGCACGACGAAGGCGACGACGCGCTGTCCCCACTCGGGATCCAGGCGCCCGCCGACCCCGACCTCGGCGACGTCGGGATGCTCGCGGAGGGCGGCCTCGACCTCCTGCGGCCACACGCGCTCGCCGCCGGTGTTGATGAGGTCGTCGATGCGCCCCACGACGTGCAGGCACCCGTCGGCGTCGATCTCGCCGGCATCGCCCGGCCGGAGCCAGCCGTCCGGGGTGAAGGCGCGTGCGGTCGCCTCGGGATCGGAGCGGTACCCGAGCATCAGGGTGGGCCCCCGCAGCTCGATCCCGCCGTCCTCGTTCACGCGCACCTCCACGCCGGGCAGCGGCCGTCCGTCGTAGACCACGCCGCCGCAGGACTCCGTGAGCCCGTAGGTCTCGATCACCTTCGCCCCGCCGCGTTCGGCGCGCAGCCGCAGGTCGGGGCGCAGGTGGGCGCCGCCCACGAGGATCGACCGGAAGCGCCCGAGACCCGTCCCCGCATCGAGCAGGCGCCCCAGCATCGTGGGGACGACGGAGACGAACGCGACCGTCGCCTCGGCGTCGATCAGCGACGGGTCGAACGCCGGGTGGACGCTGACCGGCGCCCCGAGCAGCACGCCCCGCAGCAGCACCAGCATGCCGCCGACGTGTGCGAGCGGGAGGCAGCAGATCCAGGGGTCGTGCGGCGTCGCCTCGAGCGCGAGGGCCGACGCGGCGACCGCCCCGTCGATCGCGTGGCGATCGAACTGCACGAGCTTCGGGACCCCCGCGGTCCCCGAGGTGTGCACGATGAGGACGACCCCCGCGTCCGACCCGACCCCGTCCGCATGCCGACGGACGAACGTCCGGCCGCTGCGCGCGGAGATCGAGACCGTGGGGCGGGCGAGCCGCAGCAGCGCGTCGGCCCCGGCCTGCGGGAGCCGGCCGTCGATCGGCAGGAGCGCGGCGCCCGCGGCCCACACCTCGCGGACCAGGTCCAGCCACTCCGGCCCGGCCGGCAGCGTCGCCGCCACGACGTCGCCCTCGCGGAGCCCGCCGGCCGCCCGGAGCGTTCGATCCACATCCGCTAGGCTAACCCGGACCCTGTGAGTGGACGCTCTCGGAGTGGATGGTCGAATGGACTGGGTGGCATCGGGCGAGTACACGGACATCCGGTACGAGACGGCGGAGGGCATCGCGAAGATCACGATCGCCCGCCCGGAGGTTCGCAACGCGTTCCGCCCCGTCACGGTCCGAGAGCTGATCCGGGCGTTCGACGCCGCCCGCGGCGATCCCTCGATCGGGGTCGTGATCTTGACCGGCGAGGGCACGGAGGCGTTCTGCAGCGGCGGCGACCAGCGGATCCGCGGCGACGACGGGTACGTCGACGAGCGCGGCATCGGCCGGCTGAACGTCCTCGACCTCCAGATCCAGATCCGCCGGCTGCCCAAGCCGGTGGTGGCGATGGTCGCCGGGTACGCGATCGGCGGCGGGCACGTGCTCCACCTGTGCTGCGATCTCACGATCGCCGGCGACAACGCGAGGTTCGGGCAGACGGGTCCGAGGGTGGGGTCGTTCGACGGTGGCTACGGGATCAACCTGCTCGCGCGCCAGGTCGGGGAGAAGCGCGCCAAGGAGGTCTGGTTCCTCTGCCGGCAGTACGACGCCCAGACCGCGCTGTCGTGGGGGCTCGTGAACGCCGTCGTGCCGGTCGACGACCTGGAGGACGAGACCGTCCGCTGGTGCCGCGAGATGCTGCGGATGAGCCCGCTCGCGCTCCGGCTCCTCAAGGCGGGCTACAACGCGGGCGTCGACGGGCTCGCCGGCGTCCAGCACCTCGCCGGCGACGCGACGCTCCTGTTCTACATGACCGAGGAGGCGCAGGAGGGGCGGGACGCGTTCGTCGAGAAGCGCGATCCCGACTTCACCCGGTTCCCGAAACGGCCGTGAGCCGGCTCGCTGTCTGGGTCCACGGCGCCCGCCCGAGGACGCTCGGGGCGAGCGTGACGCCGGTCGTCGTCGGGACGGCCGCGGCGGGTCACGTGGTGGCCTGGCGGTTCGCGGCGGCGGTGCTCGTCGGGCTCGGCCTCCAGGTGGGCGTGAACTACGCCAACGACTTCCACGACGGCGTCCGCGGCATCGACACCACCGAGCGGCTCGGACCGCCGAGGCTCACGTCCTCCGGTCTGGCCTCGCCGAGGGCGGTCCTGGCCGCCGCACTCGGAAGCATCGCGGTGGCCGCCGCCGCGGGGCTCGCGCTCGCGGCGGCGACGACCTGGTGGCTGGTGCCGCTCGGCGCGGTGGCGATGCTCGCGCTCTGGCTCTACAGCGGCGGGCCGAGGCCGTACGCGGAGCTCGGCCTCGGCGAGGTGATGGTGTTCGTCTTCTTCGGCCTCATGGCGACCGCCGGGAGCGCCTACGTGCAGGTCGAGACGGTCTCGAGCGCCGCGTGGTGGTCGGCCGCGACGATGGGGCTGCTGGCCGTGGCGATCCTCGTCGCGAACAACCTGCGCGACATCCCGACCGACGCGGCGACGGGCAAGCGCACGCTGGCGGTCCGCCTGGGCGATCGCCGCAGCCGGACGCTCTATCGGGTCTGCGTCTCGGCGGCGTTCGGCGTGATCGTGGCCGGCGTGGCGGTCGGTACCGGCTCGGACGATCGAGGGTTGCCCGCCTGGTCGCTCCTGTCGCTCGGGGCCGCGGCCGTAGCAGCCCGGCCGTTGGTCCGGGTCGGCCGGGCGCGCGGCCCGGCGCTGATCCCGGTCCTGGTCGAGACCGGGGTGATCCAGGTGGTGTTCGGCGCGCTGCTCGCGCTCGGGCTGTGGATCGCGGGAGGGGCTCGATCGTGACGGAGGCCGACGTCGCGCTCCGTTGTGCGTCGGTGTTCGTCGACGGGTTGGTGCACGGTGGTCTGGAGCACGCCACCGTCTCGCCCGGCTCGCGATCGACGCCGATCGCGCTCGCGCTCCGGCGCCATCCAGGCGTGCGGGTCCACGTGCATCTCGACGAGCGCGCCTCGGCGTTCTTCGCGCTCGGCATCGCGAAGGCCACGGGCCGGCCCGTCGCGGTGGCGTGCACGAGCGGGACCGCGGCCGCGGAGCTCCTCCCGGCCGCGGTGGAGGCCTCGATGTCCCGGGTCCCGCTGCTCCTGCTCACGGCCGACCGACCGCCCGAGCTCCGCGGCGTCGGCGCGAACCAGACGATCGACCAGGTCCGGCTCTACGGGCGGTACGTGAAGCGCTACCTCGAGGCGCCCGTCCCCGGCGACGAGCCGGGCCCGGCGAGATGGCGGGCGCTCGCGGGCGAGGCGATCTCGGCGGCCACCGGCGGGCCGCCGGGTCCGGTCCACGTCGACCTGCCGTTCCGCGAGCCGCTGACGCCGACCGCGACCGGGCCGGCGTTCGAGCCGGCGCCGCTCGCCCGGCAGGAGGCGCTCGGAACGCCTCCCGAGGTGGCCGACGGAACCTCGACGCGCACCGACCCCGACGACGAGGGGTTCCTCGAGGAGATCCGCGACGTCGGGCGCGGGGCGATCGTGGCCGGCTCGCTCCGCGGCGCGGCACCGGCGATCGTGGAGCTCGCCGGGCGCCTGGGGTGGCCGCTCCTGGCCGAGCCGACCTCGGGGCTGCGCGTTCCCGGCGCCCTCGCCGCGGGTCAGTTCCTGCTCTCGAACGGGTCGTTCGCCTCGGACCACGTCCCCGAGCTCGTCGTCCAGGTCGGGGCCGCCCCGACGTCACGCGCGGGCCTGGCGTTCGTCGCCGCCGCGGAGCGGCTCGTCATCGTGGATCCCGACGACCTGGTGGCCGACCCGGCCCGGGTCGCGGAGCGGTGGTTCCGCTCGCCGCCGGACCGGCTCGCGGAGGTCGCGATCGACCGGCTGGCCGGCCGCCCGGACGACGGGTGGCTCCGCGGCTGGCTCGAGGCCGACGCGCGGGCCCGGCGGGCCGTCGACGCGGCGCTGGACGCCCGGGACGATCCGGACGAGGGCCGGCTCGCTCGGGACGTCGCGGCCTCGCTCCCCGAGGGATCCACCCTCGTCGTCGGCTCGAGCATGCCGGTCCGCGACCTGGACGCGTACATGCTCCCGCGCGACGGCCTGCGCGTGCTCGCGAACCGGGGGGCGAGCGGGATCGACGGCTTCGTCTCGACGGTGCTCGGGGTCGCCGCCACCGGCGCGCCGACGACGGCGCTCTGCGGGGACCTCACGCTGCTCCACGACGTGGGATCGCTGCTCTGGAGTGCGCGACGCGGCGCGGACGCGGTCTTCGTCGTCCCGAACAACGACGGCGGCGTCATCTTCTCGTTCCTCGAGCAGCGGAGCCTACCGGAGCTCGAGGAGCTCTTCACGACCCCCCACGGCCTCGACCTCGGCGCCGTGTGTCACGCGGCGGGAGCGGGGCATCGCCGCGTGGAGCGCGCGCGGGGTCTGTCGCCGGCCCTCGAGGACGCTCGCGCCGCCGGCGGCGTGCACGTGCTGGAGGTCCCGATCGACCGGGACACGAACGTCCGGCGGCACGCGGAGGTGCACGCCGAGGTGGCGCGCGCCCTGGGGTCGAGCCGATGACGGTCGCGATCCGGGCCGCCGGACCCGAGGATGCCGACGAGCTCGCGCGGCTGCGGTGGGAGTTCCGGGTGGGATCGGGCACGCCGGCCGACCTGTCGCGCGAGGCGTTCGACGACGAGATGCGATCCTTCGTCGCGTCGGCCCTCGCGGACGGGGCGCCGTGGCGAGCCTGGGTGGCGAGCGACGGCGACCGGCTCGTGGGTTGCGTCTGGCTCCAGCTCGTCGAGAAGGTGCCGCATCCCGCGCGTGCGCGGTGGGAGCGCCCGCTCGCGTACGTGACGAGCATGTACGTCGAGCCCGACCGGCGCGACGCCGGCCTCGGACGCGAGCTCCT